>CAZWNO010000061.1:0-23988 GCA_964635845.1 uncultured Chromatiales bacterium
CGCGGAGCGCTTTCCCATAGGGCAGCGAAGCTTTGTCCCGAACACATCATCTCGTTCACGCCGGATTACCGCATGGGATCGGATTCGCGGGAGGGACTCATCGTCACGCATGAGACACCGCGCATCACGCCTGGTCTGGCGTCCGCGCGCATCCGTTCCTATTTCGGGTCATCGTTAAAACTCCGGCAGGTTTCCGCCGGAGGCTGCAACGGCTGCGAACTGGAACTCAACGCGCTGGGCAATGTGAATTTCGATATGGGACGGTACGGTATCGAATTCGTCGCCTCGCCGCGGCATGCCGACGGCATCGTCATCACAGGACCCATCACCCGCGCGATGGCCGCGCCGCTCGACCTCTGCCTCGAGGCCGTACCGCATCCCCGCATCATCATCCTCACCGGCGCCTGCGCAATCTCGGGCGGCGTCTTCGAACACTCCTCCGAGATCGACCGGAGCATTCTCGATCGTGCATCCGTCGATCTGTACGTTCCGGGTTGTCCCCCGCATCCGCTCACATTCATCAACGCCCTCCTGGACTGGCTGGACAAGCGTTCATAGCGCGCAATCCTCGTTGTCCCACCGCTTCCCCGGCGGCACCATTTTCCCGGCAGCGCTGATTTCCCGGGAGGCTTCTCACTCGCGTTTCACATGCGCAGTAGCTATTTTTCAGGATGCAGCGCAGCATTCATCTCATTCTCAATCCCGCGGCGGGGAAGGGCCGCTCGGGCCGGCGGCTCAAGGACGTACTGCACGCGCTGCAGGATGCCGGATACACGGTCGAGGAATACGTGACCGCGCGGCGCATGCACGCGGCGGAGATCGCCTCGGCGCTGCCAGACGACGGTGCACCGCTCTGCGTGGCGGGAGGAGACGGCACACTCAACGAGGTGATCAACGGACTGCGTCCGGGTTCGCATCCCGTCGGCGTGCTGCCACTGGGCACGGGCAATGATTTCGCCGCGCAGCTCGGAACGCGGTCCATGAAGGACACGCTCGACGCGCTGCTGCGTGACCGCAGCATCGCCGTCGACGCTGCGAAGGCCGATATCATCGACGAGGACGGCCGGCTTATCACCCGCTGCTTCATCAATGCCATCGGCATCGGCTTCGATGCCGCGGTGGCGATGGATGTCTCCAACGGCAGCACCGGCCGGGGCATCATTCCCTATCTGATCTCGGTCTTCCGTGTCCTGCGGCACTACGCGGCCGTGCCCTCGCGGACGATTTACTGCAACACGGAGCTCAACGCCAGCCTCTTCCTCGCTTGCATCGGCAACGGCAGCACCAGCGGCGGCGGTTTTCGCCTGACGCCGAAGGCGGACATCTCCGACGGATTGCTCGACCTCTGCCACGCGCGGCAGTTGAGCACCATGCGTGTGCTGCAGGTGCTTCCCCGCGCGCTGAACGGTTCGCATCTCTCCGCGCCGGAAGTCACCTATGCGCAGGCCGCGCATTTCGACGTCGCGCTCGATTTCCCTCTGCCCGTGCATGTCGACGGAGAAATTCTCAGCGACCGGGCGAGGAGGATCGTGGTGACATGCATGCCTGGGGCGCATGAATTTTACGGCAGAGGGGGGTGAAGATATTGACAGTTCGATTACGTCAATCAGACAATTCCGTGACAACGCGGATGCGAGGCATGCAGATATTCAGGGTGTAATCTCCTGCAATCGACCAATCAAGGAGGACATGAAGAGGGCGCACTGGTGTGCGCCCCTCCCAGGCACGTGCTCGTGCTCGTCCTCGTGCTCGTGCTCGTCCTCGTGCTCGTGCACGTCCTCGTGCTCGTGCTCGTGCACGTGCTCGTGCTCGTGCTCGTACACGTGCTCGTGCACGTGCTCGTGCTCGTGCTCGTGCTCCCGCCTTCGTCCGGCTTCGCCGCACTACGGCGCGGCAAGCGTTCTCCGCTTGTTCCCGCGCGGAATTATTCTGTATCTTCACACGATAAGACAATTTCCCAGCAAAGGAAGCAACCCATGGATCTGCACGCGATTCAGTCCGCACTCCGCAATGCCGGCATCGACGGCTGGCTCTTCTACGATTTCCACAACCGCGACGCGATCGCCGCGCGCATCCTGAACATGGACACGAACCGCTTCGCTTCGCGGCGCTGGTTCTATTTCATACCCGCCGAGGGAGAACCGCAGAAGCTCGTGCACCGCATCGAGCCCTGGCGCTGCGACCATCTGCCGGGCGTGAAGAACGTGTACCTGCCATGGAAGCAGCTGCAGGACATGCTGCGCGCGATGCTGGGTACGGCGAAGAAGGTCGCGATGCAGTATTCTCCGAACAACAATATTCCCTATGTCTCCATCGTCGACGCGGGCACGATCGAACTGATCCGCGGCTTCGGCGTGGAGGTGGTGTCGAGCGGCGACCTGGTCGGACAGTTCGAGGCGCACCTGTCCATGGAGGACTGGGAAAGCCACAAGGAAGCCGGCCGCATCATGCAGATGGTGAAGGACGAGACTTTCAAGGAAGTCGCCCGGCGCATCAAGGCCGGCGACGCGCCGCGCGAGGTGGAGATCCAGAAATTCATGCATGACCTGATGCGCGCCAACGGGATGCAGTGGGAGGACGGTCCCATCGTCGCGATCAACGAACACGCGGCCGATCCGCACTTCGAACCGACGAAGGAAAACAGCTTCGCGATGAAGGAGGGCGACCTGCTGCTGCTCGATCTCTGGGCGAAGAAAAACGTACCCGGTGGTATTTATTACGACATCACCTGGATGGGCTTCATCGGCACCGAGGTCCCTGCGCGCATCACGGAGGTTTTCAACGTGGCACGCGACGCGCGCGACACGGGACTCGCGATGGTGCGCGACCGCTTCGCCGCGGGCGAGCCGCTCGCGGGCTGGGAAGTGGACGACGCCGTGCGCAAGGTGATCGTCGACGCGGGCTACGGCGAGTACTTCGTCCATCGCACGGGTCACAACATCGGCCTCGAGGTGCACGGCAACGGCGGACATATCGACAATCTCGAGACGATGGATGAACGCCGCATCCTTCCCGGCACCTGTTTCTCCATAGAACCCGGAATCTACATGGAACAGGAGAAAATCGGCTTCCGCACCGAGATCGACGTGTTCGTCACCGACGAAGGTGCGGTCGAGGTCGTGGGCGCGATACAGAAAGACGTGATCCCCGTTCTCACGCTCGTGTGACCACGTGACACCGGACGGGAGGCGCCGTGCGTGCATCCCGTCCGCGTCCGCCAAACCGGCCGTTCCCGCAATCCATTCACCACATACCCACGGATATCCATGTACACGTACATCGTGATCATTATCGTCTACCTCATCGCGCTGACGGTATACAATTTCATGCAAGCGCGCAAGGTGAAGACGCAGGACGACATGATGGTCGCCGGCCGCAGTCTCGGCGTGACCAAGATGGTCTTCACCCTCGTCTGCACCTGGATAGGTTCCGGCACCTTCATCGCGGGCGCGGAATACGCCTATCGCGCGGGCTGGAGTTCGATCTGGATGCCCGCGGGCGCATGGGTGGGCATCGCGATCATCTACTTCCTCGCGGGCAAGATCCGCACCTTCGGACAGTACACCATCGGTGACATTCTCGAGGAGCGTTATGGGAAGTTCGCGCGGCTCTTCGGTGCCATCGCGCTGATCATCGCCTTCACCACGATCGTCTCGTACCAGTTCCGCGCCGGGGGATACATCCTCAACGTAATCACCGACGGCGCGGTGAGCGTGGAGGCCGGACAGGCGCTGGCCGCCGGCTTCGTGATCCTCTTCACCGCGATCGGCGGCATGATTGCCGTGGCGCACACGGATCTGCCGAACGGCATCATCATCGTGCTGGCCTGCGTCGTCGCGGTGCCCTTCGTCGTGGCCACTGCCGGCGGACTCGGCGCTCCCGCCGCGACACTGCCTCCGTCGCACATGCTGCTGGTTTCGCCGGACTTCGGTCAGTATCCTTTCCTCAAGGCCTTCAGCTACTTCCTCGCGACGATGTTCCTCCTGCTGGGTGTACAGAGCATGTATCAGAAATTCTACAGCGCGAAGACACCGGCGGACGCGAAGAAGGCCGTCGCATTGTGGATCGTCGGCACCATCGTCGTCGAGACCGTCGTGGTGGTGATCGCGATCTACGCGTCGAGTTATTACTGGGGCGACACGTCCATCGACCCCGCGGCCATCGTGATGCACGCCGCGCGCACGATGGTGCCCGCGCCGGTGGGACTCCTCCTCCTCGCGGCCGCGGTCGTGGTGGTGCTGTCGACCGGCATGAACTACCTGCTGAGTCCCTCCACCAACATCATGCGCGACATCTACCAGCGCTTCATCAATCCCGATGCGACGCAGAAGAAAATGGTCGCGCTGCAGAAGATCCTGATCGTCGTGCTGGGCTTCGTCGCATTCCTGATGATCTTCATCCCGACGGTATTAAAATCGGAGATCTCGGTCCTGAAATACGCCTACTTCGCCTACACCATCTACGGCGTGGCCATCACGCCCGCACTGCTCGCGGCGCTGGCCTGGAAGCGCGCGACGAAGGCCGGCGGACTCACCAGCATCCTTTCCGGCGCGTTCATGGTGATTGCGTTGGATATCGTGATCCCCTACGCGATGCCGCAAGTCATGATCGGCGGCGATCCGTGGGGCATTCCCAGCATCTATCCGGCATTGATCGTTTCGATCGGCACGCTCATCGTCGTGAGCTACATGACGCCGAAACCGGATCGCGCAGTGCTCGCGAAGCTGTTTCCGTGAGGAAGGGTAGGCGGGTAGGAGGGTAGGAGCGGTTGTAGGGGCGAACCACCGTGATCGAACTGGCGACATTGCGCAACCCTCACCTGTCGTCGAAACCACTGCGCATTCGGATTCATCGCCGGTTCGCCCGGTTGTAGGGGCGAACCACCGTGATCGAACTGGCGACGTTGCGCAACCCTCACCTGTCGTCGAAACCACTGCGCATTCGGATTCATCGTCGGTTCGCCCGGTGGACGGGATGGAACGTGCAATCTCCCGTCAGCGGCGGGCGTCCATCGCACGCCGGAGCGCCTCGATGAATTCCGCCGGATTTTCCGGGGTGAAGAGGATGCGGTGGATGCTGCCATCCCTCTTGTCGAGCACCACATGTTCCTGGAAATTCGCCCAGTCGAGCTTGAGTGCGGGACGGAAATTCTTCAACCGGAGATCGCCCTTCAAGAGCGCGACCATGTCGGAACCCGCCACATCGGCGCTCTCGATCGATTCGAATGGCACGGTCAGCGTGCCGAGCAGCGTGGCGAACTCCACACGATCGGCGTAGATGCGGTATTCCTGCCAGAGACTGCGAGCCGTGCTGGGGCTGACGTAAAGCGGAGTGTCGTTCATGGGATGCTCACGGTGTAATGTGTGGTGTCCTGTGATAAACAGTAAAATACGTAATTATCCGGTGAATGTTGCGAATGACGAAGACGAGTACGAGGACGAGGACGAGGACGTGTACGCTTGCCCGCCGTAGTTCGGCGAAGCCGAACGAAGGCGGGAGCACGTGCCTGGGAGGGGCGCACGCCAGTGCGCCCTCTTCGAGCATGCTTGCCCGCCATAGTTCGCCGCAGGCGAACGAAGGCGGGAGTACGTACTAGATTCTCGCCCGGTTCGAAGGATTCTTCGGGACCACTGTTGAAAATCGGACAAGAATCCCATATGTTGCACGCACATCACCACACACAACGGAGGAGATATGAAAGCGTGCATCGCAACTGTATTCATCGTGCTGTTCGCCGCCACCGCCTCGGCGCAGTTCAAGCAAGGAGATCTGGAGCTGACGATGCTGGGAACGGCAGGATCGACGACCGAGAAGATAACGTACTCATCGAAGAGCAGTCCGTTGCTGGATTTCGAGTCCGACGATTCGCACACGTACGGGTACCTGTCGCTTGCGCCGGCATACTATTTCATCGACGGACTCGCGGGCGAACTCGAGCTCGGCCTTCGCGCGATGGAAGGTGTCCGGCCGATGCAGTCGATCATCATCAACCTCGCCTACACGCATCAGCTGCCGCGCAGCTCGGTGGCCCTGTTCGCCCGCGCGGGTTACGGGATGTCGAACTCCTACGGGATCCCGGTGTTTCTGGAACTGTATGGAGGGAGGAGTGACGAGTTCGACATCAGCATCATCAACCTCGGCGCCGGTGCGAAATTCCTTGTCGGCCGAACAGCGTTTATCCGTACGGAACTGAATTACCGTATCCAGAGCATGGATGATGAAACGGATTTCAGCACGACGGAGCGCACGCTCAGTTCGATTGCCCTGTTCCTCGGCGTGGGAATAGTCATCTGACGGATTCATCCCGACACCCCGGCGGACAGAGCTGCTTTATCCGTCTCCGGCGATATCGTCCAGCAACGCGGCGAGGCGCTGTGTGATCTTCCGGCGTTCGTACTGCCCGACGGCCTCGCGGTGCTGCGCGGTTCCCAGCGTGCCGGCCTGCCATTGCCGGTAGAAATCGAGAAAGATATCCGCGATTCCCTCGACATCATGCGCACGCGCGCAGCGTCCGGAGGCGGTTTCCTCGATCACCCGCGTCACGGCGCCTTCGGGCGCCAGCGTGATGATGGGTCTGCCTGAGCCGATGTACTCATACACCTTTCCGGGAACGATCTCCTCGTTACCCTGGAAGTCATCGACCACCATCAGCAGCGCGTCGCTCTGGAAGAGATGCCGTATGCTGGCGGCATGGGCCATGTATTCGTGCACGACGATGCTGTCCTTCAGGATCGGGTGATCGAACATGGCGCGCACCTCCGCGCCGAAGCGTCCGATGAAATGCAGGCGAATTCGCGCGGGATCCACCGCTCCGGTTTCCACAAGCCGGGCCACGGCGGCAAGGAACATTTCAGGATTGCGCTTGCCGTACATCGAGCCGGTGTAGGTGACGGTGAAGTGATTTTTCTCGAGCACCTCCACGGTGGGGAAGTCCGCACTGTCGAAACCGTTCGGCAGGTGATGCACCTTGCCGGTGGGAATATCCGGATACTTCTCGTGGAAATCCTTGCGGATGCCTTCCCAGGCCACGTCCATGCGGTCGCAGTCGGTGAAAACCGCGCGCTCGAGATGCCGCTCGATCATCGCGGGCAGGAACCAGCGCTTCGGTGTCGAGAGAAAGCCGGTCCACGGATCACGGAAGCCCGCGATCCAGGGCAGTCCCGTTTTGAGCTTGAGTTCGCGCGCGATGAGCGCGCAGGTGTAGGGCGGGGAAGAGGAATAGATGGCCCGGATATCGTGTTTCCGGATGATCTCGAGTCCCTCCTTCACCGCCGATTTTTTCCAGCCCATGCGCGCGTCGGGAATGAAGAAGGTCGCGCGCACGAATTCCGCGATGCGCTCCTGAAGGGAACGCCGTTCGCCGGGCTTCGGGATGGTGTTGACGTCCACCGGCGTGCCTTTCTTTTTCCCGGTGAGTTTCCGGTAGATCCCGTAGGGTTCGAAAATCGGCGTGCGATAGACGATCGCTTCGGCGGGAATCTCGTTGAGCAGCGATTCGTCACGCGCGGGATAGTCCGCGTCCTTCACTGTCAGGATGACCGGCCGCCAGCCGGACTCGAGCAGGTAGGTGCAGAATTTCAGCACGCGCTGCACACCGGGTCCGCCTGAGGGGGGGAAGTAATATGTGACGATGAGGACGTTGCGCATGAAGAATGACAAGATGACAAGATGGAAAGATGGAAAGATGACAAACGAGTCGGCGTTTTTCCTATGCGGCTTCACGGGCGCGGACCAGTGTGCCGAAGGACATGTTGCGCGTGGCGAGGTAATAGATGCCCATCGTGATGGGGACGAGGTAGTTGACGAAATGCGTAAGCGTGGCGTAGGCAACGGCATCGGCGTATGTGAAAGCCGCGAATTTCATCAGGGCTATACGCGCGGTCACATGAAAGACGCCGAAGGCGCCGGGGGTCGGTGCGACGGCATAACCCAGGGCGGTGACGGCGTAGATCTCGAGCGCGGCGAACAGCGTTACCGCGGAATTCGCGCCGCTCGGGAAGGCGTTGAACATGATCCACAGCGGCGCCATGTAGAGGAAGTAGAGCAGCGCGGTGTGCACGGTAACGAGAATTACCTGCCGGGTCGTGCGCACCGCGCCGAAACCCAGCTGCAGTTTGCGGAACATTTCGAGCAGGCTCGCGCGGAGCCGTGAGAACCTCGCGATGCCGAAGCGGCGCGCCATCCAGTCCAGCGGCCGGCTGGCGGTCTCCGCCACCCAGAGTCCCGCCCTGCTCGGCGCGATCAGGATGAATCCGATACCGAGGAGTATCGCCATGTAGATGATCGGCCGGATGACATCGGCGTTGACGCCGACCTCCCCGAAGCCGTCGAAGAGATGCTGATCGACGAGCAGGATCACCGCGATCATGATCAGCAGCGCCACCGTGTCGATGAAGCGCTCGACGACGATGCTGCCGAGCAGGGAGCTGAATGTCGTCTCCCGTTCATCCTGCGCGGTGAACCAGGGACGCACAAACTCGCCGCTGCGCGGAATCAGGTTGTTCATGAAATAGCCGATCATCACGCCGGCGAAGAGATTTCCCATGCGAACGTTGGGATGAATGCGCTCGAGGATGACCTTCCAGCGCACGGCGCGCACGTAATGCGAGAGGATGATGGGAATGATGATCAGCAGCGCGTACCAGTAATTCGCCGTACGGAAGCTGCGTCCCAGCTCGCTGAAATCCACCTTCCAGATCGAGAAGTAAATCGAGAAAACCACAATCAGTGCGGTGATCGTGATCTTCAGGATGGAGAAGGCGCGCTGCTTGTTCATTGCTCCCGTTCGCAGTGGGATGGATGGCCTTGGTAAAGATACGGAATAAGCCGGAAACAGGCGAAGCAGCGGAGCCGCTTCGCCTCTTTCCGGCGCTATAGGCAGTAGGCTGTAGGCAGCAGGCTGACGCAATCCCGTAAACTCGCGTACGGCGGTGCCTGGATCCAGGCCGGGATGCCGGCTCGATGCTCCGCCATTCGCTTCCTATAGCTTACAGCCTACAGCGCAATGCGCTGCGCGCGAAGCGCGCGGCGCATTGCATCTGCCGTTCCAATTCGCTAACTTTATAACGATTGGGAGTTATGAAACAGAATCGCATCCGGAATTCGGGGAAACAGAGTACATCGTATCCGCGGAATCGATCACGTCCGACACTTCTACCGCATTCGACAAATCTACCGCATTTCCTTTCCCCACTATACACAATCGTCTGAAGGACGTTACAAAATGGCAATCGAAGACAAGATCAAGGAACTCCTCCAGAAGCGCGAGGAAGCCAGAATGGGAGGCGGCGAGAAGCGCATCGAGTCGCAGCATGCCAAAGGCAAGCTGACGGCGCGCGAGCGTCTCGCCCTCCTGCTGGACGAAGGCAGCTTCGAGGAGTTCGACATGTTTGTCAGCCACCGGTGCATCGACTTCGGCCTCGAAAATGAGGCCTATCTCTCCGACGGCGTCGTCACGGGCTACGGCACGATCGACGGACGCCTGGTGTACGTATTTTCTCAGGACTTCACGGTATTCGGCGGTTCGCTGTCCGAAATGTATGCCGCGAAGATCTGCAAGATCATGGACATGGCGATGAAGAACGGCGCTCCCGTGATCGGCCTCAATGATTCCGGCGGCGCGCGCATCCAGGAAGGTGTGAAGAGTCTCGGCGGATACGCGGAAATTTTCGAAAGAAACATCCTCGCATCCGGCGTGATTCCACAGATCTCCGGTGTGTTCGGTCCCTGCGCGGGCGGCGCGGTCTACTCTCCCGCGATCACGGATTTCATCTTAATGACAAAGGAGACGAGCTACATGTTCGTCACCGGTCCGAAAGTCGTCAAGTCCGTCACCAACGAGGAAGTCACCACGGAGGAACTCGGCGGAGCCTCGGTGCATACGGCAAAATCCGGCGTGTCGCATTTCGCATGCGACAGCGACGAAGAGGAGATCATGCTCATCCGGAAACTGCTCAGCTACATGCCGCAGAACAATCTCGAGGAACCGCCCTTCGTCGAGACGCTCGATCCGATCGACCGGATCGAGGATTCCCTCAACGAGATCATTCCCGAGAGCGCCAACAAACCGTACGATGTGCGCGAGGTCATCCATGCGGTGACCGACAACGGGGAGTTCCTCGAAGTGCAGCGGCATTTCGCTCCGAACATGATCGTGGGATTCGCGCGCTTCGGCGGCCGTTCGGCCGGCATCGTCGCGAATCAGCCGAATTACCTCGCCGGCGTGCTGGACATCAACGCCTCGCGCAAGGCGGCGCGGTTCATCCGCTTCTGCGATGCCTTCAACATACCCATCGTGACGCTGGTCGATGTTCCGGGCTTCCTTCCCGGCACCCAGCAGGAGTACGGCGGCATCATCATTCACGGGGCGAAACTCCTGTACGCATATGGAGAGGCCACGGTCCCCAAGGTGACCATCATCCTGCGCAAAGCCTACGGCGGAGCATACGACGTGATGGGCTCGAAACACCTGCGCGGAGATCTCAACTACGCCTGGCCGACGGCGGAGATCGCGGTCATGGGTCCCCGAGGCGCCATCGAGGTGCTGTACGGACGCGAGCTGTCGGCAAAGGATTCCGAGACGCGCGGCCAGTTCATCTCGATGATGGAAGACGAGTACCGCAAGAAATTCGCCACCCCGTACGTGGCCGCGAAATACGGCTACATCGACGACGTCATCGAGCCGCGCAACACACGATTCCGCATCATCCGCGCGCTGCAGAGCCTGAGCACGAAGCGAGACTCGCTTCCGATGAAGAAACACGGCAACATCCCATTGTGAGAGGGTGACAGCATGCTCATGTTCACACAAACGTCGGCAGTGGCCGATACCGCGCGAGCGGTCGTGGAGACGTTCAAGACCTGGAAATACTCCGGTGCGGAGAACATCGCCATGGGCGACGGACTCACCGTCACCCTCGTCGGTATCTGCGTCGTCTTCGCCGCGCTCGCCGTCATGTCCGCGACGATCTACTACATTGCGGTGCTCTCCCAGCGTCTGTTCGCGCAACGCAAGGCCGCTCCCGTACCGGTGGTCGAGTCCGGAAAGAAACAAAAGGTCTCCGGCGAGGTCATCGCGGCGATCACACTGGCTCTCGACATGCACCTCAACCAGTACCATGATGACGAAGACGCCGTACTCACGATCAAGAAGGTTTCAAAACCGTATTCCCCCTGGAGTTCAAAGCTCTACGGCATGACCTTCCCCCCGATCCGAATCAAATCCCAAGCATGACAAGGCAGCACTACCATGACATCGCAGCGCACATTCAATGTTTCCATCAACGGAAACGCATACAACATCGAGATCAAGAAAATTGACGAAGGCCAGGCGACAGTCGAAGTAAACGGCGCCGTGTACGAGGTCAGCTTCGAAGCCCGAAGGAAAGCCTCGAAGACCCCGACACTTCTCCGACAGCCGGCCTATTCCACGGAAGTCGAACGGCCGCGCGAAACCGCGGCGCCGGAGGAAGGCAAGCGCCGTGTCGTCAAGGCCCCGCTCCCGGGTGTCATCCTGTCGATCAACGTCAAGGAAGGCGACGCGGTGAAGGCCGGACAGATCGTCCTCATGATGGAAGCCATGAAGATGGAGAACAATATCGTCGCTCCCTCCGATGGTACGATCATCCAGATGAAGGCCGCCCAGGGCGCAAACGTACTGGAAGGCGACGTCCTCTTCGAAATCGGAGGGGTGAAACATGCTTGACGGTTTTTTCCAGTTTCTAGGCTACAGCGGATTCGCGAACGTCACCGTCGGCAATCTCATCATGATCGCCGCCGGACTGGCATTCCTCTGGCTGGCCATGGTGAAGAATTACGAGCCGCTGCTCCTCGTTCCCATCGGTTTCGGTATCATCGTCGGGAATATTCCTTTCCTGCAGAACGCCGGCATGGAGATCGGCATCTACGAGGAAGGCAGCGTGATGAACTACCTCTACTACGGAGTGGTGAAGGGCATCTATCCCCCGCTGATTTTTCTCGGCATCGGCGCGATGACCGATTTTTCCGCGCTCATCTCCAATCCCAAGCTCGTCCTGCTCGGCGCGGCCGCCCAGGTCGGCATCTTCATCACCTTGAACGCCGCGCTGTGGCTGGGATTCACCCCGGATGAAGCAGCCGCCATCGGCATTATCGGCGGAGCGGACGGACCGACCGCCATATTCACGTCGGCGAAACTGGCGCCGCATCTGATCGGCTCGATCGCCATCGCCGCGTATTCCTACATGGGACTGGTGCCGGTCATCCAGCCGCCGGTGATGAAACTGCTCACCACCAAAAAAGAGCGGCTTATCCGCATGAAGCCCGCGCGCGTCGTGAGCAAGCGGGAGAAAGTGCTGTTCCCCATCATCGGCTTCCTCATCACCGCCTTCATCGCCCCGGGTGCGCTTCCCCTGCTCGGCATGCTGTTCCTCGGCAATCTCCTCAAGGAGAGCGGCGTGACGAAGCGGCTGATGGAGACCGCGCGCAGCGCCATGATCGACATCGTGACGATCATTCTCGGACTGACGGTCGGCGCATCGACACAGGCCTCGACCTTCCTCACGCCACAGTCCATCATGATCTTCGGCCTGGGCGCGCTGTCCTTCGCGATCGCTACCGCATGCGGTGTGCTCTTCGCGAAGTTCATGAACCTCTTCCTGAGCGAGGAAAACAAGCTCAATCCGCTCATCGGTTCGGCGGGCGTGTCGGCTGTACCCGCGGCCGCCCGCGTCTCGCAAATGGTCGGACAATCCTATGACAAAAATAACTACCTGCTGATGCATGCGATGGGACCGAATGTCGCGGGCGTCATCGGTTCCGCCGTCGCGGCGGGCATTCTGCTGTCGTTCTATTTGTAACAGGGAAGAAGTGAAGGGGTGAAGAGGTGAAGAAGTTAAGAAGTTAAGAAGTGAGGAAGTCAAGGGGTGAACCGCGGTTCACCCCTTGCATTTCCACGATTCAATTCCTATTCTACCCCCCGGAGTATCCCATTTCAACTCTGGCGAGGAGAAGCGGCCATGAAGCTGAAGGACATCATAAAGGCGAAAGGCACCACAGTGTTCAGCATCCATCCGGAGAAGTCGGTCAGGGATGCGGTCGACATGCTCGTGCGATACAATATCGGCGCGCTGCTCGTGATGGAGGAAGCGCGTCCCGTCGGCATCTTTACCGAACGCGACACGCTGCGGCTGGTGGCGTCGGATGCCGATCGTCTCGGGGAAATCCTCATCGAGGCTGTGATGACGACGGATCTGATCGTCGGCGATCCGGA
This sequence comes from uncultured Chromatiales bacterium, assembly GCA_964635845.1. Taxonomy (GTDB): domain Bacteria; phylum Bacteroidota; class Ignavibacteria; order SZUA-365; family SZUA-365; genus SZUA-365. The sequence continues at coordinate 13,250 of CAZWNO010000061.1, forward strand.
AGATGACGTCGAAGTCGCGATGCATGTGATGACGGAGAAACGCATCCGGCATCTCCCGGTGCTCGTCGACGACAGCCTCGCCGGCATGGTTTCCATCGGCGATCTGGTGAAATCCCAGCATGACGAGAAGGCGGTGACCATCCGGTATCTGAAGGACTACATCACCGGCAACCACATGCGCTGAGGCAGCCGGTGCCGGGCACGCGCCTCCCCGCCTCGAACGGCGGTATCGCGCTCAACGCTTCGTCAGCCAGTGCAGCGGGTCCTGCTTGAGACGCTTGTACCACAATTCGAAATGCAGGCGGGGACCGGAGACACCCTCGCCGGAGCGGGCGATGACCTGTCCCGCGATCACCTTCTTATCCCTCCGGACGAGTATTTCCGACAGATGCGCATAGACGGTCATGAAGCCGTCGTCGTGACTGATGATGAGCAGGTTGCCGACACCCGCGATGAAGCTGATCACGGTGACGGTGCCGTCGGCGACGCAGCGTACCTGCGAGCCTTCGGGAACGGCGATATCGATCCCGTTATTGAGCGTGACCGTGCCCAGACGCGGATTGATGTGCTCTCCGAATGACTCCACCACCGCGCCCTGCGCCACGGGCCAGGGCAGGCGTCCCCGCAGCCTGCCGAATTTCGTGTTCGATATGGGGACGCTCGGAAGCGGAGCGGGCTCGGGCTTGCCCTCCTTCTTCGCCTTCGCCCGACGCGCGGATTCGAGCTTCACGCGTTCGCGCTCGATCAGATCGGAGATCAGGCGCTCGATTTTCCGCGCCGCGGCTTGTTTGCGGCGGAGTTGGGTTTCGTAGGACTGCTTGTCCTGCCGCACCTTCTCCAGCAAACCGCGCTGCTCGGTCACCCTCCGCCGGAGAACGCCCTCCTCGCTGCGCTTCTCGTGGATGGAGAGCTGCTGCTCCCGCAGCTTTTCCTCGAGCATCATTTTCTGGAGTTCAATCTCCCTTTTTCTTTTTCGGATCTCCTCCGCCTGCCGCCGCTGCCGCTCCGAGTAGGCCTTGAGGTATTTCGACCGGATGAACATTTCGTTGACGTTCTGCGACGAGAGCAGAAGTTCCGTGTCGTGCGTGCGGCCGCGCTTGTACATGCCGACGATGATGCGCGCGAATTCCCGTTTCAGTTTCCGCAGTTCGTTCTCCGCCGTGGCGAGATTGAGCTGCGCGATCGCGATTTCCTTTTGATTCTCCGCAATGTCCTCGGTCAGGCGCGAAACCAGCGACCGGATGAGCGTGGTCTGCCGGTCGTAGTCGTCGAGACGGGTCAGCGTACTGCGCTCACGTTTCTGGCTTTCCTGTATGCGATCCTCGTATCTCCGGATCTGTTGGCGCAGTCCCTCCAACTCTTTCTGTTTCGCCGTGACAGTCGGCGTCGCTTTCTTTTTTTTCTTCTGCGCTTGCAGCGGCTCCACCAATCCCGCACTGAAGAGCATGACGGCGATGAGCATCGTGATTCCAATATCCCGCCGCCCGCTGTTCATGCATGCCTGAGGTTCGTCCGCATAACAAAAACTTACGGATTCGGCAAGCGAAAACCAATGAAAGCGTTGAGGTTAGGAAGGTTGGTTCACGGGAAAGTTGAGGGGAGCGGGGGTGATAAGATGGATAGATTAATTGATGGAAAGATGGAAAGATGACAAGATGACAAGATGACAAGATGGAAAGATGGAAAGATGACAAGATGGCTATCTTGTCATAATGTCATCTTGTCATTCTGTCATTGATACGTAATGCGCCTGGCAGACTTCGGATATGAGAAAGTAAATTCCATCGGCAGATCGTTGACCGTCATGCGCTCATAGGCGATCGTGAGATTTTCCTCATCGACGGGACGGGTGACGCTCACGAGCTGCGGCAGTTCGAGATCGCCCTTGCGCCGGAAATCGCGGAAGAGAATTTCCTCGAGGATCTCACCCTCGTCGCCGCGGCGGACGAAACGCCGCACGGCGAGCGTGGCGAGATCGACCGTGTACTCGAGCGATTGTCCCTCCGTCTCCCAGGTGAGGACATAGCCGTCATCCTTCATCACGCCCGCGGGAGCTGCGTCGACGGGCGCCGACGCGAAACCGAGCGTACCCGTGAGGATATCCTGCACTTCGGCGAACGCGATCGGGAATCGCAGCACGCGGCGCAGGTTTTGCGGAGTCGTGGCGCCCTCGGTGATCGTGTTGTCGTAGCCGTTATAGAATTGAAAATGCTGTTCGGTGACCAGTCCGCGCGCGACGGTGACGCCGAAGGGACCGTTGATTTCCAGCTGCAGGCTGTCCGGCTTGAGGATGCCGACCTGGATCGTTCCGCCGCCGGAGAACTCGGGCGATTCGACCGATATCTTACCGGATCCCCTGAGCGCGAGTACCTGGCGATTGCGCTGCTCGACGAGACGCATGACCTCCCGTGGATCGACGGGCTTCGACGTGTCGATGGCTGGTGGCGCCGCGCAGCCCGCCAGTGCCGCGAACACCGCGGCGAAGAGTGCAATCGTGCGAAAAGAAACGAAGCTGCTGATATCGATCAAACGTGCGGTCATGCGTGTTGCCATAGTGGATGATGCCGATGGAGCTGCAGCCTCACTGCCCGGCTGCATGAAGAAAGCCGCCGCGCGGCGGCGCCAGGAGGGATTTGCATGCGGTGAATTCCAGGGGACACGAGTTCATGTTCACGGAAAGAAATATAGCTGATAGGGAAGGGGTGTACAAGGCAGTTGGGAGAGCACAACGGATTCCGGAGCCTGCCGGGGAGCCGGCAATGTCTGACGCCTCCCGCGGGAACCGCGGGAATAATGTTCGCCGCCGCCGGTGCCGATCGCGGGGAGTTTCCGGACCGTGGTCATGCGTCAGCCCTGAAAATACGACCGCATGAACGAGGCACTTGACTGTGATTGTGGAATTTTCTACATTTCATATTCTTGAAGAGTGAAGAATATGACTTCTCATAAGGAATAGGAATGTACGCGATCGTCAACATCAGCGGGAAGCAGTTCAAGGTAACCACCGCGCAGCAGCTCTACGTGCCGCTCCTCGAGTCCGAAGTGGGCAGCAAGGTCCAGTTCTCCGACGTCAAGCTTTATGCGGATGACAACGGTGTGCTCGTCGGCGCGCCCGCGGTGGAGACGGCGAAAGTGACCGCAACAGTGCTCGAGCACATGAAGGACGAGAAAGTGCTCGTCTTCAAGAAAAAGCGCCGTAAAGGGTATCGCAAGCTCAATGGCCATCGCCAGCAGCTGACACGCATCGAAATCGAAAGCATCGAAAAATAATTCTGACTGGAGTGACGCATGGCTCATAAAAAAGGACTCGGCAGCTCCCGCAACGGCCGCGACAGCAATCCCCAGTATCTGGGTGTCAAGGCTTTCGGCGGCGAACTCGTGACGGCGGGATCCATCCTCGTCCGTCAGCGTGGCACGAAATTTCATCCCGGCAACAACGTCAAGCGTGGAAACGACGACACGCTGTTCGCGCTCGTCGACGGCACCGTCACCTTTGAACGCGTCGGCAAGGATCGCAAGCAGATCAGCGTGTACCCGCAGGGCTGAGATCCCGCAGTTCGCCGGGATCCCGCAGTTCACCAGGATCCCGCGGTTCGCCGGGATACACATTTTCCCCCTCCCCGACTGTGCAAGGGATGTCGTTTCGACATCCCTTTTTTCGTATATTTTTTCTTTGAATTCAAGCGTCCGTTTCACACACCACAGATCAGGAGTTATCCCGCCATGATGAAACGCTGGTTGATGCCGCTGTTCCTCGTCGCGCTTCCAATGCTGGTCGTCCTGCCGGGCTGCGGCGACGATGACGACAATCCGGCGGACCCCAACAAGGGTACGCAGCAAATCGATATCCGCCTGCATGCCGGCGATCAGTTCGAATACGACCGCTGGGACCTCGATCAGAATCAACAGAAGATCGATAGCACGAAGCGGAAATACGACGTCGAATTCAACAAGGGCGTGGGATCGATTCTCCAGTACAACGACTGGTTCTTCCGTATCGGGAAGGATCGCTCGACCACCCTCCGCGACACGCTCATCATCCGTACCGAAACCCTCACGCGCCCGAACGGAACCTCCTACACGGAAGAAGTCATGGCGTATGGATTCATATACCAGACGCTGCAGAAGTTCATCGCCCTCGTCATGCCGCTCGGCACAGTCGGTGTCCCGACCATTCCCGCGGAAACCTGGGACGTCATCGCGCGCTACTATGACGATAACGGCGTCGTGGTCGATCCCGGCTATGAGTGGCCGATCGGCCCGGAAACCGGTACTCTCATGAATTTCACCATCAACGGTCAGCCTGTACCCGTCACAGCCAAGCTCACCGGAAAGTACGAGGCCCGTGAAGAGAAAATCACCGCGAACAATCAGCAGATCACGACGTGGAAGTCCAGCGTGACCGCGACGTTCAATTTGCTCGGCAGTGTCGAACTGAAGGTCAAGGTCAATATCTGGCTCTCCGACAATCCCAATACCATGGTCCGCGTCGTGCAGGAGAGCGCATCGACAACCATCCCCATCCTCAATCTGCCCTTCACTGTCAACGGCGATCACCAGGAACTACTGTCCTGGATTTGACAATCCGAAATTCTTTTTTCCATGGAAGCCGTCCTCACTGGACGGCTTTTTTATCCCAAGTCATTAAAAAATAGCAGGCTCGGATGACTCCGAGCCTGTTCGCCTGATAGTGATGAGTGGTATAGGGGAGGTGGGAGTTTATGCGACAAGACTACGTCGCATATTCTTTGGGTCAGAGCAGTCGTTTTTTCAGGGCAGATTCGATCCTGCCGATCCCTATATATGCAACAAGTATGCCAGTGATTTCGACTGCCGAATATGGCCCAAAATCCCTATTTGTCGCAGCGACAGAATTTGTAGTGTACGAATTCCCTACGTGACCGATGTCGGGTTGTTCGGAATTCGAACGTGATCGGGTAAGCCGAATTGGAAGGGACGATCAATGGGATTGACCGCGGATGTGGAGTCGGATGCTCGATCGTGCAGTGAGTGAAATCCGCTTCCACGGTACTGCTCGCCGATCATGGAAGTGAGAACCGCGAAGATCGAATTCCGCTGCAGGCATTCACGGAGTCGCCGCGAATATGTTATATTTCACTTCCGTCGATTGCTTTCTCCCTCAACCGGTTTGTCATACCATCCGAAGATCGCCCCATGAGAGTTCTCCGCTCCTTCATCCCGATGTTTCTTGCATGTCTTTTCGTTCTCACAGGCAGTGCCGCGGCCGGACCGGGCGATACGCTGGTCGTTCAGACCTTTACCTGGGATTCACCGTTGAATCCCGGCTGGGGTGCGCCCCGGGAAGGAAAGTTCTTTTTCCCCACGGCGGAGAAGCAATGGGAACGCGTGCTCATGTACTACAAGCTCAAGTGCGATCCCTCTCAGAATCCGGCCTGCGGTGAGTGGGATTATCTGACCTACACCAGGCTGTATGAACATACGGGGCGCTACGACTCGACGCAGGTGAAGCATCCGAACTATATCGTGTTCGGCGCGACGCCCGACTCGCTGGGCTACATGCTGTCGCCATCGTACACGTATCTCCCGCGCATCGAAAAGCGCATCGTTTACGACGACACCGCGTCGCTGGCGGAGAGGAGCATCGGAGCCGGCGCGCTGGACCTGGAAATCGCGCCCATCTCGGCGCGTCGGGATTTCCGAAGTTACATCATCTGGACGAGCGAGGAACTCACCGCCGCGGGAGTGACCGCGGAGAACATCACGGCGATGCGCTTCCAGGTCGGAGATATCGACGGGGGGCTGCACCGGCTCACCATCCGGCTGCGCCGGTACACGGGCAGCGGATGGGAGCACACAATACCACTGCGCGAGACGGGCTTCCTGACCGTGTTCGATGCTGCGATCACGCTGACGCCGAACAGCTGGAACACCATCCATTTCACCGATCCGTTCACCTACTGGGCGGGCGACATCCTCGCCGAGTTCAGCGTCGACCGCATCGACGGCAGCGGCTTCACCCTGCTCGGCGACGCCACGGCCGAACCGAACATGTTCACGAGCATGGATACGGATGAATTGCTCTTTTTCCAGCCGCGCAGCTACGTTGACTGCGGACCCCTGGCCGAACTCAACGACACGCAGGCGTTCACCCTCGAGGCCTGGTTCAATCCCGCCTCCCTGCAGAACTGGACGAACATCGTCATGAAGTCCGCGGCCAACGAGAACCGCATCGGGATTCAGCTCAATCCGCCGGAGTCGGGGAAGAGCGACATTTACTGCCTCGTCGGCAACGGGGAGAATTCATACGGCCGCAGCAACAACAGGCCGATTGGCACCAACACCTGGACGCATGTCGCGATGGTCTATGATGGGACGGTCAACACGCAGGAGGGACGTCTGCTGCTGTATCTCAACGGCGAGAAGCAGCCGCTCGTGTTCAGCGGAACCATCCCCGCGTTCACCTCGGGCAACAATGCGCATTTCGAAATCGCCTCGTCGGGAAGCAGTTACTTCAACGGTCTCATGGACGAAGTGCGTGTGTGGCGGAGCGCGCTCACGGAGGAGCAGGTGCGCGAACGCATGCAGGCGCGCGTCGATGCCAGCGATCCGCTGTTCGGCGAACTCATCTCCGCATGGAGCTTCGACGAGGGCAGCGGTGCGGTCGCGTACGACAGCAAGGGCGCGCACGACGGCCGCATGCTGTACCCGCAGCGGCAGAGCTGGAAAGGCCGCCGCGCACGCGGATTCCAGCCGCTCGCCGCGCGTCCGAACGTCGTCTTCGAGCAGGGCAGTTTCACCTCGCACGTCGAGCAGACGCTCGCCGTCGACACCATGGAGAAAGCCGGACTGATGGTCGTGCTCTACGGCGACACCTCGCGCGCGAACATCCCGACGGACACGATGTATGTGTGGCCGACCTACTCGACCTACGTCTTCGACCAGGATGGGAATGCCGTGGATTCGACCGCCGTCCCGGCCGACGCATGGCTTCGCCGCGCGGACCATTTCTACTACCAGAATCCCTACGAAATCCTGAACCGCTACGAACTCGGACGCTTCATCACGCCCTACGGCATCAACCTGAGTCTCGGCGAGGGATGGACATGGATCTACGATGTGACTGATTTCCTGCCGCTGCTGAAAGACTCCGTGCATCTGAGCGCGGGGAATTTCCAGGAGCTGCTCGACATGAAATTCGCCTTCATCGAAGGCACGCCGCCGCGCGACGTCAGGAGCGTGCGCAACATGTGGCAGGGCGACTTCGCGCTGAGGACCTTCGATGCGAGCGTGCCGCCGCGCACGGTCGATCTCGATCCCGATGCGTCGATGTTCAAGCTGCGCACGACCGTGACGGGGCATCAGTTCGACAACGCCACCAATTGCGCGGAGTTTTGTCCGAAAATACACTCCGTGAAGGTCGACGACCGCGAGCGCTGGAACTGGCAGATCATCCAGGAATGCTCGACCAATCCGCTGCATCCGCAGGGCGGCACATGGATCTATGCGCGCGCGGGCTGGTGTCCTGGCATGGAAGGGAAGACGCAGGAATTCGAGCTCACTCCCTTCATCACAGGCAGCACGGTCACACTGGATTACGATTCCGACTACGACGAATTCGGAAACTACGTCATGGAATCGCAGCTCGTCGCTTACGGTGCGCCGAACCACCAGGTCGATGCCGCCGTGGAGTCGATCATCGCGCCCAGCGACTACGAGATGAACCGCCGTTTCAATCCCTCCTGCGGTCAGCCGCGCGTCGTGATCCAGAACCGCGGCGCGACGGAAATGACCAGCTGCGATATCATCTACGGCCTGCGCGGCGGAGCGAGCGAAACCTACCACTGGACGGGGCGCCTGGGCTTTCTCGAGAAGGAGACCGTCGACCTGCCGGCATTCGCCTGGGACGCATGGGGCGCCGCGAATATTTTCGATGTGCGCGTCAGCAATCCCAGTGGCGGGACGGACGAGTATCCCCCGAACGACGCGCAGTTCTCCTCGTTCATTCCCACGCCGGTGTACGATGACGCGCTGATTTTCCGCTTCCGCACGAACAGCGCGCCGCAGGAGAATCGCTGGGAGCTGCGCGACGGCGACGGTATGCTCGTTCTCAGCCGCAGCAGCTTCGCCGCCAACACGCTGCATATCGATACGCTGGACCTGCTGCCCGGATGCTACACGCTGACACTGTTCGACACAGGCGAGGACGGCATCTCCTGGTGGGCCAACAACGACGGCACCGGATACTTCCAGATTCGCATCGTCGGAGGCAGCCTTTGGGAAAGCCTCAATCCCGATTTCGGAAAATTCGCGAAATACTCATTCCGCTACACGAATCTCGTCGGTGTCGAACAGCCTGCCGCGCCTGCCGAGGGATTCGATCTCTACCCCAATCCCGCGACCGATCGCTTCACGCTTCGCTATGAAATGCCCACGGCGGCGGCCGTGCATTACGAGATCTACAATCTCCTGGGCGAGCGCGTGCGCCGCGGCGCGGAGCGCGAGATGAACGGCGGGAATTATTCGGAAGAAATTTCCACGGCAGGACTGCAGCCCGGCAGCTATGTCGTGTTCATCGCCGACGGCGTGCGGGTGCTGCGCCGCATGAATCTGACCATCGTGAGATAATCCGTCGAGGCCGAGGAGCCATCGCGTTGCGATTCGCCTTGCACATATTGATGCTGCTCGCATTGTCAACCGCGCCACGGGATTGCGTGGCGCAGGAACATCCGGTGCAGGAGCGCCGGATCCCGCAGCGAACGGCGCTGGATGCGGAGGTGCAATCCTCGCGGCAGGAGTCCGTCGGGCGAGACCTTTTCCTGGATCCCGGCGGTGCGTTCGTGCTTACCGGCTTCCGCGACTACGAGCTGCGCGCGCGTGAACGGTGTGACAGCATCCTATCGCATGATCAGTTGAGGGCGGAGATCGATCTCGCGATTGAAAATGAGATGGATCGGTCCGTTATCGCGGATGCGCGCATCGCGATGTTCCACATGCAACTGTCGCTCAGCGAGGGTGGCGAGGTAGGACTGCCGGAGATGCTCGCGCGTTTCCTTCTGCGGCAGGCGCTGCAGTTCGGCTATCAGTACGCGCGGGAACGGGTGCGCGCGGGATCGCTCGATGAAATGGATTACCTGTACCTGCCGCAGGGTCCGGGGGTGACACGCACGTTCGACGAGGTCGGAGGGGAGGCGCGTTCTCGGGGCGAGGATCAATCCACCCGCATTTGGCGCGATTATCGCGAATCCCGGAAAAACAGGATTTCCCTGAAGAAGTGATCCGCGACTGATGGAGGGCATGCCCGGAGGTTCATCCACCCGCGCGTGCCTGCCCGCGCGTACGCCAGTCCTTGTACCGGAGTTCGAACACGAGTTCGGAATCCTTCGACAGGGCGGGCAGCGAAGTGAAATGGCAGCGGCGGATGAGCGCGATTGACGGGCTGTTGTCAGGGTGTGTCCGTGCGATGATGCGGTGCATGTGCAGAGTCAGAAAGCAGAAGCCGATGAGAGCGTGCAGCGCCTCGGTCGCATAGCCCTTGCCCTGGGCATCGGCGCGCAGCGTCATTCCCAGCTCGACGCTGTCCGGATCGTCCAGCGGAACATGTACGCCGCAGTCGCCGACAAGCGCTCCGCTCTCGTGTTCGATCATGGCGAACTGAAACCAGATGCCGGGCATTCCCGGGGCGAGTCCGCGGAGTTCGCGGATGAAGCGCACGACCTCGCGCTCCGACGCGGGCCGCCACATCTGATAGCGCACGACCTCGGGATCAGATCGATATGCGAATACGTCCGCGCTGTCGGAGAGCTGGAGAGGCCGGATATGCAATCGTTCTGTGGCGAAGCGGTTCATGATACTCCTCGCAGGAATATAGCATATGCAGCGAAGATCCGCTCGAGTCTGTTTCACTTCAAGTAATCAGGATGGAATGTGCGACGGAGGATGAACACGGCGGCTCATCCTCCGTCGCCGATATGCGGTGCGACGGACAGAGAAGATATGGTGTACGATTCAGCCTTGCGTCCGGGCGGTGAGGAGATAGAAGTCGGGGCGTTCCTCGGCGAAGGTCACGGCGTAACCGGCTTCGGTCATGATACGTGACAGCGCGTCGACGGGGGGAAGGATATCGCGTTCAACGACGCGGCCGGCGTCATGGTGCAGTGCGTTGAGCTGTTCATGTCCCATGAGGTGCATGATGCAAAGCCCTCCGCCGGGGCGAAGGCAGCGCCGGAATTCCGCGAGCGCCCTGATGCGATCGTCGAGATGCGGGAAGACACTGAAGCAGTGTATGCTGCCGAAACTCGCGGAGGCAAACGGCAGGCGATGCCCATCCGCCTGGAGAAAGGAAAGACCCGGCAGTAGCCCGTGCAGACGGCGGCCCATGCGGAGCATCTCCATCGCGATTTCGAGTTCGACGATCGTCGTCGCGGGATCCCCGAAGCGGCGGAGAAGGGGGAGGAGAATTCCCGCACCACCGCCGATGTCGAGCAGGGGACCATCGAGCGGGAGCGCGTACCGCAGGAATATCTCCTCAAGACGCGCGGTGCGGACCTCGGTGTCGCGGATCCAGTTCGGGACAATTTCATCGAAGAATATCTGTTTTTCGAGCCGCGTTGCCGTGGTCACTTCACCTCCGTACGTGCGACGGCAAGTCGGGGATGCCGTTTCTCGATGAGTGCGATGGAGGGAGGGACGATGAGAACCGCGAGGACGACACCGGGGAGTCCCGCCATCACCGCGCCTGGACCGAACATGGGATGCCG
>CAZWNO010000062.1:0-578 GCA_964635845.1 uncultured Chromatiales bacterium
GTTAAGCACGCCGCCAGCGTTCGTCCTGAGCCAGGATCAAACTCTCCGTTGTAAATATTTTCGTATTCACAATTTCGAGTTGAATTGTGTCACTCAAATTCACTGACTATGCACTTGCTCTTTTCAAAGAACTCGCCGCTTTCGCGGCGACCGTCTCTAAAACGGTCTACAATGTTACGACTTTCTTTCCTCTTTGTCAAGCATTTGTTCGGATTTTTTTTCGCTTTCTTTTCGCGCCCCGAACAAATGCTCGCATTCAGAGGGGACATAAATATACTCAGCTCAAGGGGTGAAAAGCAAGTGGTAAATGACGCCACGGAACAATAAATGTTCGTCGTGCTCCTGCGGCGCGCAGTGCAGCCCCGCGCCCAGTAAAATCGGGGCGTTGCCGCCGGTCACAATCAACGGAGTATCATCTCCGGTTTGCTTTTTTATCGCGCGCACCATGCCTTCCACGGCGTACCGCGTGAAGTGCACCGCGCCAGCGCGCATGCTCCCGGCCGTGTCCGCCCCGATCAGCGGCGGCACCGCGGCCGCGTCTGCCCCAGCGGCCGCGTCTGCGCGGGCGGTCGCGTCTG
>CAZWNO010000062.1:678-23745 GCA_964635845.1 uncultured Chromatiales bacterium
CGCGGGCGGGCGCACCCGTGGCGGCGTCTGCGCGGGCGGGCGCACCCGTGGCGGCGTCTGCGCGGGCGGGCGCACCCGTGGCGGCTGTCGCGGGGAGCTGCGCCGTGCGCTCGTGCAGCGCGCGCAGCGCTGTCTCTATCCCCGGCGCTATTGCGCCGCCGAGAAACACGCCGTCGCGGTCGACGACATTCACCGTCGTCGCGGTTCCGCAGTCCGCGACGATCACGGGAGAACCGTAGTCCTGCCGCGCCGCGAGCGCCCCGCAGTACCGGTCGGCCCCGAGCGTGTTCATGCTCCGATAGACGGACGGAAAGAACGATGATAGCGCCGGCGTCACGGCCCGCCTGCGCGCGATGCCGGCTTCACGCAGAATTTCGTCCAGCACAGGCAGCAGGGGTGGAACCACGGAACAGATACCAGCTTCGATGATGTGCGCTTCCGCGAAATCCATCGCACTGCCGGCTGTATCGCTGTCTGCGATCCCTCCATCGATGCCACGCGCGCAAAATTCCCCGATCCGTGCAGCGGCCAACGGATCCCGCAGGTCGGCGTTCGGCATCACCAGCACACCTCGTACTTCGAATCCCTGCATGAGAGCGAGCCGGCAGGTCGTGTTGCCGAGAACCGCTGCCAGACGCAGATCCGGGTCGGTCATCGCTTCCTCCCGCCGGGGCTCTTCCCGCTCCCACCTCGCCTCCTCCCTCCGCTTCTGCCCCCTCCGCTGTCGCCGTTTCTGCCCCCTCCGCTTCTGCCGCCTCCGCTTCTGTCCCCTCCGCTTCTGCCGCCGCCGCTTCTGCCCCCTCCGTTTCTGCCGCCGCCGCTTCTGCCGACACCGCTTCTGCCGCCGCCGCTTCTGCCGACACCGCTTCTGCCGACACCGCTTCTGCCGACACCGCTGTCGCCGCTGCCCCTCGTCCGTCCCTGGCGGATGCCGTACACCCCGGAATCCGTTCCGCCGTCGGAACCTGCAGGCGCACCGTTTTCGTCTATGAGGGAGAAATCGATCTGCAGCTCGATGCTGTCGACGCGCTCAACCCGCACACGCACGCGATCGCCGAGCCGGTAACAGGTCCCGCTGCGCTGCCCGACCAGCTGCATATGCGCTTTGTCGTAGTCGAAATAATCATCCAGGCTGCGGACGTGCACAAGGCCCTCCACCAGCGTCGGATAGATCTCCACGTAAAGCCCGTAACGCGTGACTCCGCTGATGACGGCATCGAATTCGTCCCCCTCGTGACGTTTCATGTACTCGACCTGCTTGATCTTGATCGATTCCCGCTCGGCCTCGACCGCGAGACGTTCACGTATCGAGCTCTGCCGTGCGATGTCGCCGAGTCGCTTGAGCGAGGGCCCGCGTCCCCCTCCGCCCCCGAAGTACTGATGGAGAATCCGGTGCACGATCAGGTCGGGGTAGCGGCGTATCGGCGAGGTGAAATGCGTGTAGTACTGAAATCCAAGACCGAAATGTCCGATATTCTGTTCGCTGTACACGGCCTTGGCCATCGAGCGGATCGTGACGTCCTGGACGACGTCCTCCTCCGGACGACCCCGGACGGCCTCGAGCATGTGCTGGAAGGACTTCGACGAGGTCGGGTCGAGCTGCGTCTTGATGCCGAGATGCCGCAGGAATTCCACGAGCTCGCGCGACTTCTCCGGATCGGGCAGATCGTGCACGCGGAAGATGAACGGCCGTGGGCCGCCGTCGCCGCGCGCCACCTTCTGCGCCACTGTACGGTTCGCCAGCAGCATGAACTCCTCGATCACCCGCATGCTCATGAGTCTCTTCTTCGGCACGATGTCCACCGGATACCCCGTTGCGTCGAGCACGAACTTCACCTCGGGCACGCCGAAATCCACCGACCCCTCACGGAAACGCTTTTTCATGAGTACGCCCGCGAGCCGCTCCATCGTCTGCAGCGACTCGCAATGCGGTCCCTCGCCGCGGTCGAGTATGTCCTGCACCTCTTCGTACGAAAAACGCTTGCGCGAACGGATGACGGATTTCGCCAATACGTGTTCCTTCACCACGCCCCGCGGAGTGACTGTCATGATGATGCTGAACGTCAGGCGGTCCTTGCCTTCCTTCAGGCTGCACATGTGATTGGAGAGCCTCTCCGGCAGCATCGGGAACACACCGTCGACGAGGTACACGCTCGTGCCCCGCCGCAATGCCTCGCGATCGAGCGGCGTGCCCTCGCGCACGTAATGGCTCACATCCGCGATATGCACGCCGAGCAGGCAGTTCCCCTCGCCGTCCATGGCGACGGACACCGCGTCGTCGAAGTCCTTCGCGTCCTCGGGATCGATGGTGAAGCATTCCAGTTCGCGCAGATCCATCCTGTCCGTGAGATCCTCGGCGCCGAGCGCGGCGGGAATGGCGAATGCCTGTTCGTCCACATCCTCGGGAAAATCGAGACTGAGGCCGAAGCGCCGGGCCAGAGCGAGCATCTCCACGTCGGCGCGGCCCCGCTTGCCGAGCACCTCGATGACCTCGCCTTCGAGCCCCGCACTCCTGCCGCGCATGGGCAGCAGTCGGACGACGACCTTGTCTCCGTCCTCCGCACCCGCGACGGCGTTTCGCGAAATGGCGATGTCGCCCTCGATCTCACGGTCGTCGGCCTCGACATAACAGAGGCGGCGGAATTCCTTGAAGGAACCCACGACGGTGCGCTCCGCCGCTTCCCTCTTCACTTCTTCCGCCTGAGGCGTCATCCAGCGGCTGTTCTTCAGGCGGACGATCAGCCCCTCCTGCTGCAGCACGCGCAGCATTTCCTTGAGCTGCTGGTACTGCTCGCCCTGTTTGGGGAGATCGAGTTCCCGGGCGAGTTCCTTGGTTTTGTACGCCCTTCCTTCCTTCGCGAGGAGAAAGGTGTGAATGCGGTCGCGGAGTGTGTTTTTCAATTCAGAATGCGAAGCGTTGAAGGATTTTGAGTTCCCAGACCGAATATTCCTGCGATTGCGTGGTGCTCTCGTAGGATTCGTTGAGGGTTTTGCGCGAGATCTGCACGAGCAGATTCGTCCAGGGGATGCCCAGCACCTTGCTGAGCGGGAATTCCACCGATACGTTCGAACTCTCGAGATCGTTGATTTTCCCATCGTAGGTGATGATGGCGCGTCCGATCTCGCTGGTGAGCTTGACCCTCGATTCCTCGGATCCCAGCCCTGCGAAGTCCACGCGCTTGATATAGTCCTGCAATCCCGCCCGCGAGAGGAATTCTGTGGCCGCGCTGGATGCGAGCGATGAGGTGACCTGCTGGGTCAGAAGTTCCTGCGACTTGTCCATGAGTGTGCTGCGATCGCCGCCGCTGCCGCCGATGTCCTTCGTGAACATGCCGAATAGGAGAAAGGAAAAGGCGTCGGACTGCACCTCGCCGGCCGACGTGACCGGCTCTCCGTTCTGCTCGTCCCAGCGCATGTCGTAGCCGAGCACCGGCACCTGCTTCGTGCCCGTGATGCGTACCGTGACGTAGACCGGCCGCCGCACCTGCGTACGCGGATCGACGTAATAATCGGAGTAGACCGCCGTCAGATCGAGATCGGGATTCATCGGATCGCGTGTAAACCGGAGGGAGCCCGTGGCGCTCATGCGCTTGCCGAGAAAGATGTAATAGGAATCCTGACCGAGCGTCACCTCGCCGACGAATTTCATCCCGTTACCGCCCCAATTATTCACCTTCAGGTCATTCAAGTCGAGCTGCGCGTTCAATTTCTCCTGCAGCAGCGAGAAGGGAATCTCGAGACGCAGCCGGCCGCTGGTGCGGAGCGTTAGGTCGAAAGTCAGACCGTCGAGTATCGACCGCTCCGGCACATGCCCCTGATCCAGCGCTTCGGAGGAGGCCGCCGAGAGCCTGGCGAAGCGGCTCGCGGAGAGCGAACTCGTCCGCTGTTTCGTCGTATCGTCGACCGTGACATAGGTGATGTCGGCATACTTGTTGACCGCACCCTCGGAGAGTTCGAGCGGAAAAATGAGGTTGCCCTGCTCGACGACGATCTCCCCGAGCAGCATCGAGCGATCGAGACGTCCGCGGTAACTCAGTCCCTGCTCGCCGGTGGAAATGTACAAATCCCCGTACAGCGAGCGGATGGCTGAACGTGAAGCGAACTTGAGCACCTTCAGGCGCCCGTTGACCGACAGGTCGAACTCGTTGATGGAGAATGCCTGCGTGCTCACCGATCCGCTCGCGGTCATCCGGCCTGCCGTCCAGTCCGACGGCTGGTTTGCGATCGAGAGATCGACGATCCGGATGTCCCTGTCGATCGCCTCGACCCGCAGCCCGAGGTCGTATTCCATGTTGTTGAAGATGAAGCGGCCCCGCGCATCGGACAGGGTGAGATAGCCGTTGAACGACGGATCTCCCGCGGTTCCCGAGATCGCGATGTCGGCGCTCGCCGTCCCGGTTAGCGGAGAAAACAGACCCAGAAACTCCTCGATCAAGGTGAGCGGGAAGTCGCGCATCTGCAGGCGGAGATTTGCGGAAAGTTCTTCCGTGATCTCATCCGTCTCGCCGATCGCGACGGGAATGCTTCCCGAAACGAAAAACACCTTCTCATCCTTTCCTTCGGAGGTCTCGTATGTCAGCTCCGAATACACCTCCACGCTGCGGTCGTTGTACCGGCCCTCGAGTTCCATTTTTCCGAAGTGCGCGCCGCGGTAGCTCAGGCTGTCGATGAACACGTTCGCCGCGAGCAGCGGCGCCGCATCGGAACCACTGATCTGCGCCTCCACGAAACCCGTGCCGCCGAAACTCTGCCCCTCGAGTGCTGCCGCGTCACCGTTCAACATGTATTCCACGACGGCGATGTCGAGACTGTCGGCATAGATCGTGAAGTTATTGGCGCCATCGCCGGACCGTCTGCCCGTCAGCGAGAGACGGTTCCCGCCGTGCGCGAGATCGAATTGTCGGACGTCGATGCCGCTCGTGTCGAAGCGCAGGCTGATCTCGTCCCGGTTCTCCCAGCTCTCGCCCCGGTAAATCAGCTGCAGGCGGGAAGCCGTCACATCGAATCCGTGATTCTCATAGCGCGCGGCGGCCTGCAGGTCGAGCTGGGCAAGCGTGTCGATCATGCTCCGCACGCGCAGCGCGGGCGCATTCTCACTCCAATCCAGCTGCACCTGTGTACGGCTCAACTGCAGCCCGCCTACGCTCATGTCGGCGGCGGAGAGGCGCGTGCTCATCCGGAGCTGTTCAAGCGGTCGTTCCAGCCGCAAGTTCCGCAGGTCGTAGGTACAGCGCAGACCCGCGGCGAGCCAGGTTCGGGCGCTGTCCACATAATAGAAATCGCTCAATGCGATTTCTCCCCCGATGTCGAATCCGTTGTAGCCGCCCGCGATGCTTCCCTGCCAGGTGCCGCGCACGAGAAACGTGGATGCGTCGAAGAACCGGGCGATGCGGTCGGGATTTTTGAGCGTGAGATTGTAGCGCAAGTCCATGAAATCGGCTGTATCCTCGGCAGTCCCCTTGCCGCGGTGCACGGGGGAGGCGGATGCGATGGACCGCTCCGTCCGTCCGCCGGTGGCCCGTGCCCGGCCGCGCGCCGACATGGTGACAGGCCGCCCTTCCTGCGCGACAAGTGTGCTGCTGTCGGACCTCAGTGCATATGCGTCGAGAGCCGTGGTGAGCGAGTCCATCTGCCGCACGAGATAGTTCCCGAAGCGCGGAATATCGAAGCGTCCCGTCATACGGGCATCCGCATACTGCGACTGCAGCAGCAGCTGTTCCGGCTCGCCGACGCGCTGCCGCAGCTGGAGCCGGAAGGTGTCGCTGTCGATGGTGATATCCCTGAGGCGGGAAGGCGCGAAGACGATCTGCATATCGCCTGACATGGTGGAAAGATCCAGCCCGTCGCCATTCGCGCGCAGGGTGAGTGTCAGATCGCTGTCCATCCCGTCGTCATCGAGCACTTTCGCAAGGTCCAGCTTTTTCGTCTCGGCGTTCAGGCGGAAGCCGGTGATGCTGTCGGGAAGAAAGCTCATCCCTCCCTGCATGGCGAGGGTGCTCGCACCCATCGCGGTGCGCAGATCGAAGGTCAGGCTGTCGCTTCCGATGACCGCCGATACCGAGAAGGTATTCGCGACGTAGCGTTCGAAGCGCGTCGAATCGGCCTGGAGGTTCAGGATCGCGTTCATGCGGCCGATCTGGGTGCCGCGCCCCTTTATCGACGCCTGGAGATTCAGATCGCTGTGCAGCTGCGGATTGTTGAGCACCTTGCTCAGGTCGATGCCCTGCGTGCGCACCGAACCGTCATAAACGAGTTCCTCGCCGCGTACATCGAGCATGATGCTCCCGGCCGCACTGCCGGCGTCGCTCTCCATGTCCATGGCGGCGGAAAATCGCAGCGGCTGCCCGGTGAAACTCAGCTTCGAGAAACGGGCCGTGCCGAGCCCGGAGACGTCCGGGATCGGGATGCCGGGAATGATGAGCGGCACATCCGCACCCCTGATGACGGTCTTCCCGGAACTGACGTCGATGGTCATCCCGGTGCCGTCGAGGATGTTGCGCAGCCTGCCGCTGAACTCGAGGCTGCTCTCCAATGCGTCGAGCTGGAGTCCTTCTATGCGGAGATCGTCGAGCGTTCCCTCCGCCTCGACATCGAGAGCCGCGCTGCCGCCGAGAAAATCGAGCGACGGCAGGAAGTACTGCAGATCGCGAACGTCCACCGCGAGCGCGGAGAGACTCACGTCCATCCGCATCGCGCGCAGCACTTCGGTATCGAGGGGACCCAGTACATCGGCCCCCTTCACGGATGCGCTGATGAGAAATGAACTGCGTCCGGTCTGCACGGAGAGCCCTTCCAACGATACCGAGGAATCACGCAGCGCGATATCGCCTGAAATATTCTGGAGCGAGACCTCGCCGAAGCGGTTGATGCAGTATCCCTGGTTCAGCGAGAGCAGCTTTCGCTCCGGCGCGATCGTGGCGGACAGCGTAAGATTCAACTGCTCGAGCAGCATATGTCCGGTGTCGAGCCTGTCGCGCCTCTCGGGCCCCGCCCGCGTGGAATCGTAGACAAGGAGCGTGCCGTCGAGAATGCGCACGTTGTCCACCGCGATCACCCAGTCGAACGGCGTGGTTGTCGTGTCCTCCTCGGTGGGACGCACGAGCGTGCTGATATTCCAGTCCCTGCCTTCCGCGCGCGTGATGGAAATTCTCGGTCTGTTGAGCGTCAGTTCCCTGATCGTGATCCGTTTCCACGGCGCCCGGAAAACATCGTAGCGCAGCACGATGCTCTCGATCTCGGCCACGGGACCGTTGGCATCGGTGAGCTTCACGCCGCCGAGTTTCCAGCCGGTGAAGAGATTCCCTTCGATGGATTCGATGGTCAGATGGGCGTTGAGCGAGGAGTCCGCCGCCTCGATGATGAAGTCGCGAAGCATGGAGCGGAAGGTCTGGGTTTCGGAGAAACCGACAAGCGCGGCGAGCAGCACGGCAAGTGCAAGCCCGGTAAACGCGAGGAGACGCAGCAGCCGTACGACAAGCGGGCGCCGTGGCTTCGGCGTCGGTCTGTCATCGCTTGTGTTTGCAGTATCGCTCAATGATGGTCGATATGATGTTTGTCGAGGACCGACCCTCCGTCAGGGGAATGGTGAGCACCTGTCCGCCGGCGGCCTCTACTTCGGCTCGTCCGACGATGTCGTCGAGCGCATAGTCACCGCCCTTGATCAGAATGTCGGGCAGGAGCGCCGAAATGAGTTCATGAGGAGTATCTTCATCAAATATCACGATATAATCAACAGATGCCAGCGCCCCCAGCACCGCGGCCCTGTCGTCTTCGGGAACGATGGGCTTGAGGTCGCCTTTCAGACGGCGCACGCTAGCGTCACTGTTGAGTCCGACGATCAGGGCGTCGCCGAGCGCCCGCGCATCCCGCAGGTATTCGCAATGCCCGCGGTGCAGGATATCGAAGACGCCGTTGGTGAACACCAGCCGCCTGCCCTCCGCGCGCAGGCGCGCGCGAATCGCCCGCATCTCGTCGAGTGTGCAGAGCCGGCCCATCAGTCGAGCACTCCGAGCCGACCGAGCGCCGCATCGTACAGGAGATCGCGGTCGATCGGCACGATTCCCACTTCCTCGCAGACGAGTCCGCCGGCGAAGTTGGCGATGTACGCGGCCTCGGTCATATCCGCGCCGCCGGCCATCGCGACCGCCAGCGTCGCGATCACGGTATCGCCCGCACCGGAGACGTCCGCGACCTTGCGCGCCTTGGTCGGCACGCGGATGACGCTGTCATCGCTGCGAAGCAGCAGCATGCCCTTCTCGCCGAGCGTGAGAAGCACGTGCTCGCAGCCGAGTCGCTGGCGAAGCGCGCGCGCGGCATCCACGAAGCTGTCCTCACCGCTCAGGCGCAGTTTCAGCGCATCCTCGGTCTCCTTGCGATTCGGCTTGAACACCGTGACACTCCGATACTCGAAGAAATTGCTGTATTTCGGATCCACAAGCACCGGAATCCCGCGGCGCTGCGCCAGTTCGATCACCTGGTGGATGAGGTCGTGACCGATCACGCCCTTGTTGTAATCCTGGAGTATGATCACGTTGATCGAGCTGAGATGGTTCTCGAGCCGGTCGAGCAGACGCCGCGTGGTGTCCGCGCTCACCGCCTGCCGGTCTTCGTAGTCGATGCGCGCCACATGCTGGCTGCCCGCGATGATTCGGGTCTTCACGGTGGTCGGACGCGCGTTGTCCTGAACGAGAAAATCGGTGATGATACGCTCGCGCTCGAATATGCCGCGCAGGACATTGGCATTGTCGTCCGCTCCGACGACACCGAAGAGAACCGGCACGGCGCCGAGACTCCTGACGTTCATCGCGACATTCGATGCGCCACCGAGATGGTTGCTCTCGCTGAGCACATCCACGACGGGTACGGGCGCTTCCGGCGAAATGCGCGTGACGCTGCCCCAGATATAGCGATCGAGCATGACGTCGCCGATGACCGCGACAAAGCGGCTCTGGAATTGCGAAAAGAGATCGTGTAGGCGCTGCTCGCTGAATTGCATTGTCATTTGAATCGGAGGAACTTGTTGATGGTATTCCAGGCGGTCTGGGTGTTGCTCTTGTGAAAATCGGGGTGACGGGGACTGAAGAAAAACCGCTTCGCTTCCTTGTAGAATACGACCTGCAGCCTGCGGCCTTTCTCCATGAACTCCTCGCGCGCATCGTTCACGTCGCCGAGGCTGCATTCCGCATCGTACTGCGCCACGTGGACCTGCACCGGACACTGCGCGTCGAGCATGCGCCGGATCGTTGCGATGCCTCCTGCAGGATAGAAGAGCACCGCGCCCTTGTAGAATGGGAAGCGCGCGACGAGCTCCGCGGCTACGCTCGCGCCGATATCGAAACCGAGCAGCTGCACCGTGCCGTCGCAACCTTTTTCGTTCATGACCTCCACGGCGACGCGCATGATGCGCGCGATATCGCTGCTGTCAAATATCGCGGCGGGTATCCGATCGTAGGGCTGCTCCGGCGCCGAGAGGAGCGGGGGCGCATACGCCCGGAAACCGAGCCTGCCGAGCACCTTGAGCATGGCGCGCAGATTGTCCTGCGAACCGTATCGGTCCGACAGCACGATCACTGCCGGTCGCGCTCCCGCGGAAGCGGGCAGACAGTAGTCGACGCGCATGGAATCCCCGTCGAGGGAAAACCAGCGCGATCGGAGTTCGGGAGTCTGTGCGCTGGAATGGACCGGGTACAGTGCGATGCACGCGAGGAAGAAGAAAATGATACGCATCTGTCTCATGTCGGTTCAAACAAATCGCCACGGCGAGCCGTGGCGAAGGAAATTACATGTTTTCACGCCTGGTTTGTCGCCACGGTTCAGTTCAGGGGATGATTTTCATGGAACACCTGCAGGCGCCGCTCGAGCTCGGGGAACTGTTCTTCCGACACGAGCGAGACGCAGGCGCGGATACCCTCGAGCCGCTCGCTGCCGGTATTTGCGAGCGAGATCGCACTGATTCCATAGTACAGCAGTTCCTCGATCAATGCCACGCCGTCCATGCCCGGGTAGGCGACGGTGAAGTAGAATCCGTCAGCGATCGGCTGGTCCTCGTCCTTGTCGTAGACGATATAAAAACCGTTTTCGGTGAAATACTTCTTCATCTCGTGTGCCCGCCGGCCATAGATTTTCACTTCGTCGATGAAGCGGTACGTCGCGTCGTTGGTCGCCTTGAGCAGCGCGGCGAGACCGTACTGCGTCGAGTGCGTCACGCCCGCCGAGACGGCGTACGCGGCGCCATAGACCATCGCGCGTCCGAATTTCGTCTGGGTATAGAAACGCTTGAGCGTCGGGATCTCGCGCTCGAACAGGGTATTGGAAATGGCGAGGATGCCGACGCGCTGTCCGGCATAACTGAATGCCTTCGAGCTGGAGATAAGCAGGATATAATTGTCGGTGTATTTGCCCACGGTCGGCTGGAAGGGCGGCTGGCCGGGGATGGAATAGTCCTTCCGAAAATCCATGGTAAAGTAGGCGAGATCCTCCATCACGATCACATCATACTTCGTCGCGAGTTCGCCGATAATGCGCAGTTCGGTGTCGGTGAAACAGATCCAGGAGGGATTGTTCGGATTCGAATACATCAGGCAGGAAATGTTGCCTTCCTTCAATATGGCCTCGAGCGGCTCGCGCAGTTTTTCACCGCGGTAATTGTACACGTCGAGGCTGCGGTGCTTTATGCCGATGACATTGCATTGCTGCTTGTGCACGGGGAAACCGGGATCGAGGAAGAGAATCGTGTCCTTCTCGGGAATCATGCGTCCCGCGACCATGAAGGTGACGAAACTGCCGCTGGTCGATCCCGTGCAGGGAATGCAGCAGTGCGCGTCGACATCGAGATCGAGGAAGAGTTTGACGAGGCGCGAAGCCTCGTGCTTGAGTTCCGGGATGCCCTGGATATCCGGATAGAACGATGCGCATCCGTTATCGAGCGCCCGCTTCTCCGCGTCGAGGCCGACTTTCGCGGCGGGGAGTCCGGGAATACCCATCTCCATGCGGATGAAATCCACTCCGCTCGCCTGTTCGATTTCGTTTATGAGCGAGCGTATCTCGCGAATGGATGCGCGGCCGATACTCGTCAATCCGCTCGTCTGAATCTTGTCCTGAACGATACCGCTGTCAATTGGAGTTGCTCTCATGTGCTACCTGTGCTTCTATGGGGAATGATCGAACGATGTCTGTGCTGGCGCCGCGGTCGACGGGGCGTGGCCTCCCTGGCACAACGGTGAAATTACGGAAATATGCCAGTTTATTCAACGCGAAGCGCGCGGGGCATCCGCTCCGCGCGCTTCGCGCATTGGCTGCACGCTATGAACTGCAAGCTTTGCGCTGCAGGACGCTCCGCCTGTCGGATTCGAGCTCCGTTCTCACATCGTGATCACGAGTCGATCACGGCATCACGCTTCTTCGTGTTCCTCCACGCCGCTCTCTTCCTCGACGACGGTACTGCCGTCCGCGTCATCAGGTACGCCGGCCAGTGCGGACCGTTTCACCTCCGGCGCGATCTCGTACGATTCGAGTTTGCGCGCATCCGACGCGCGGCGGGAACGGGCCACGCCGAATCCGAGCACCATGATGATGATGCCCGCCCAGACAAGGCTGATGAACGGTTTGAGCGACGCCTGTACGACCAGTGTCTCCCGTGCATCGTTCGGATCCACCGGCAGCTTCGGATTCTTCAGCCGCACTTCGAGCTGCGACATCGCGAGGTCTTCCTGGTTCGGATTCATGTTGAGAATCTCGATCTGCAGGTCGCCCTTCGTGACCAGGCCCGGCTCGCTCTGCACGCCGTCGGGACCCGTGGTGCGCGACACCATCAACTCCTGCGCATCCTCGCCATACTTCTCGACGCGGAACACTCCGCCGATGCGGAAGGATTGCGACGTGCGGGAGTTGTTCATGTCGAACTCCGTGAAGGTCACGCGGTAGCCGCCGAATTCGTAGGTCTGTCCCTTCACGAAGCCGTAGCGCTTGCCGCCTTCCGGCTCCGGCGCGTACAGGGCCTGGGGTTCGACGTACACGTCGGTGGTCAGGAACTTGGCGATGCCGGGATTGCGCATCACCTGCTCCTGGCCGCCGTACATCGACACGAACATGATCGTGTTGATGGTCTCGATCTCCTCGCCCGTGGCGATGTCGTCGAGACGCACCTTGAAGTAGTAGCGTTCGCCGTTCCAGAACGGCTCGTTGCCGACATAGGTGAAGCGGTACCCCTTCCATTCCGCCGGCACGCCCTGCTTGAGTTCGATGCTCTTCGAGGTACTGTAGAAACCCGAACCGATAACGCCCAGCAGCGTCAGCGCGACACCGATATGCGCGATGTAGGCGCCGGTGAATCTCCTGTTTCCGCGCACGATGCGGTAGCCGATGACGAGGTTCGAGAACAGCGTGAATGATGAAGAGAGCGCGAGGAGTATCATGCCGGCATCGTGCACGCCTCCGGCGAAAATCATCACCAGCGTGGCCGCGACCGCGAGCCCGAGAGGCAGCATCAGCTTGCTCGCGAGCGTGCGCGATTTCGTGCTGCTCCAGGTCAGCAGCAGGGTGAAGCCGATCATCGCGGTCATGATGATCGCGAGCGGCAATCCCATGGCGTCGTAGAAGGACGGCTCGACCGTATTGCCGAGGCGAAGCTCGGTGCCGAGCGAACGGAACACTCCGTTGACCGCGTCGATGATGAACTGCGGTATGATCGGCATCGAAGTACCGACGAGAACGATGAATGTGAGGAGCCCGACCACGCCGGCGCCCATGCCGATCCAGGTCTCGCGCGACATCATCGCGAAGCTGGCGTATTCCTTCTCGCTGTGCAGGCGTCCCGAAAACACGTAGCCGATCATGACGATTTTCACGGCGAGCGCGGGCAGCCAGAGATAGCTGGCGAGATTGAGCAGATGCGCGATGCCGAGCATCGGATAGTACAGGATGAGCATCACGGGATTCGCATTCGCGATCATGTCGGAGAAGACGGGCACGAGATCGCCGCTCACCTGCGCGAAGATGGGGATGCTCGGACCGATGACGATAAGGTAGAGCAGGCCATACAGCTTGAAACCTTCGTGGCGCTCCATGAGTCCCCGTCCCCATTTCGTGAAGCGGCCGAAGAGGAGCGCGAAACCGACGTCGGTGAACGCGAACATGAACAGCACCAGCAGGGTGAAGCTGAAGCGACCGGGATCGACGAAGGAATGCACGGAGGCATCGCCGAGCACGCCGCTGCGCGTCAGGAAAGTGGAGTAGAGCACGAGCACGAACGCCAGGATCGCGAGAATGAAATTCGTGAGGATCAGCCCTTTCGTGCGCTTCTGCGCCACCATCGTGTGTATCAGCGCCACGGAAATCAGCCAGGGGATCAGGGACGCGTTTTCCACGGGGTCCCAGCCCCACCAGCCGCCCCAGCCGAGGGTCTCATAGGCCCAGAATCCGCCGAGTGCGATGCCGAGGCCCAGGACCATCGAACCGCCGACAACCCAGGGAAGCGAACTGACGACCCAGTCCTGATACCTCTTGCGCATGAGCGCACCGATGGCGAGCGCGAACGGCGGCGCCATCGCGGCGAAGCCGAGAAAGAGAATCGGCGGGTGGATCTGCATCCAGAAATTCTGCAGCAATGGATTGAGGCCGCGGCCGTCCGCCGGAATGATGTTGCCCTCGATCGGCGCGAACGGATTTTTCACGATGAGCAGCATCATCAAAAACGCAAGGATGCTCGTATAGACACCCATCACCTCGCGCTCATTGTCATGCTTCTGCGTATAGGCGAGCAGCACGATCCCGATGATCGAGACCATCAGGGTCCACAGCATGAAGCTGCCCTCCTGTCCCGCGTAGAACGTCGACATCAGCAGGCCCAGCGGCAGGTCGCGTGAGCTGTAAGCCCAGATGTAATTGAACTGGAACTGATGCTTGACGATGAGGATCAGCAGCAGCACAGAGGCGACGAACACCGTCGTGACCGTGATGTGGAAGCCGGTTCGCGCAAAGCCGATGATGCGGGGATTCCGTATGCTTCCGAAATAGGCCGTCAGGCCGATCACGGAGGCGATGAAGCCCACGATGATGGCGATATTGCCGAGGAGTCCGAGAAAATCGTACATGTGCATTTTCCTTTCCGCGTCCGGCACGGCCGGATGATACCGGATAAATCAGATGCTTATTGGAGTGTATTCGGCGAAAAAACGCGGGGTGGTGCCGTTGCGCCTCCCCGCGGATTACATCGAGGTCTTCCTGATGCCGTCAGGATGTTCACCTTCGGGATTGCCTTCGTACTTCGAGGGGCATTTGGTCAGCACTTCGCTGGCTTCGAAGACGCCGTTCTCGAAGCGGCCCTTGACGACGACGCTGGTGGCGATGTCGAAATTGTTCGGCTTCGCGCCCGCGTAATCGACGCGCGCGACCCGATTCTCCTCGTCGCGGATGTAGAAGGAAAACGTGTTGCTCTTCGTGTCATAGTGCGTGCTCATGTCCTGCACCCACTTCCCGGTCACCTGCACTTTCTTGCCGCTCTCTTCGGCTTTGCCCAGCGTGGCATACTCCACCGAGGAGTTCAAGAAGGACAGCCCGCCGACGATGAGAAAGGCGACGACGATGATGCCGCCGATGAGATAGCGCTTCTTCATGATCGCAGCCCTTTCTATTCCAGTTCCTTGATTTTACGGTCGATGCGGAAGAGGTAGACGAACAGCCCTGCCCAGATCATCAGGACGATGAGCATGACCACGTAGATCGAGTTCTGTTCCAGAAATTCGTACATGCAGGTACTCCAGGTTATGCGTTACGCTGCCGATTCGGCCCGTCTGAGTTTGATGCGGTGCAGCCGCATCTGGATGCGCATCAGCCATCCGTAGAGAACGATGAATCCGGCGAGCATGGAATACAGCACGATGCGCATCGATGTATCCATGCCTCCGCTGCTGACCACCGGTCCGGCGTTCGCGTCATCGGCAGAGCCGGGATGGAGGCCGGGCATGATGCGCGGCATGACGAAAATGAAAAACGGTACGGTCGCCGCGGCGATGATGCTGTAGACGGCTGAAAGGGTGGCTTTCTTCTCCTCGATCTCGATCGCCGAGCGGAGCGCGAAATACGCGCCATAGACCAGCAGCAGCACGAAGATCGAAGTTTCTCGCGGATCCCAGTTCCAGAACGAACCCCAGTTGAATTTTGCCCAGAGCGAGCCGGTCGTGGTTCCGAGAATGCAGAACAGCAGTCCCAGGCCGGCGGACATGGCCGAACGGTAATCGTCCTCCATGTCCTTTTTCCGCAGGTAGCGGATGCCGTACCACATGGAGACGAGGAAGGCGATGACCGTCATCCACGCCATCGGCACGTGAAAAAAGATGATCTTGGCGCGTTCTTCCAGTCCGGGAATGAACGGAAAGGAAAACGAGGGGTACCCTCCCGCGATGCGCTGCACTTCGACGCGATGATTGGCATTATCGTAACGGGCGACAGCGAGATACCCATCAGCCTGCTCCAGATCGGAGGGACGCGCGGCGAAGTGGAAATCCGCCACCTGGTTGTGGGCGTCGCGCCCGCGCAGCAGCCAGCCTCCGCCCTCTTCCGGCGTGCCCGCCCTTCCTTTGTCCACGACCGTGAACTTGACGGGAATCGTCTTCGTCGCGTCCATCTGTGCATACATCGCCACCGTGCCGAGATCACCGGCGACGGGAGTGACGATGCCGATGGCGCTCAGAACAGCGATCCAGAAGAAGAGCAGGATTTTCCACCACATTTTCAACAATTTCCTTCCGCAAGTAATCCGGATAATGTAGCAACTAAGACAAACAGTTCCAATGACAGAATTCCTGCCCCGCGTATCTGAATTCATGTTCAATGATAACAATGATTTGGGTCAGTGCAAATCGCCGGAATGTACACGGAAGGGCGTCCCCGGAAATCCGGTCCGGTGAACAGTGCGGGACTGTGGGGAAGGTCAGTCCTTCCAGACGAAATCGAAAAGGAGAAATGAGACGGTAGTGATGACGATGATGTACGAGCCCAGCAGCTGGAGGTCCGGCCAGACCGAGGTCCAGTGCTGTTCTTCCACCGCGATCTTGGTCGCATTGATGCCCGCCATGAGCAGGGGAAGCAGGACGGGAAAAGAGAGTACGGGGAAAAGCGTGCCCTTGGTGTTGGCTTTCGCGATGATGGCTGCGATGATCGTGGTGGCCGAGGCGATGCCGAGACTGCCCATGAACATGACGAGGCAGAACAGTCCGAACTGGCGGACGACGAACTGGTCCATGGTCAGGAGGAACAGGGCGACGATGAAGAGGTTGAGCGCGATCACCAGGACGATGTTGAAGATCAGCTTTCCGAGGTAGACGGAGGTGGGCGTGGCGAGCAGCTGCAGCGTCATCGTCGTGCCACGCTCTTCCTCGGAGACGAAGCTGCGCGAGAGGCCGCTCATCGCGGCGAAGAACATCACTACCCACAGCATGCCGGTGAGGGCGCCCGGCGACATCGTCTCGCCGACGAGGGAGAACATGATGACCGCCAGCGTCACGACCACGAACATCAGCAGCGCGTTGATCGCGTACCGGGTTCGCAATTCGCTGGAGAGGTCCTTCGAAAAAATCGCCAGGGCCTGCCGTATCATCCCGCCACCCATACCTGGATTCGATCACCGCACCGTTTCATGCCGCCTCCACGCTGATGCTGCGGTCGCAGTGCGCGATGTCCTCGGCGTCGTTCGTGGCGATGATGACGGTCCCGCGCGCGCGAAACTCCTGCACCAGTTCGTACACGACGGCCATGCCCTGCGCGTCGAGATTGGAGATCGGTTCGTCGAGCAGCAGCAGCGGCGGCTCGTGCAGGATGGCGAAGACCAGGCGCATGCGCTGCTTCATGCCCGAGGAGAAAGCGCGTATCGGGTCCCTGCGGTCGAGCGGGAGTCCGACGCGCTCGAGCAGCGCCTGCGCGTCGGCGCGTGCGAAGCGCAGTCCGCGAATGCGCGCATAGAGGGCGATGTTCTCCTCGGCGGAGAACTCCTCGTACAGCGTGAGATACGGAGCCACGTATCCGATATGCCGATGCAGGCGTTCGTGCGCGATCTCCTTGCCGTCGAGGGCGTAACGCATGCCGCCGCCGCTCGGCGTGAGCAGTCCGCCGGCAATCCGCAGCAGCGTGGACTTCCCCGAGCCGTTGCGGCCGGTGATGCCGAACACCTCGCCGGGTTCCACGGTGAACGAGACGTCCTTGAACACCGCGCGCCGGTTGAATTTCTTGCTGATGTGCTCGGCGGTGACGCGCACGGGCTACCTCTTCACCACGGCGAATTTTCCGGTCTTCGTCTCGCGGCCGTACTTCAGGAAGTAGAAGTACACGCCCGAAGGCAGTTCCGCACCGGTGTCGGTTCGGACATCGAAGCCGACGAACGCACCGTAGTTGTCATCGAGTTCGATCGGCTGCGATTCCCGCCGCGCGATCATGTTCATGCTCGCGGAGTAGATGTAGAGGTCCGCACGATTGACCGAGGTATTGCGGGGAACGGGGATCTGCATCCGGGAGAATTCACTCGGATTGAAGGGATTCGGGAATGGCAGATCGCGCTCCACCGCGCTCGATGAACCCCCTTCGAGAATGGCGAGGCAGAGGGCGTTGGCTTCACCGGCGGTGAAACGGTATGCCCAGCCGTTGTTCAGGGGCGTGAAGGAATTGTCCCACCCCGAGGCGCGGACCTCCATTTCGTACGAAGTACCGCTGCTTCTGCGCCCGATGGCTCCCGCGACGCTCGTATTCGCGACGACAAAGCTCACCGTGTCGATGCCTCGGAATATGCGCAGGTACATCGCACCCGTCGGCGCGAGGTTCCCGTTGATCTTCGCGGATTCGGCAACCAGTTCCTGGCTCGCATACATCGTCGCACGGGCGAGCGCGGGAGCATCGTCGTACACGGGGGTTTCCAGCTGCGATGAGCGATAGCCGGTGAAGAAATTCGTCCGGGCCCAGGAACAGAGGTCATTTCCCATGTCCCCGCCACGCGCCTGAATGGCGTCGCGCATCGCGGTCATGGGTTCGACGGCCCGCATGCCGGTCCAGAAATCGCGCATGAGCGTGCGGTCGTACTGTTGCTCGAGGAACAGCGGCCAGAGAACGAGTTCGTACCCGTCCCCTCCCCAGATCCACATCGGCCGCTCGGGATTGCGCATGAACGTCCGCACGTACTGGAAATAATCCTTGATCGCGGGATACAGCACCGCCTCATAATACGTGGATGACATCTCGTGCATCCACCGGTCGGTCGACCAGAGCCCGTAACTCCCGAGCTGCACCATGTGATGGAATTCGTGCGCGGCAGTGACGCGCAGTCCGTTCAATCCGCGGGTTTCGAATTCGAGGAAATCGTTGTCGATCTCCATGCGGCATGCGTAGGTCGGTCGCACCGTGCCGGAGGACGGCAGCGGCAGACTGAACAGCGTCTGTCCGTAGGGATCCCCGTTGAATTCCTGGACGGAGATGTTGTATGTGGTCTGCGTCTCTTCGAAAGGCGGAGCAATGTATCCGATATCCGTCACTTCGACCTGGTAGACGCTGTCGAACACTTCCGCGACGACCTGCGCGAAGGCGTGCGCGGAATTCGGTATGCGCGCGGTGTCACCTGTGAGCAGGGCGGCCGCATCCGTGCCGGAGGTGTCGTAGAAAATGCGGAAACGGCCTGACGGGCTGAAGATGCTGGTATGCCGCGCCTTCGGGGCGAGCAGGGCGCGAATATCGGCCGCGGCCGCGGGACTCGCGATCTCGAGCCTGCGCGCGGCTTCGCTCATGACTCCGAAACCGCATTTCCCCCGGTGCGGAGCAGCGCCGGTTCCCGGTGTGACGACATGCGAAGCCGGATCGCGATACTGCCGCAGAAAATCGACGAACTCCATTTCCGTCATCGCTCTGAGTGGATCCTCCTGCGCGAGCGCAGGCGCGGCCTGCAGCAGCAGGGCAATGAAAACCGCGACGGGAACGATTCCACGCATATCGCTATTCCTCATGGTTCCTTTATTCCTTGTTTCCATTTTTCGATGCGCGAACGATTGCGCGATGCCGCATTGTCTCGCGCCCTGTCGTTCCAGTCTATCGCAGACGTTTTTCGCGCCGTTCGAGCGCCTGCTCGAATCGCCGCTGCTCGTCATCCGTTTCCGGAATCACCTGAGGCGATGGTGTCGGTTTCCCCTCGTCGTTGAGACCCACGAAGGTCATGTACGCGGAATTCGTATGAATGCAGGTTCCACTGCGGAGATCCTCGGCGAAGACCTTGACGCCGACTTCCATCGATGTGCGGAACACGCGGTTGACGGAGGCGTGCAGTACCACTACCTGTCCGAGCTTGATGGGCTCATGAAAATCGATGCGATCGACGGATGCCGTCACGCATACCAATCCCGCATGCCGGGCGGCGGCGATGGCCATCGCGATGTCCATCATGTGC
Source organism: uncultured Chromatiales bacterium (assembly GCA_964635845.1). Taxonomy (GTDB): domain Bacteria; phylum Bacteroidota; class Ignavibacteria; order SZUA-365; family SZUA-365; genus SZUA-365. The sequence continues at coordinate 20,093 of CAZWNO010000062.1, forward strand.
ATGAGCCGCCCGCCGAGCAGGTTTCCGAGCTGATTCGTATCGTTGGGGAGCACGAGCTCCGTCATCTCGACCTGCGAGGCGCGGACGGTATGGCGCGCGGGCGTCGTCTCCGCACCGCGATCGGCTATGCTCATCGCGCTTCCGCTCCCCTGCGGAGGAGAGCGGCCGCGTTCGCCGCGTTCGATTCGACCTGCGCGCGGAGTTCGCTCGCGGGATATTTCTCGGTGAATTCCTTCGCAGCGGCCTGCACCTCGGCGTAGCGCTTGAGTGCGAGCAGCGAGCGGATTTTTCCCGCCATGGCCGGCTCCGCGAGATCGGTATTGTAGTAGCGATCCGCCACGGTGCCGAAATAAATCAGCGCTGATTCCGGCACTTCCATCTTTTCGTAGAGTATCGCCGTGCCATATTCCTTTTCGGCGAGCCGGTTGACCAGTTCGATCACCTGCTTCTCCACCTCCTGCGCCCTGGCATGGGAAGGATAGGCTTCGACGAAATTCTGCAGCGCGTCGATGGCGCGCATGGTGTAGGTCTGGTCGAGCTGCACCTTCGGGGCGAGCTGATAATAGCACTGCGCGAACTGGTAGTACGCGTCCGCCATCAGTTCGCGCGACGCGCCGCCTTGAATGATCTGATTGAACTCATAGGACGCGAGCAGGTACTCCTCGCGCTCATAGCGGCTGAGGGCTGTATAGTAGCGGGCGCTGTCGGCCACGGAACTGCCGGGGAACTGCAGCCGGATCACCTCGAAATGCGCGACGGCTTCCTGGTAATCCCCATCGAGAAACTCTTCCAGGCCGAGGCGGAACTGCTCCTCCGCCGTGGGGTTCTCCGGCACGTCGCTCGCGCTGCAGGCGAGAAGCATCGAGGCAGTCAGGAACAGAGGCACGATTTTCAGAAACGATGTCATGAAGATCCTCGGACAGTAAAGAGCAACACCGCGATGACGGCCGCGGTGACGCTGACGAGCAATGGCTCGGCCAGGCTGTCCCACCACGACGTGTCGTCATCGAGATACGAATGATGATCGAACGGCGCCTCGCCCGGCAGCGTGTCGCTGCGCTCGAGCGTGCGTTCGCGGGCAAAGGTCACTCTCCCGCCTGTTTCCTCGGCCAGAAGTCCGAGTGTGACCACAATCTTACGAAGATAGGAAGAATTTGCGGCGGAAACAGCAGACGCGTACATCCCCCTGGCCTCGACAGTCAGGCGGCATTGCTCGCCGTCTCCGGCCGTCTGTACCATCAGACCTCGGTCCATCAGCGCTTCGGCGAATACCTGGCGGAGCACCGGCGGCGCATGTTCGGGGAGTATGCGCAGGAGGACGGGACCGGAAGGGCAGGCCGCGGCCGCTTCCCGGGCCGCCTCCCGCAGGAGCTGTGCGAGGGCGGCCTGTTCCGTCGGGGCTTCCGGCTGAGCGACAGCGACGTTCGAAAGCAGGCAGAAGATGGATGCAATCACGTGGAATCCCGCGAGTCGAATCAACGGCGTATCTCCCTGCCTGCGGAGGGATCGTCTGGCAACGGGAGCTGCGCGGCGGCTGCCCTGTGAATCATGATATGCTCTTCTCCGCTCGTTCGTACTCCATCACGCTGATGTCCTCTACGAATTGTTCGAGATCGTCGTATTGCTCCGGGCTCAGATGCTGCTGGAGAAATGACCGCTCCTCGCGCCACACCGCGTTGACGCGTTCGCGTCCCGCGCGCGCATAATTCCAGACGAGATACTCCGCTGCATGTGTGAAGAGCTGCAGCCGCCCCGCCTCGCTGTCGGGACCGCGACGCGCCTGCTCGTATGCGCGCTTCAGCGGTTTGAGTTTCGCGTCGTACCATTCCGCGAACGCCTCGTTCGCCGCCACGTAGCACTCGCCGTCGAAAGAGTAGACTGCGCTGGTGAAACCGATCGCTTCGGAATGCGCGGTCATGCCCCAGAATTGATCCGAGACAAGGATCTCGCGAATGCCGTCATTGTCGAGGTCCCGGAGCACTGGTGCACCGCTTGCGGAGTAAAACAGCAGCGTCATGTTCCCCTTCGCATTCAGGCCGTACACATGCAGGCCTTGAGCGGCGATGGGATTGTTACCGCCGGCGTCGAGCTGCACGAGAACGTCGCGCACGCCGTCGCCGGTCACATCCTCGCAGGTCACGGCGGTGCCGTAGTCGATGACATCGAGGAAGAGCCGGCGGAAACCGTCGCTCCCCTGCCGGTAGATGTCGATGCGATCGAAGCGATCGCGCAGCAGGGCGTCGTCGACGTCCCCCTCGGCCCGCGAGGTCACGATCAGTTCGTCCCGGCTGTCGCCGTTGACATCCGCTCGCATACTGTCGAGCAGCACACTGCCTTCCAGGGCGGGAATGCCGGACTGCCGCGCACTGTCCGCCGCGGACGCGGCAGTTTCTTTTTCGCCCCTGCCGCCGCACCCGAAGAGCAGAAGCGATGCAATCGCGGAACAGCACAGTACTGCCCCGCGGAACCGATTTGCCATGTTCATGCTGCCGTGCGTCATGATTGGATACTCGACTACCAGCTGCCCGATGACCCGCCGCCGCCGAAACCGCCGCCGCCGCCTGAAAAGCCGCCGAATCCGCCGCCGCCAAAGCCACTGCCGCCGCCGCCGAAACCGCCAAACGGACCGCCGATGATCCAGAAACCGCCTCCGCGGCCGCCGCGGCCGCGACCCGCCTTGAGCACGAGGTACATGATCACGATGAAGATGATCAAGCCGATCAGGTTGCCGTCCTCATCTTTCGTCTGCCTGCGCGAACTGCGTTCGCTGACGGTGAATTCCCCGGTCGCGAGCTTGATGGCCGTCTGCATGCCGTCGAAAATGCCACGCGCGTAATTGCCGCTGCGAAACTGCGGCGCGACGATCTCGCTGATGATCATCGAGGTCGCGGCGTCTGTCAGGACGGGTTCGAGTCCGTAGCCGACCTCGAAGCGCATCTTCCTGTCGTTGACGGCCACGAGAAAAAGGAGCCCGTTGTCCTTTCCCTCCTGCCCGATGCGGTTTTTCTCCGCGACGCGCATGCTGAAATCCTCGAGCGATTCTCCCTCGAGCGAAGAGACGACCAGAACGACGAACTGATTCGATGTCGAATCGTCGTACTGCCGCAGCAGCTGCTCGATCGCGTCGACGTCGCCGGGGGAAAGCACGCCTGCCAGGTCGGTCACATAGCGCCGCAGTTCCGGTGGTTCGATCGCCGCCGCGGACGAGATCCACCCGATGAGGAGGAACAGCAGTGCCAGGATCCGTCCCTGTCTCCCGCGCATCAGAACTTCACTTTGGGCGCCTGCTCGGCCCCTTCCGCGGCGGTGAACGTCGCTTTCTTCCCGAAGCCGCCGATGCCCGCGACGAGCGATGCCGGGAAGCGCCGGATGGCGATATTGTAATCCTGCACCGCTTCGATGAAGCGCTTGCGCTCGACCGCGATGCGGTTCTCGGAACCTTCGAGCTGCGACTGCAGCGCGAGGAAATTCTGATTCGACTTGAGGTCCGGGTAATTCTCCGAAACCACGAGCAGACGCGAGAGCGCGCCGCCGAGTTCACCCTGCGCCGCCTGGAAGCGCTCGAATGCCGCGGGATCGTCGAGAATGTCCTTGGATACGTTCATCTGTCCCACGCGCGAACGCAGCTCCGTGATCTCGGTCAGAAGATTTTT
>CAZWNO010000063.1:0-10133 GCA_964635845.1 uncultured Chromatiales bacterium
TGAACGCGGATATCGCGGATTCCCGCGGATGGTATTTCAGCAGAAAATCCATCCGTGAAAATCCGTACGATCCGTTGAATCCGTGTTCCCCCGCATTCATCCGTGTTCGCTGTTACTTCATCAGCACCAGGCTTCTCGTTTCGACCGAGCGGGCGCTTTCGAGGCGGTAGAGGTAGGTCCCGCTGGGGAGCGATGCGGGAGTGAATCGCAGCTCGTGCGTGCCTGATGGCATATGGCCGTCGACGAGCGTCTTGACCAGCCTGCCCTGGATATTGTACACCAGCAGCCGCGTGGGACCGCCCGGAGTGGAGAAGCGGATCGTCGTCGATCCCTGCGCGCTTGCGGAAAAGGGATTCGGATAGTTCTGCTCCAGCGAAAAACCGTGCGGGACGTTGTTGCCGGCGATGCCGACGGGCGCCTGCGTGAACAGCGGGAGTGTTTCCCATTCGCCCTTGAGAATGAGCGACGTCGAGGACTGATTGACTCCGAACCACTGCCGCAGCACGCTGGCGTAGGTCTGCTTGAAATCGTACTGGTGCTTGAGATCGCCGTAGCGGTCGAGGTTCGACAATCCGGGATTGTCGCCGTACACGCCGCCGTGCACGTCGGGACTGACGAAAAACATCGGCGCGGCGGTGCCGTGATCGGTGCCCGCGGTGCCGTTGGCCTCGCAGCGCCGTCCGAATTCCGAGATGGTCATCACCGCAACGCGGTTCTGCTGGCCGAAGAGCTTGAGGTCGTCGAAGAAGGCGGCGATGCCGGAAGACAGCCTGCCGAGCAGCTGCGAATGCCGCGGCGTGCTGCCGCTGTCCTGCTGTGCGTGCGTGTCGTATCCCTTCTGGGAAATGATGTAGATCGGCGTATCGAGTCCGCCTGCGATCAGGCGCGCGACGATCTTCAGGCGATCGGCCACGTCGTTGCCCGCAGGATACACGTCGTTGTTGGTCACGCTGTTCGCCGCGTCGCGCACGGGCCTGGCATAGGTGTTCGCCTCGAGCGCGATGCTGCGGATGTACTCGAGTTCCAGCCCCGCCGGCGTGCTGGTGTCAGGCGGATCGCCGCCGCTGATATCCGTTCCGGAAATGATGCGGTAGAACGTCTCCGGATCGTAGATCGCCATGCTCATGCCCATGTTCTCACCCTGCATCATGAGCGAGGTGGTGTTGCCGATCTCGATCGCGAGCGGATGCTCGGGCGTGACGGCGGGATCGGGATAGCCGGGGTAGCGCGAGTCGAGATAGCGACCCAGCCAGCCGTCATCGAGCATGGTGTTGGCGTCGGGGGGATTGCTGTTGTTACCGCCCGTGAACCAGATGTCGGTCGAGCGGAAATGCGAGCGGTTGGGATTCGGGTAGCCTACGTTCTGCACGATCGCGAGCTGTCCGTCGTTGTACATCCGCTCGAAGCCCGTCATCGCCGGATGCCAAGCCAGCGTGTCGTTGATGCGCAGGGCGTTGGTGATGGCGAGGCTGCCGCGCAGGTTGTGATACACGGGGTCCTGATGCGGGATGACGGTATTGAGACCGTCGTTCCCGCCGTCGAGCTGGATGACGACGAGCACGCGTCCCGTGCCCGCGTCCATCGCGGCGCGCGCAAGCGAGGGCGCGTTCGCGTATGCCTTGATCGAGAAGGGACCGAAGATATTGCCCACGGTCGAGGCTGCGACGCCGGCTGCGACGCTGGTCCTGACGAAGTCTCTGCGTTTCATTTGTTTTTCCTTGCTTCTGTGGGATGATCTTCGGTGGTCAGCAGAGTTCCGATTCGCTGAGGCGAAGAACGGCCTTGAGGAGATCCCTGATGTGCGCGTCCGCTCCGGGGAGACTCGTGTCCCATTCGTATTCCGGCGCACCCGCGAGCAGCTTGTCGAGCAGTATCTCGAACTGGTTCGTGCTGAGTTTCAGCGGGACGATATACTCCAGGATATCCTGGATCATCTTGCGCGCGTTGTTCGGCTCGGACAGGGTCGATACATAATTCACCGGATCGACACCGAATTTCGGCGTGCTTCGCATGTTGCCGAGGATGAGTTCATCGGCCACGGACCAGCGGCTGGCGAGGCGGCTCGCGCTGATCCACGCGCGGTACCCGGGCCATCCCTTCACGTTCGGCGCTTCGAGCAGCTGGCAGCCCAGCGCGGCGCAGACCTGGTAGATGTAGCGCAGGTTCGTCGTCGCGATGTCGAGCGCGCGGATCGAACCGATGTAGAATTCGAGCGGGGAAGTGATATGCGCCCCGATGTTTGCAGTGTCGAAGAAATGTTCACTCTTCAACAGCGTTGTCATCACCGGACGTACTTCCCATCCATTCGTTACCAGGATATCCGCCAACTGGTCGATGATGGACTCATCGGCGATCTCGTAGACGAACTCGCGGTACAGCTTGCGACAGATGAAGCGGGCGACCTCCATTTCATGCACTTCGAAGATGATATCGACCACATCTTCGGAGCCCCAGTTGCCCTTGCGCCCCATGAATGTTTTCTCCGTGGCGTCAAAGCGGTTCGCGAGGAAGGCGGCCTCCCTCGGATGATAGGTCTTCGCGCCCGAGGCGTTCGTCCCGGTTTCTTTCATCGTCCATCCCGTCAGCGCCCGCGCGGCATTCGCGATATCGTCCTGCGTGTATCCGTTGCCCTCGCCGAGCGTATGCAGTTCCATGAGCTCGCGCGCGTAGTTTTCGTTCGGACGCTGTTTCGTGTTGTACAAGCCATCCAGGTAGATCAGCATGGCGGGAGAAATCGTGACATCCTTGACCATCTGTTTGAAATTGCCGAGGAAATTCCGCCGGAAGAGATCGAGGAACCAGTAGTTGAAATGCGGCTGCCGCACGGTGATGGCTTCCGTCGCCCAGTGGTCGCTCCAGAAGAAAGTCATCTTCTCACGGATGGAGAACTGCTGGTTCAGCATCAATCCCGTCCACCATTCGCGCAGTTCCTGCAGGCGGTTGCGGTTGTCGAGATCGTTGTTGCTGTTGTCGTACGAGTAGTCGTCGTTCTGCCAGCTGAAGGCCGGCGTCGGAAGCGCGCTGTCGGCGAGCAGCATGTCGATGATTTCTCCCGGGGACTTCGTCAGTGCCATGTCCACTTCCGCGCGCCTGGCACCGAAGAGCGTCCGGCGCAGCAGGTAGCCCGCGCGCTGGCGGTCCCAGGATTTTTCGGCGGAGGGGAGGTAGGGATCGAGTCCCGAAGTGACAAGCCGCGGCAGCGCCACGGGCTCGCGCACGCCCTTGAGACTCGCCTCCCGTTCGGCCAGCACCTGCCGGTGCAGCCGCGCGGCCTCGTCCCCGCCGTCTTTCGGAAGTATCACCGCGCCGGGCGGAATCGAGCGTGTTCGCCCGCGCGTCGCGGAAGTGAGGAAGGATCGTCTGTCCATCACAGGTTCCTGATGGTATGAGAGAGAGGAATTACGAGTAATAGGACATATTATATCCGGAAAAGGTAAATGTCAAGAGGGGGGAAGACGAGCACGAGCACGAGCACGAGCACGAGCACGAGCACGAGCACGAGCACGCTTGCCGCGCCGTAGTTCGCCGCAGGCGAACGAAGGCGGGAGCACGAGTACGAGTACGAGGACGAGTACGAGGACGATCCTGGGAGCGGCGCACGCCAGTGCGCCGAGTCTGCGACAATCCGTCGAAGGTGGACGGCGGCGGGAGTACAAGGAGCACTTGACATGCGGGAACTGTTCGCGTACATTGGGTGCAAACCGGACCAATTGGTATCGAAGAGCAGGAGGCAATCATGAAGTGGATCGCTCTACTCTGTCTGTGCGTGATTTCGGCTTCTACGGGTCTGCAGGCACAGGACGGCTGGCCGATGCTCGGCGGCTGCCGCGAACGCAACTCCTGGGCGCAGGATGCGCCGCAGCTGCGTCCGCCGTTCGATGCGAGCGTCATCGCGCTTCCGGCGCCGTACAACGATGAATCCGGATTGTACATCGATTTCATGACGAGATCGAACGGTATCTTCTACCTGGGCGACGAAGGCGATCCCTGCAACGTCATTGCATTCGAGGAGGCCACGGCCGGTGTGCTCTGGCGCGGAGATATCAGCGGCAGCGGCGGAGCGATCGGAAGTTGTCCGGCGATCGTCGGAGACATGGTCATCGCCGGGGGACAGGGAGCGACCTCGCTGCTCACTGGCTTCCATCGACTGACAGGCGCCGTGATCTGGCAGCGGGCGGTCTTGAGCATGTACGTCAAATCACCCGTGCCCGATGGATCCCGACTCTACCTGAAAACAGATTCGATGTACTGCCTCGATGCGGCGACAGGGAAGTCGATCTGGACGAAGACATTATCGTCGTTCAATTCCGGATCCCCTGCGGTCGACGGCACGTCTGTCTATTACGTGGCGGGAGATACACTGTTCGCGAGAGACAAGCAGAACGGTGAACTGCGCTGGAGGTCGTACGATGCCCGGAAGGAAGGGATTGCGGTCGACGATGCGCGGGTCTATGTGAGCGCTCCGCAGGCGATGCGGGCCGTGAACAAAGCCAACGGGCAGGAGCTTTGGCGGACGCCGATCGCGGACGGAAAGAATGCCGCCTATATCTCCGCGAGTCCGCTCGCGGTGGATGACCGCTTCCTCATTTATTCCGTCTGGTCGAACAAGGACACCGTCGCGACGCTGACCTGTCTCGATAAGGTGAACGGAACGGAGCGATGGACGCATATCTTCCCGGCCGAAGGCTGCTTCGCGCCGACCATCGCCGGCGGCTGCGTGTACGTGACGACATGGAAAGACAACACATTCTGGGCGCTCGACGTCGAGAGCGGGAGCGTGCTCATGCAGGATAATTCCCGGCGTTACGACGAAGCGCAGTCCATCGAGGATGGAGGAGTGCTGTACGTCGCTTCCACCGCATCCGCCGGCCGTGGCTTCCGGATCGTCGCGTTCTCGCCCAGGCAATCAGGCGTGCACGATGCAGCCGCGACCGTGGATCTGACGCTCGATGTCTATCCGCAGCCGGTCATTCGTGATGCGACCGTGACTGTCCGCCTCACGCGCACACAGGATCTGCACATCGAACTCGTCGATGCCCTTGGCCGTCGCGTGACCATGATCGATGAAGGGCGTTACACTCCGGGCGAGTACACGCGAAGCTTCACGCTGCCGGCCGGCACCGCCGCGGGCCTGTACTGCCTGCGTTGCGTCAGCGGAAAGGACGTCCGCCTGAAACCGATCCTCCACGTCCCATAATCCCGCGCCCTCACCGTAGCCACACAGCGCCGGACCTCATCGATGAGTCCGGCGCGGTGCTTTTTTCCATCCTTCCATTTTTCCATCTTTCCATCTGCAATCTGCCATCTGTCATCTGCCATCAATCTCCCATCATCAATGATAATCGCCGCCGATCAGAACATCCCCAACCTTGAAGCTCTCGCCGCGGGCTTGGGCGAACTGCGGTTCTTCGATTCGCGCGACCTGGCGGCGTTGCGGGAGATTGTGCGAAGCGCGGACGCGCTGCTCTGCCGTTCGACCATACGCGTCGATGCGGCGCTGCTTGCGGGAACGCCGGTGCGATTCGTGGCGACGGCGACATCGGGGACGGATCATTTCGATATCGCATGGCTTGAATCGCAGGGCATCGCCTGCGCTTCCGCGCCGGGGAGCAACGCGCGCTCGGTGGCGGAATGGTGGGCCGCGGCGATGCTCGAACTGCAGGCGCGTGGACGCCTGCGCATTCCCGGCACGACAGTGGGAATCGTCGGCGTGGGACATGCCGGCACACAGGTAGCCGACGTCGCGGGGGCCCTGGGAATGTCCTGCCGCTTTAACGATCCCCCGCGTGCCCTGCGCGGCGAGCGGCCCGTGCCCTGGAGCGCGGATAATTACGTCGAAATGGAGGAGATACTCCGCTGTGACGTCGTGACGCTGCATGTCCCCCTCACGCGGGAAGGCGCATTCGCGACGGCGGGATTCTTCGGGGAAGCGCAGTTCCTTCGCATGCGCCCGAACGCGCTCTTCGTAAATGCCGCGCGCGGGGGAGTGATGGACCCGGCCGTCGTCATCGCATGGGCGGCCGCGGGGAATCCCGTCGTGCTCGACGTCTTTCCGGGCGAACCGCGCATCGATCCCGCGCTGGTGCGGGCGGCGGACATCGCGACGCCGCATGTCGCTGGCCACGCCTGGGATGGGAAGCTGCGGGGCACGGCGATGGTAGCGGAAGCGCTGAAGGATTGGCTGGGAGTCACGGCAGCGGCCGAAGCCGGGAGTGGGCCGAAGGAATCGAGGAAAGGGAACACAGGCGATGCCTCGGAAGATGGGAGCACGCGAGATACATCGGATGATGGAGGCACGGGGAATGCGGCGAAAACGGGCGGAAGGGAAACCGTTCATGCCACGGTCGTGCTTCCTGAAGTGCTGGAAGTGGTGCGCGGCGTGTATGACATCCGCATCGACGACGCATCGCTGAGAAAGGCGGTGGAGCTGGATCCGGACGAGGCCGCGACGGAATTCGCGCGGCTGCGCGCGGAGTACCGGATTCGCCGTGAATTCGCGTCCTGCGAAATCGATGCGGCCAGGGTGTCCGCCGGCACCGCGGCGATGCTGCGCGCGCTGGGATTCATCGTTCGCTGAGTCTCGCGGGGATTCCGTTTGCTATTGCTTTCCCGGGGGAAAAAGCATATAATCAGAGCAGCACGTCCGATACGTTCATACAATGCGGAGGAGACTTGCGATGAAAACGGGGGCGAGTGTTCTGCTGATCCTGTTCGTGGTTTGTTCGATGCACGCGCAGGTTGTTCTCGAGCGTGTCAACATACCGGATACCGTCCGCGTCCTTCAGGTCGTCGCGGAGCGGGAATTCTACATGCTCTCCCCGCAGAGCGACCGTTTGTATCATTCAAGCGGTGATTTCCGAACGTGGCGGGAGTTGGAAATTCCGCGGATATGGGAGCAAGAAATTCCATCGTATGTGTTGTCGGCGTTTGCGGATGGGGAGGCCTTGCTCACCTTCACGGAATGGAATGCCACGAGGGACACGGTCATGCTCGGTTTGCTGCTGTGGCGGGATTCTCTTTCGCGGTGGACCGTTGACCGCTGTCCTCGGGACGAACGCCTGCCCGAAGGCGCGAACGGATTGGTCTATGCCGGTGACAGCATCTTTTTCGCCAAAGTCCCGGATGGCTGCCTTCGCAGCACGGATTTCGGCAGGACGTGGACGCAGGTCCCGGCGCTCGCGGGTATGAAGCAGCCGTACTTTATCGGGGATGGAAGAGGGTGGGCATACCAGTCCTCAGATACGCTGAGTGTGATCGCACGGACAACGGACCGAGGCCAAACATGGAGCTACGATACGCTTCGGGTCAGACTGACCGCACTGGGGGTCGAGTACGACGGCTCGGTGCTCGCGCATATCCACGACACCATTCCGTCGCAGTCATACTATCATTTCCGCGTTTCGGAAAAAGAATGGAAGGAAATTTCCTTCCCCTTCGTCACGGACTTCGACGGCAGGACGGCGGAATGGCCGTACATGCGCCCGCTTTCGCAGGGGCGATTTCTCGCCGTCGCCGACCTCGACAACATCTCCTCATCCCGCCTCTTTCTGTCGGAGGATGCCGGCGCCCATTGGACACGTCTGCAGAATTTCCGTGAACTGCCATTGTCGATGTGGAAGCCCATCGATTGGCGGTTCCGCAGTCTTTGGAGAATCAGCCCGACGGAGTTCCTGTTCAGAGCAAGTTCGGGCGAATCGCTTGCCACCATGGCTCTGACACTGCCTTCCCCGTTGACCGCCTCAGCGGAGAACTACAGCACAACGAGAAGGCGGCAGCTGCTTCTGCGGTGGTCGGATCCGTTTGGCGGGGATGTCCGGACAGTGGGGATCGAACGGAGCGCTGCGGATTCGAGTTGGCTCATGCTGGCAAATTCCGCGATACCAGAGCAGGAATATCTCGACAGCACATGGCGATCGGCGAGTCCCGTTCGATATCGCGTGACACTTCACGCCGCGGATGGGCGTGTCGCGCATGCGGTAACGGACAGCGTGACCCCGATACTCGGTGCTTATGTCGATTATCTCGACTACCTACTTCCATCCGTCGACAAGGTGCTGCGGTATCATGCGGTGGACATTCGCGGACGACCGTATCCTGGTTGGGACACGACCTTCACCACGGTCACGCTGCGCTTTTTGACGCCATGGGACAGCACCGCGTTGACGAGGATTCACCCGGTATTGAAGATCGTCGATTCCACCAATGGGAAGAATGACAGCACGTACGGCAGGATCGTCGAGTATCGCACACGACGTCATGATTTTATATGTGATGATGTGTATCCCGGGCTCGAGTTCCCAACGATCCTGCCGTGGGCATCGCTTTTCTTGGAAGGGCCACGGCACGCGGGATTGATGAAGCAGGATCTCCTCGCTCCAATGATGTGGATGTTACCCGATTCGCTCGATATTTTCACGACGGAGTCGCATGCTTTCGGTGGCTGGTCCTGTCGATATCGTATGCAGGAGGGAATCGGAGTTATAGATCTCAGTTATAGGGATGACGGATTTCACGACTACAAGGATTATCGCTTCTGGACGCTCATCGAACACGTCAACGACGCCGACGAACCACCCCTTCCCGCGTCCGGCATCGCGCTCGCGAGTTACCCGAATCCCGTGACCGACGGCGCGACGGTGCGGTACGAGCTCCCGGCGTCGAGCGAGGTCACGCTCACCGTGCATGACATGCTCGGCCGCCGCGTGGCCGTGCTCGCCGAAGGTCGCCGGGGCGCCGGCACGCATCACGCCGTCTTCCGTCCCGCCGGTCTGCCGTCCGGCACCTACCTGCTCCGCCTGCTCGCCGATGGCGGAGCTGCGACAAGGCTGATCAGCCTGATCAGGTGATGCGACCTCAAATGGAAAGTGGTGGAGGACTGTAATGAAAACGTGCGCGAATGTCTTTATTATCCTGCTGCTGGCGAGTTCGCTGCGTGCGCAGGTTGTCATCGATTCTCTCTCCGTACCGTATCCGGCTGGCGATCTGCAGGTCGTGGCGGAGGGTGAACTGTTCATGCTGCCAGTCTTCATGGATACGCTCTGTCGTTCGACCGATGGAGGGAAATCGTGGAGCGTCGCCACCATTCCACGAATCTGGGAACGGGATGTGCCGTTGTACGCCCTCGCGGCTTTCCCGGATGGGGAGACGCTCCTGACGTTCAAGGAGCGGAATGCATCAAAGGATACAACGATGCTCGTATTCCTGCTCACGCGCGACGCAGGCCTGCACTGGACCGTTGACCGCTGTCCGGCGTCGGATCGTTTGCCGCCGGATGCGGAAAATCTGGTCTACGCTGGAGACAGCATCTGCTACGTGACAGTCACCGGGGGCTGCCTCCGCAGCGAGGACTTCGGAAGAACGTGGACGGATGACCCCGCGCTCGCGGGTATGAAGCAGCCTTACTTTATCGGGGGTGGAAGAGGGTGGGCGTTCCAGTCCACGGATACGCTGAGTGTGATCGCACGGACAACGGACAGAGGCCAGACGTGGAACTACGATACGCTTCGGGTCAGACTGACCGGGCTGAACGTCGAGTTCGACGGCACGGTGATCGCGCATCTCCACGACACCATTCCACCACAGTCATACTATCATTTCAGCGCTGCGGAAAAAGAATGGAAGGAAATTTCCTACCCCTTCGTCACGGATTTCGGCGGCAGGCAGATGCAGTGGAAACGCATGGCCAAGCTGTCAGAGCGACGTTTCCTCGCGTTCGCTTCCAATGACTATCTGGTTTCCACCCTGTTTCTGACCGAGGATGCAGGCGCTCACTGGACGCGCGTGCAGCACTTCCGCGAAGCCCATTCCGCTTACTGGAAGCCCCTGGATCAGGTGATGGGGAGGGTCTGGAGACTCGGTCCGGAGGAATTCCTGATACAGCAGTCCAGGGGGGCGTCGCTCGCCTCCATGCGGTTGTCCTCGCCGATTCTCACGATACTCACGACGGAGAATTTCAGCACGTTGAGAAGGCGGCAGACGCTGCTGCGCTGGTCCGATCCTTTCGGCGGCGCGGGAGGCACGACCGAGATCGAGCGGAGTGGTGTGGATTCGAACTGGACGATGATCGCGAATTCCCCCGTTCCGGAGCAACTCTATCTCGACAGTACATGGCGGTCGGGAAATCCGGTGCGGTA
>CAZWNO010000063.1:10143-18153 GCA_964635845.1 uncultured Chromatiales bacterium
CGCAGGCGGTGAGCGACAGCGTCACTCCGATGCTCGGCGCGTACATCGATTGCCTCGACTATCTGCTGCCGACGACTGATAAGGAATTGCGATATAATGCGGTGGACATTCGCGGACAACCGCTCCCTGCCCGTTGGGACACAGCCTTCACTACGGTCACGCTGCGCTTTTTGACGCCATGGGACAGCACCGCGTTGATGAGGATTCACCCGGTACGAAAGATCGTCGATTCCAGCAATGGATTGTCTGACACCACGTACGGCCGTATGGTCGAATACCGGTCGCATTGGCATCATTTCGAAAGTGATTCTGTGTATCCCGGCTTGGATTTTTCCGTGACGCAGTATTCGGATACGCATACGTTTTCATCCGATGGGCCGCGTCATCCAGGCATGATGAATGCGGATGTATTCTCCCCGATAGCCTGGATGCATCCGGATTCGCTCACAATACGCACGACGAAATATAGCTCGACAAGTGACTGGTACTGCCAGTATCGGATGAAAGAGGGAATCGGAGTCATTTATCTCAGTTATACGGAGGACGGATTTCACGGCTATAAGGATCATCGCGTCTGGACGCTCATCGAACACGTCAACGACGCCGACGAACCACCCCTTCCCGCGTCCGGCATCGCGCTCGCGAGCTACCCGAATCCCGTGACCGACGGTGCGACGGTGCGGTACGATCTCCCGGCGTCGAGCGAGATCACGCTCACCGTGCACGACATGCTCGGCCGCCGCGTGGCCATGCTCGCCGAGGGCCGCCGGGGCGCCGGCACGCATCACGCCGTCTTCCATCCCGACGGTCTGCCGTCCGGCACCTACCTGCTCCGCCTGTGCGCCGATGGCGGAGCTGCGACGAGACTTATCAGCCTGATCAGGTAGCCGTCGCCCTGCGACGTTTGGCGTCGCCGCGCATCTCATGTTGCATGAACAGCACAGGTGCGCGCATGTCCGCTTTGATTTCCCGCGAATCAATGATCGAGGATCTCGTCACGGATTATCCCGACAGTGTCACTTTTCTGATGGAGAAGGGCATCCGCTGCCTGCGCTGCGGTGAGCCGATCTGGGGCACGCTGGGGTCGGCCATGGATGAAAAGGATTTCCCGATCGAAAAACAGATGGAAATCGTCACGGAACTGCGCGGTTTCCTCGGTACGCATTGACACAGGCACAAATGACATTCACCGAAGAGAGTTCGAGAACATGAAAAATGAAATTCGCGGAAACGGAAACAAGGCGGCGAAGCCTGCGGAGAAAAGGAGTTTCAACACCTTTGCCATGGTGATGACGGCCTTCGCGCTGGTCATCGTGGCGATCATTGTGATCAATAAACTCAACACTCCCGAGCCGAGCGTCTTCGCGCAGGAAATGGCGGACGAATCCACCACGGCCGGATCGGCAGGCGGCAGCGCGGCGCCGGACTTCACGCTCGCCTCGGTCGGTGGCGGCAGCAAATCCCTTTCCGACTACAAGGGCAAGGTCGTGATGCTGAACTTCTGGGCGACATGGTGCGGCCCCTGCAAGCGCGAAATTCCCGACTTCATCGAGATGCAGAAAGCCTATCGCGCCAAGGGCTTCGAGATCGTCGGCGTCTCGCTCGACGATCCCACCGCCACCGCGGAAGTCGCGCGCTTTGTCAAACAGCAGGGGATCAATTACGACATCGTCTACGGCAACGGCGAAGTCGCGCAGGCGTACGGCGGCGTGCAGAGCATCCCCACGACCTTCCTCATCGACCGCGAGGGAAATGTGGTCTCGTCCAGGGTCGGCCTGACCCCCAAAGCCCAGTGGGAGAGCGCGATCGAAGCGTTGTTGTAGTGGATTGTCCTTGACAATCTGCGGCCATTGCGATATGTTGATGGGATATGCTTTGGTCATGGATCGGGGTGAGTCATGGGCGGTAACGACACTCGAAACAGGATTCTTTCCGGAGGGACGTCATCGGGGTCACGCACCTTGTTGTTGCTGATCTTCATGATGGCGGCGCTCTTTCCCGTTCCGCGGTCGGGTGCACAGACCGTCTGGACACCGTTGCCCGCATTCTATCAGACCAAGGTGCTGGGGCCGTCGGATTGGATCAGCCATGATGGCAATCTCGGACTCTCGCGGACGCGGGACAGCGGGGAACACTGGGACGCCATTCTCGCGCAACCGCCGGACAGCGCTTATTATGTGAAGCACTACGACTGGCACAGCAATGGCCGGGGCCTGGTTGTTTATGCCCATGTTTCCTCGAAACGGGACAGCATCGCTTACATCCTCGCAAGAACCACCGATGATGGAGTCTCCTGGAGGTTTTCATCATTCCGTGTCTCTGACCGCTTTTCCGTTCCCGCAAAAACAAGACTCGGTCATTTCACGGGAGGCGCGGACTCCGTGCTGCTTGTGACCGCGCCGGAAGGGGTGTACAGGACCACTGACGACGGCAACACCTTCACCCACTGCACGCTGCCGTTTTCCGATGCATCTCTCGACTTGTATGGAGATGTCGACAATCTCTGGATCTTCAACGGCTACAAACGTGGTCGTATCGATAGCCTCGCGGTCAGCACGGACGGGGGTCTGAGCTGGCACGTCGACCAGGCGCCGCTTCAGAGCAGAAACATCTCCACAGACTGGTGTGGGCATTTCATGCTGTGGTCCGATGACACCCTGTTTGTCACTACGGGCGGTGAACGGGTATGGCATCGGATTCCCCTGCCGGTCGACGGGCATGTCCTGGCTCCTGCCCAACCGTACCGTTCCTTCGCGATACTCGACACGTCCGATATCTGGATGGTGCATGAGAATTACGATACGCGACGGATGTATCTCACGCGAGACGGGGGGCGGCACTGGTCGTCGTCCGACACCCCCACCCGTCTGCTCCACCGCCTCGATGCGCAGAGGGCGTTGCTCGACGGGTATCTCCTCACCATTCCCGACCGCCAGCCGCTCATGCTCACCGCGACGAACCGCAGCAGCTTCGCACGCAGCGAGGCGCTGCTTGAATGGACCGATCCGGGTGTGTGCGGACAGATTGCACGCTACACGCTCGAGCGGGCTGGGACGGATTCGGTATGGGTGCCGGTTCCCATCGACGTGCAGCCGCCGGATCAGTTCTGTTACGTCGAGCAGCCTGCCGCCGGACGTCCGGTGTTCCGCTACCGGCTCACCATGCAGGCGCTCACAGGTGAGGTTTTCGTGGCCGTCAGCGATACCGTGAGCATGCTGCCTGGTGCCTACGTCGACGTGCTCGACGCCATACTGCCCGACCCGGGTGAGGACCAGCAATTGGTGTACGAGCAATGCATTCGCTCGCAACGACACTACGGTGGTCCCGTCACCGATACAACCTATATTCTCACATACACCTTCCAGACACCGGAGCATCATTCCCGTTGGATCACGAGATTCCCGATCCGCATCGCTGCGGACGGTCCGTCGGGCGAACACTGGACGGCCTGGTTCTGGATCGACCAGTTCTCGAGCCGGGAACGGGAGCTGTGGTACGATGACTCGCTCGGGGTCTGGCCGGGCTATTCTCCGCTAAACCTGCGTCATGGACGCCAGAGGCTCATCGCAGCGGAGGAGGCAGCCGGAGTACCCGACTCTCTGGAGATCAAGGTCATTTTTCCCACGCAGGGTGGTACAGGTGAATATGCGCTGACCTGCAAGCCAGTGGCGGGCGTCATCCACAGCGTCATCGGTGGGGCACCGGAGAGCAGCGCCGGCTCGGTTCACTATCGAATGATACTGCTGCGCACGGTCAACGGCATCGCGGGCATTCCGGCCGCTGGAGGTGTGGTTATCGGAGCGCCGTATCCGAATCCTGTCACGACGACGGCCGTCGTGCCGTTCGTACTGACGGAGCCGGGACACGTCACCATTACAGTGCACGATCTCCTCGGACGGGAAGTGGCCCAGCTCATCGACGGTCATCGCGAGGCTGGCCGGCAGCAGGCCATGCTCAATGCGCGCACGATCCGTCCCGGCGCCTATCTTCTCCGCCTGCAGACGGGCAGTACGGTCATGACGCGGATGTTCGTCCTTCAGTAACGAACGGCTTCCGGCAGGGATGCATCGAATCGAGGCGATTGCACGCCTGCCGTGCTACCGCGATGTGTCAGTTCAACGATGTGCGGATGGGGAGGTCGAAGGTGCCGTGGCGCACCTCGATGACGTTCGTGTCATAACCTTGGGCATCGAATTCGAAGGTGCCGCTGCAGCGTCCGGCGGACTCGTCGAATGACGAAACCGTCACCGTTCCTGTGTGCGTGCCGTCGGTGTACGCTCCGAACACCATGTCGTCGATATGCCAGGCCAGCGAGGCGGCGGAGACCTTGGCGTTGATGTCCCCCAGAACGTAAGTGCCGGGACCGGTGAACTGATGAATGATGATGGACATCACGGTGTCCTGCTGACAATACAGCGCCAGGTCCATGCCGTTCTCGCAGGCTTCCAGGCGGGCGAGAGCGGGGAATTGGGGGTTCAGCATTTCCGCCAGGTAGAGCGATCCGCCGACCTCGGCGGAGAAATGCAGTACCGCGGGTTCCTTGATCTTCTGCTGCGGTGTCACGCGGCGATAGCGATTGAACGAAATGACATTGAATTCAAACCATTCCATGCGATCCCCACTGAGCGCATACGTCAGCGTGTCGTAATCCAGTGTTGCCTTCCACACGAGTACCCCATCCCGCGCGCACAGCCCCTCGACCCAGGGAAGCGGTTCGCTGAGCGCACTCACCTGGCCGGAAGTCCAGTCGACAATCAGCCGCGACACTTTTCCATCGGCCTCGATGCGGATGCCGCTGCTGCCGTATTCCCATTCGTCGTTGCAGGCGATCCAGTCTCCCACGACGCGTGGATCCACGGTCGTCGCATCGCAGGGACCACCCGCCGGCGGTTCGTCTTCCGAACAGCCGACGAGGAACGGAGTCACTGCCAGGATGAACGCAAGCATCGCTATGCATCGATGTGATGCGCGGCGCGCTCGCGTTGAATTTGTCCGCTGCAACAGATGGCGCATCATGCCCGCCTCCAGGTTGATAAGCGATAATAAAGTCCCATGGTACGCAATAAGGCGAACATTCGCAAGTGCAGGAATCCGGAACCACAGTAAAAAAGGCGCCCCATCGGGGCGCCTCTAAAAGTCTTTCGCGTTTCTTTGTTGCGGCTTTCGCGCATTCGCGGTCTTTCCTATGCGAAGAGCAGCACCGTCGCCAGCACCACCATTGCCGCGTAGGGCAGGTAGCGGTAGACCAGGCTCTTGTTGATCTTCTGCGTGTGCATCCAGTATGCCGCCGTGGTGGTGGACACGATCAGGATCGCGATGATGATCAGCACGGATGCGAGATCCAGCGTCTTCCCGAGCGACTGCCGCAGACCCGGCATCCAGGCCGAGCCATAGAGGATGACGATATGCGAGACGTAGATGAAGAGCGTATGCTGTCCCGCGATCGGGATGATCGAGGGAATGTGTTCCACCTTGCGCAGGAGGTAGCCGACGCCGGCCCAGAGCATGAGCACCCAGCCGAGCCGGCTGAAGGTGAGCCAGAAGCTCGAAGTGCCCCTGTTCAGCGGAAGCTCCCAGCCCCAGATCACCCGCGGGACGAAGAAGAGCACGATCAGCGCGGAAGCGGCGAAGAGATAGTATTTCGGGAGCATCTGCGCGCGTCCCTCGTCGCGCCACTTCATGTACAGGGCGGCAGCCGCGGCGCCCATGAAGAGATATCCCGAGAAGGGAAAGATTGGGAACCAGGAACCCGTGCCGGTCGTCAGCCATGCCGTGACGGCCCCGGGGAGGAAGGAACTCCAATTCACCGCGTAGACGGCTGGCGAGATCAGGATGAAGCCGGCGCCGATGCCGAGCGCGGAGCGGAACAGCCGTTCGCGCGAGCGGGCCAGGAAAAACAGACCGAAGAGTCCGAGAAGCGTGACCGCCATCAGGCGCAGGACGTCGACATTGAAGAAACGCTGCCAGGTCTCGGGCGTCAGCGTGAACATGTCGCCGACCGTGCCGGCCGGCAGATGCATCAGCGAGCCGATCAGGAACAGCACACCGATCCAGCGCAGTCGCTTGATGACGACGGATTTCGGGAGGGATTGGCCGGCCGACATCTTGCGGAACGTCGCGATGACATAGGCGAAACCCGAGCCGAAGAGGAAGATCGGCGCGGTCAGTCCGCGATTGAAGAGCCAGATGTTGAAGATCAGCGAGTCGTTGTAGTAGCTGTCGGACAGCAGGGCATCGATCGAATGTCCCTGGATCATCATCAGCACAGCCCACGCGCGCATGACGTCCAGAAGGACGATTCGCTTGGCAGGGGTTAAACTTGTTTCCAACTCTCCATTCACAATCGTGAAGTGCAGAAAAACAAAATTACGAGTTTTGCTGGGGGAATACAAGGAAATTTTCGACGGCGCGGCGGACGGAGGTTCCGCAATTCGCCATGATTTCCTATCTTGTAAGCTTGCATACGGATTTCGCATTTCACCACGGAGCACACATGTCGGAAGATAGCACGCGCGGCGACACCCTTGCGTCGGCCTACGATCCCGCGCTGGTCGAGGATGCCTGGTACGCATTCTGGGAGCAGCGGCGGCTGTTTCACGCCGAACCCGATCCCGGGAAGAGGGCGTTCACCGTCGTCATCCCTCCGCCCAATATCACGGGCATGCTGACCATGGGACACGTGCTCAACAATTCGCTGCAGGACATCTTCGTGCGCTGGCACCGCCTGCTCGGCGAAAACGCGCTCTGGATTCCGGGCACCGATCACGCCGGCATCGCCACGCAGACCGTGGTGGAGAAGACGCTGAAAAAGGAAGAAGGGAAAAGCCGTCACGATCTCGGCCGAGAGGAATTCCTCAGGCGCGTCTGGGAGTGGCGGGAAAAATACGGCGACATCATCATCCGCCAGCTGCGCAAACTCGGCGTCGCCTGCGACTGGGAACGCACGGTGTTCACGATGGACCCCGGACTGTCGTTCGCGGTGCGCGAAGTCTTCATCCAGCTCTATAAAAAGGGATTGATCTACCGCGGCAAGCGCATCATCAACTGGGATCCCGTCGCGCATACCGCCCTTTCGGACGAGGAAGTCGTTTATAAGGAACAGCAGGGCAAGCTCTGGCATATCCGCTACCCGTTGATGCGCGGTGGCGAGCCGAGCGCGACGGAGTTCCTCGTCGTCGCGACGACGCGTCCCGAGACCATGCTCGGAGACACCGCCGTCGCGGTGCATCCCGACGACGAGCGCTATCGGAAGTACATCGGCGGCACGGTCCTCCTCCCGCTGATGGATCGCGAGATCCCGGTCGTGGCCGACACCTATGTGGAATGGAGTTTCGGCACGGGCGTGGTGAAGATCACTCCCGCGCACGATCCGAACGATTTCGAGGTCGCCCAGCGGCACGACCTGCCGCGCATCAACGTGATGAACGTCGACGCGTCGATCAACGAGCTGGGCGGTACCTATGCCGGGCTGGACCGCTACGAGGCCCGCAAGCGCATCGTCGCCGACCTGGAAGCGCTGGGGTTGCTCGAGAAGATCGAGGATTACACGCACAGCGTGGGCTTCAGCGACCGCACCGATGTGGCCGTCGAGCCCTACCTGTCGGACCAGTGGTTCGTCAGCATGAAGTCTCTCGCCGGGCCCGCGCTGCAGGTCGTGCGCGACGGCGAGGTGCGCTTCCATCCCGAACGCTGGGTGAAGACCTACGAGCACTGGATGACGAATATCCGCGACTGGACGATCTCGCGGCAGCTCTGGTGGGGACACCGCATCCCGGTGTTCTACTGCGACGCCTGCGGCTGGGAGGACGCGTTGCAGGAAATGCCACATGCGTGTCCGAAATGCGGCGGAGAGAAACTGCGGCAGGACGAGGACGTGCTCGACACCTGGTTCTCGAGCTGGCTCTGGCCGTTCAGCGTCCATCACTGGCCGACGGATTCGATGGACCTGCGCAGCTTCTATCCCACGAGCGTGCTGGTGACGGCACCCGACATCATCTTCTTCTGGGTCGC
>CAZWNO010000063.1:18163-23591 GCA_964635845.1 uncultured Chromatiales bacterium
TGATCATGGCGGGGCTGGAATTCATGCCCGCCATCCCGCTGCCCGACGGTTCGCCGCGCACGGAGGCGAAGGACCTCGTCCCTTTCCGCGACGTGTATTTCACCAGCATCATCCGCGACGAGAAGGGCAGGAAGATGTCGAAGTCCCTCGGCAATTCGCCCGATCCGCTCGATGTGATCGCGGAGTACGGCGCCGATGCACTCCGCTTCACCGTCGCCTACCTCGCGCCGCTGGGGCAGGACGTGCTCTTCTCCAACCAGAAATGCGAGATCGGCCGCAACTTCGCCAACAAGGTATGGAACGCCGGGCGCTTCCTCCTGATGAACAAGCAGAAGGCGGAGGAGAGCGGTGAATGGCTGTTCCGCGGCGGCCGCTGGCGGAAGACCGACGGCGGCGCCAGTCCCGCGATCACTCCGCCGATGACGGAACTGGAAGACCGCTGGATATTCAGCCGTCTGCACGCCACGATCGACGCGTTGCGCGAGACCATGGACAAGTATCGCGTAAACGACATGGCCAAACAGCTGTACGAGTTCATCTGGCACGACTTCTGCGACTGGTACGTCGAACTGATCAAGGAGCGGCTCTATTCGCCCGACGAGGAGCTACGTCGGCTCACGCTGGAGCGCGCGCTGCAGGTGTACGACGCCATCCTTCACCTTCTGCATCCCGTGATGCCCTTCATCACCGAGGAAATCTGGCACAAGGTCGAGCCCGGCCGGGAAGAGCTGAGTCTGCTCACGCAGCTGCTGCCGAAGGCCGAGCGCGCGATGATCGACGAGGCCGCCGTCGCGCAGATGAGCTTCCTTCAATCGCTCGTCGAGGGTGTGCGGACGATACAGGGAGAGATGAACGTCCCGGCCGGGAAATCCTGCGACGTCGTCATCCGCTGCCACGACGAGGCACAGGTCGCCGCAGTGCGGGAGAACTCGCACTTCCTCGCGCGTCTTGCGCGCATCGGCAGCATCGAGGCGTCCGTCGACGCGAAGCGTCCCCGCCTTTCGGCGAGCACGGTCGTCAGCGGCGCCGACGTATACCTGCCGCTGGAAGGTCTGATCGACATCGCGGTCGAGAGGCAGCGGCTCGGCAGGGAGATCGAGCGCATCGGAGGGCTGCTGAAAGGCATTGATTCGAAGCTCGGAAATGCGAAGTTTATCGAGAATGCGCCGGCCGAGGTCGTCGACCGCGAGAAAGACAAGCAGGCGAGCTTCCGGCGTACGCTCGAAAAACTGCAAACCAACCTGCACAGCCTTGAGAACGAGTAAGTCCGCCTCTATCGACACGCACCTGCGCGGCGCGGTATTCCGCGTCCTCAAGCCTGACGCACTGCTGTGCGTTGCCGTCCTGCTCCTCCTCGCCGCGCCGCGCCTCGCGGCGCAGAAAGAACCCGAGGCACCTGTGGAACCGGAGAAGCTCTACAACGGATACCAGTTCGCCGTGTTCGGCGGCGGCAACCTGACCTATCTCAACGGCGATTATTTCGGACTCTGTCCCTGTGATTTCGCCGGCGATGCGACGAGCACCACGCTGTTCTATGGCGCGTCGGTCAATATCCCGATCTTTTCAGACGCCGCGATCTACCTGCGTCTCAGCCGCAACCAGAGCAGCACGGACTGGTTCACCGGGCGAAATGACAGCCTGCGTTCGGTGCAGGACGCAGGGCTGGTGGGTTCCGACCTCACGTTCGATTACGATATCCTCTCCGTCGATTTCCTTCTCCGGCTCTTCGGTCACATCGACGGCGAGCGGGTATATCTCGGTCCCAGCATCGGCTTCGTGCGCGACAAGCGCATCCGCATCACCGACACCGAGCTTTCCACGGGCAAGGTCTGGCTCATCGAAGACGAGCAGCTCGACGTCGATCACGACCTGCGCCTCTCCTTCGTGATCGGGGCCGAATACGCTTTCGTCCCGTTGAAGAACCTGTACGTCATCCCCGCGTTCGAGATCGACTACTCCTTCGGAAAAATGCTGAACGAGCGCAGCGAGCGCCCGAATTTCAGCCTCAAATCGACATTCTACCGTCTCTACGTCACCTTCGCCTACCAGATGTTCTGAGTGCCATGCGCATCGTCCACGCCATCGTGTTCGTCGCGGTCGCTGGTCTGACCTATGCATCGCTGCAGCCGGCCGAGGTGGTTCCGCGGCACGGCGCAGGACATGACGAACCCGCCGCCGCGGCACGGCATTTCGCCGAACAGCGCGCCTGGCCGGCGGGCATCCCGCGGGACTGGTTCGACCGCGCGCGCGCGCATATCCGCGACATGGAAACGCGGGGGATGCGCAGGAGCGCGGCGGGGTGGCGATGGATATCCATGGGTCCGGCGAACATCGCCGGACGCCTGCGCGGCATGGCGCTCGATCCCGCCAACCCGGCGACGATCTACGCCGGAAGCGCGGGAGGCGGCGTGTGGAAGAGCACGAACAGCGGGCGCGACTGGCGCGTGCTCGACGATCTTCTGCCCAACCTGCGCATCGGTGCGGTCGCCGTGGATCCCTTCGATCCCGCGCACGTGCTTGCCGGCTGCGGTGAGGGATACGTCGCCTGGCAGGGCGGGGCGGCGTTCGGTCGCGGCATCTACCGCAGCGACGACGCGGGCGAACATTGGGAGCCGCTCGAAGCGACCGGGCGCAGCGATTTCAGCTACGTGTACGATCTGGATTTCGATCCCCACCAGCGCGACAATATCCTGGCGTGCACCGGCGCGGGTATCTTTCGCAGCGTCGACGGCGGCGTGAGCTGGACGCGCGTGCTGACGCGTCCCGTGATCCCGTTCTCCGCCGCGGTCGTCTTCAGCAAAACGGATGCAGGTGTCGTCTATGCCGCCCTCGAGGGCGCGGGCATTTTCCGCAGCGAGGATCACGGCGCGAGCTGGAGCGGTCCGCTCGGCAGCGGCCTGGACGTCGATCGCTACAGCAGGATCGTGCTCGCCGCGGCGCCGTCTGACGGGGACATCGTGTACGCCGCGTTCACAGGCACCGACGAGCAGTGCGCCGGCATGTTCCGCAGCGACGACCGGGGCGAATCCTGGCGCGCGCTGGGCATCCCGCGCAGCGATTTCACCGGCGAAACCTACATGGGCGGACAGGGGAGGTTCAACAGCGCGCTCGCCGTGCATCCCTCGGATCCCGGCATCCTCTGGGCCGGGGGCATCGACCTCTACCGTTCCACCGACGGTGGAGAGTCGTGGAAGCAGATGAGCAACTGGTACCGCTTTCAGAACTACAGCTACGTGCACGCGGACAATCACGTGATCCTCTTCAATCCGCGGAATCCGGAGGAGATCCTCTCCGCCTGCGACGGCGGGCTCTTCCGCTCGACGAACGGCGGGACATCATTCAGCGAGATGACCGCGGGTCTCGTGACCGTGCAGTTTCACAGCGGCACGCCGCATCCGCGCACTGATCTCGTCATCGGCGGCACGATCGACAACGGCACGCTGACGGCATTCGACGGCGCGCGGTGGACGGAAGTCGCCGGGGGCGACGGCGGATTCACGGCCATCGATCCGATCGAACCGCGATACATGTACACCGAGCTGTACTACCTGCATTTCATGCGATCGACCGATTTCGGTCGCAGCTTCCGGGTGAGCATGATCGGAATTCCCCGCTCCTCCGGTTTCGGTACGAGCGATCCGGTCGCCTTCATCGCGCCGTTCCAGATGGCGCCCTGGGACAGCCGCACGCTGTTCGCCGGCACGAACCGTCTCTACCGCACGACAGACCGCGCGGCGAGCTGGTCGACGATCAGCGGCAACCTCGCGGGTGATGGAGCCCTCACCGCCATCGGACTGAGCGCCTCCGATGCGCGGACGATCTACGTCGGCACCTCGAAGGGCAGGGCGCAGGCGACGACCAACGGGGGCGCGGACTGGAGGCGCATCGACACGAATCTGCCCGAACGCTGGGTGACCGACATCGCCGTGCACGCGCGCGACGCACGACGCGTCGTGTACACGGTCAGCGGATTCGGCAGCGGCCACGTGCATCTGAGTCTCGACGGCGGGGCGACCTGGCGCGACATCTCCGGAAGCGGCGTCGCGTCGCTGCCCGACGTTCCGGCCAACACCGTGCTCTGGCATCCGCGGCGCGACAGCGTGCTGTACGTCGGCACCGACGTCGGCCTGTTCGTCACCACCGACCTCGGCGCCACCTGGCGCATCGACAACAACGGCATCGGCAATGTCATCATCGCCGATCTCCAGCTCCGCCGCGACGGTGTGCTGTTTGCCGCCACACACGGACGCGGCATGTACCGCAGCAGCATGTCCATTCTGGACGGTGCGTCCGCCATCCCGGTGGCCGCACACATCGGATCGCCGTATCCGAATCCCGTCTCGACCGACGAAGGAAACATCGTCACGGTTCCCTACACGCTGGTCGTCGGGGGACGTGTCCGGCTCCGCGTGACGGATCTCGCGGGAAGGCGGATCATCGAGCAGGATTTCGGAGTGCAGGAAGAAGGGGAATACCGGCACCACTTCGACGCAAGTACGCTCGGCTCGGGAGCGCATCTGCTGCAGCTCCTCGTGGACGGGATGAAGGCTGGCGAGAAGCGCTTTCTGGTACTGAGGTAGAATCCAGGGTCGCGGGACGGGATGAGTTGAGAAGGGGGACATAGTGAAAATATTACACACAATGAATGATATACACTGATCGGCCGATCCTTTTACGCACCGAAGAATCGGCGTAAATGTTCTTTTTTCAGGTCAAAATAGGGAATAATGCGTCGGATCAAACGCTGGCGTGGTGACGGCTTGCTATTTACGCCGCTCCTGAGTACCTTCTATTGAGTGGCTTGCGACAGTTGAACCTCTGATGGATGCCTCGAACGAGATGTTATCCAGAGTAGATAAGCAACTGAGCATTACATTCACAGACACATGTCGGTTTTCGTACAGGACTGTCACTCCAGCCTGACGGCCTGACGATTCCGGTACATGTACAATTCTTCCACACCTGGGGTGGCAGTACCCTCGTGTTTCACCAGTTATGATTCGCACAGACTCCATCGTTATGCTCCCGGTGCCGTATCGACGGAATCAGCCCAACATGCTCAGGTCTTTTCACGGAGATAATGTGCATGCTATCCAAAACGAGCAATCCTGGATTCCCCCAATAATAGGAGTGATGAACATGAGTTCCACCATTGCCACCACATCGTGCGGCCGACGGCGAGCAGCTGTTATCCCGGTCTTCCTCGCCATCATCGCGATGGCGGGCATGATCTCGGAGTCCGCGGCGCAGGGCAGCATGTCCCTTCCGACCTCGCTACAGACCGCCAATACCTCCACGAGCAGCAACTCCTTCATTTCCTTCGACATCACGGCGCATCAGGCCGTGCGACTGTACCGTTTTTCGAACACGTTCTCCAGCACGACAACCACGCTGGTCGATATCTGGGCACACCCGAACGGGTACGTCA
>CAZWNO010000064.1:0-2748 GCA_964635845.1 uncultured Chromatiales bacterium
TACGTGCTCGTGCTCGTCCTACGTGCTCGTGCTCGTCCTACGTGCTCGTGCTCGTGCTCGTCCTACGTGCTCGTGCTCGTCCTACGTGCTCCCGCCTTCGTCCGGCTTCGCCGGACTACGGCGGGCAAGCGTCCTCGCTATCCGTTACTCTATGACCACGGGCTGATACAGGGTGCGCGCACCGTCGGTGATATGCAGAAAATACACTCCTGAGTTTGGATGCGGAAACGTGAAATGATGCACGTGCCGGCCGCCGGCGTCGAACCGCACCGGCCATGACGGGGCGATGTTCCGGCCCAGAAGATCATGCAGGGAGAGGCGGAGTTCGATCGGCCGATCCGTCTGCAGCTCCACAGTAATCGCTTCATGCGCGGGCTGGGGATGCACGCCGCCGATGCGCCACCCGGCCGCGGGGACGGAGGCGATCGCGCTGGTTTTCCTGAATCGGAAATCCGCGAAGCGCGGGAGGTGATCCGACGCGATGCGCGCGTCGCCGGCTTCGAGGCCGTGGCGCTGGAGTTCGTCGTCGCGCATGTTCGCGGGATCCACCACCAGGTCCTGCCTCCACAGGTCGACCGCGCTCGAGGTATAGAAGATATAATCCAGTTTGCCCGGAGCGTAGCTGCTCGTGCTGTCGTCCCATGTGTAGTGGAACGGCGCCGTCGCGTGACGCGCCTCGAGTTCGGTCCAGGGACCGCCATCCCAGTCCGGCGCCTCGTCGGGACCGTACGCCGCGTTATCGGCGATGTCGCCCGTGAGCAGCGTCTCGTACTGCCGATGATCGCCGACGAGATTCAGATCACCCACCAGTATGAAGGGCGTGCCCGGCGCCACGGTGAAAATGCCGTCCGGGCTTTTCGCGTCACGCAGAAATCGGATCACTCCATCCGCTTCCCGCTGCCTGTCCTCATTCGCCGTGCAGCAGCGGAAATGGCAGTTCAGCAGCAGGAGGGAATCATCGTCCGGCGTTCGCAGCAGATAGGCCGACTCGCGGTAATTCGACTGCAGTTGCCAGCTGTCCGCGATATCGAAATGCGTGACGAGGATGTTTCCCGCGTCGCGCTTGATCGCCCGCCACGGCCTTCCCGCCGGAGGGTCGAACGCGGTGCGTACGAACGCGAGCGCGGCGGCGGCCTCCATATCGAAGCACTCCTGAAAGCACATGACGTCCGGCCGGATCGCGCGCAGGAGGCGCGCGTATGCGGGCTGCCGCTGCGGATCCGCGAGCCCGTTGAACAGCGTGTTCCATGTGAGCACGCGCATGCTGCCCGCATCCGCCGCGCCGAATCCGGTGCGCACATACGGACTGATCCCTCCGGTCGGCATGAAGCAGGTCAGCGCGCCCGTATCGGGCAGGCGGTCGCCGCCCGCGTCGGAGAGTACGATGCGCACGCTATCAGAGGGGAACAGCCGGATGCCGCCGATCTCCGTACCCATGAGCAGGGCGAACTCGAAGCGCGTCGAGGTCATGCCGGGCGCCGGGACGAAGCGAAGGTCGTCGTGCGACACCTGCGTGGTCACGCCGCCGAGCCGCACCGTGCCGTTGCGGTCGCCGAAGTTCCATATCAGCTCCGCGCCGATGCCCTGGAACGCGATGCCGGTGGAGGGGTCCATGTCCGTATCGAATGCGATTCGGATGCCATTATCCTGTTGCAGGAGCAGATCGCCGCCGACCTCGAAGGAAAGAAAATGCCAGGGAGTGTATCCGGCCACGGAAAGCCGCAGGAGGTCCACCCCGGACGCTCCCGCGTCGCCGGACGGATCCGTCGCCTGCACGGGAAGCCTGTCCCAATCGTCGAAACGGCCGTCGATCTCCACGGGAACCTGTCCCGCCGCCGGCGCAGCCGCGGCGAGGATGAAGGCGAATGCAAGGAAGGTGCGCATCGATTGTCCCCGGAATGAGTCTCGGTGTATCAAGGTAGGGAAAAATCAGTCGAATGAAAATCCTTCCGTCCTGGCCTCGGTGGTCGGGAACCGCCCTGCATGCGAATCGTTCGCAGCGTATATTTCATCCAATGAATTCACGCTGATACTCACGACGGACGATCTCCCACGCATGGCTAAAATCCCACTGATTCTCGTAACGATGTTCCTGCTGCAGACTGCGGCGATGACGGCGCAGCATACGACGGAGAAACCCGTGACGGTGCAGTCCACTCACGCACCACAGGCGGCGGCAGGCGCCACAGCGTCCGAGGCCACGGCGCCCGAGGCCACTGCGTCCGAGGCCACAGCGTCCGAGGCCACGGCGCCCGAGGCCACTGCGTCCGCCGACACCGGGAGGGAAGCCCCGGCCTTCGTGTTCCGTTCGCTCGACGACAGCAGCTACATCTCGAACGCCGCGGTGGCGGGCAGGGTGTACCTGGTGGATTTCTGGGCGACCTGGTGTCCCCCCTGCGTCGAGGCCCTCCCGGAAATGGAAAAAATCTACGAGGAATTCCACCCGCGCGGCTTCGAGATCATCAGCCTGTCCTTCGATAATTCGGATGAACGCATCCGGCAATTCCGCGCGAAGCGCTTCCCCATGCCCTGGCTGCACGGACGCCTCGCCGGGGGCTTCGGCGACATCGTCGCGATCAGTTTCGGCGTGGAGAACATCCCGCACTATGTGCTCGTCGGGAGCGATGGAAGGATCATCGCCGAGGGAGACGATCTTCACGGGGAACGGCTGCGGGCGCTGCTCACAGGCATTCTTGAAGAGTAACCACAGATTTCACGGATTACACAGATTAGAATTTTCGAGGCGCA
>CAZWNO010000064.1:2848-10563 GCA_964635845.1 uncultured Chromatiales bacterium
TCCCGGAGATCCGAGGTCATTCCCCGGAAGAGTAACCACAGATTTCACGGATTACGCAGATTAGAATCTTTTAAGGCGCATCCCGGAGATCCGAGGTCATTCCCCGGAAGAGTAACCACAGATTTCACGGATTACACAGATTGATTCTTCGAGCGCTTCCCGGAGATCCGAGGTTATTCCCCAAAGGCGGGGTCAACCCCGGAACATCCGGGATGTGCCTCAACAATTCTAATCTGTGTAATCTGTGAAATCTGTGGTTACTCTTCCCTCCCTCTCCCGTGGAATCTCCCACCGGGTTTCGTTGTTCTCCCGATAACAGACAATCACGAGGAGCGTTACATGGATCAACAGGAATTCGAGGTCATCGCGCATGCGATCGACGACCTTGGGCAGCCAGTCACATTTGTCCGACCGACATGAGCATGACCGCGGACGCATACCCGGGATCGATTTTCTCGCTCACCGATCATGAGATCCATGTAGTCACCGCGCGGCACGAGGGACGCGACAGCGGACAGATCGCCACGTGGATCATGCCCGTGACCCTGGTGCCGGACCGACCGAGGATCGCTGCTATCATTTCTCCGCAAAATTTCACGCACGGATTGATTGCCGAGAGCGGACGCTTCGTCGTGAACCTGCTCAGCGACGAGCAGCATGCGCTGCTGCCGCTCTTCGGACTCCATTCATCGCGTGACATGGATAAATTCGAAGGAATGGAATTCGACCGGAGTCCGCAGGGCATCGCCGTTCTTCGCGGCACCTGCGGATGGGCCGAGTGCCGGATCGTCTCCTCGCTCGATCTCGGCGACCGCATCGTCTACGCCGCCGACATCACCGCGCAGGAGGTTTTCCACGGCCGCCGCCCCCTGCGCAAGCGCGAAGCCTTCGCCCTGCAGCCGGCCGACATGCGCGCGCAGCTCGAGGAGAAGCAGCGCATCGACGGCGCCCGTGACCGCGGCTTCATCCGCGATTTCTTCCGCTGACTTTCACGCTCCGCGTATCCTGATGCTTTTGCATCGCTCTCCCAATCTCCCTACATTTTGAGTCACGCTTCCTTTCACCCAACCGGAGCATCTCTTGGCAACAGCGAAAAGCGGCGACACGGTCGCAGTGCACTACACCGGGTCCCTCGCGGACGGTACCATCTTCGATTCATCGCGCGAGGGCGAGCCGCTCTCCTTCACCATCGGTGTGGGACAGGTGATCGCCGGTTTCAACGACGCGGTCGAGGGCATGGAGATCGGCGAATCCTCGACCGTGACCATCTCCGCCGCGAACGCGTACGGCGAGTACAACGAACAGTTCGTTATCACCGTGCCGCCCGCCGACATTCCCCCCGAGATCGAGGTCGAGGTCGGCATGGACCTGCAGCTGCACCAGGAAGACGGCGGCGCCATTCCCGTGCGCGTCACCGAAGTGACGGACGACCATGTCACTCTCGACGCCAATCATCCCCTCGCCGGCCAGAACCTCACCTTCGAAATCGAACTCGTCTCCATCAGCTGAAGAAAAAACCACGAAGTCACGAAGACACGAGGGAAGACACGAAGACTTTTTGAAATCGCTCCCTGCAAAATCGAGAGCGGCTTGAAAATGTTTTCGTGTCCTTCTTCGTGTTTTCGAGTTTTCGTGGTTTTTTCTTCCCTGTTTTACAGGGGAGGATTTTTCCCTTTCATCGGGGTGGGGAGTTTCGCTAGATTCCGCACATCGTCATCCTGAATGACGATAGGGAACATTTCTTCAACATTCATTTTAGGGAGTCATCATGAATGGAATCACCGTGCGTGCGCGCTGCACGCGAACCTTGCGTCTGCTCGTCGTTGTTTCCGCCGCGTTGCTGCTGTCCGCCGCCTGCGACGACCCGCCCAGTGAGGACAGTTCGCCGGTCATCCCGACGCGCGCCCTGCCCGAAGGCATGGAAGTCGTGTACGGTGCTGTGAACAAGGCCAATCCGTTCGAGGGCGTCGGCCTTCGGCACAACGATCTCGTGCACGCGGTGCTCGTTTCGGCGCAGCCTTGGGATACGCTGAGCATTCCCACCATGCTTTCGCACATCCAGAAATCCGTTCCGGCATGGGCCGAAAATGCGCTGGATGTTCCGGCATACCGCGGCATCGCCCATGTGAAAACCGCTTTCGCGCTGAAGATCGACACCACCGCCCGGCGCAGACTGGCGGCATTCGACGAACCGGGATACACCGCGCGCGAGACAGGCTATCTCCGGCAGCTCGGTACGCTGCTCTGCGAGGCGCGGACTTTCACTGCACTGGAAGGGGGACTGCTCGACCTCGAGCGCCACATCCTCGCGGAAACCTGGCCCACGGACGATGCCACCGAATCCGCCGCGCGCATCGCCATCAGCGTCGCGAAGCATTCCTGCGCCTACTGGAAACGCGTGTTCTGCGCCGCGGCGGACGTGGATCCCGCGGGGCTCCCGATATCCGCTTCCACCGCGGGAAATGGACGTCTGACGAAATCCGCGGAACTGCTCATCCATCTCGTGACACGCACCGAGATCATTGTCGCTGCCGACGCCATGGCCGCGACTTCGGCTGGGGAGGCAGCGGCCCCTCTCGGTCCATTCCACCAGCTCGAGGCAGCCATCATTTCAGGCGGCGTGGTTTCGGTCGTCGTCACCGCGCTTGTCTACTTCGACGAGATCGTGACATTCCTCCGTTCGCTCTGCCCATGGCACAGCGCACAATGATTCCGGCGTAAGGGGAACCACGAAGGCGGAAGGACGCGAAGGAGGGACACGATGACGTTTCGACGCGCTGCGGATTCCATCAGCTGAGGGTCCACCAGCGTTTCGTGCCTCCTTCCTGTCCCTGCCTCCGGTACCAACGTGGGGACTTGACAAGGATCGATCAGTATCATATTTTTGGAGCATATTCTGCGAAATAAGCACAGTCGAAAGGGAACCTCTCACAATCGGAGGCCGTATGGGCGGAAAAATTGTCTTCCTCTCGTTGAGTTGTCTCGTATTCCTCGGCTGTTTTCCGAACAAGGTCGCGCACCTGGTCGAGGGTGACATGCTGCAGGAGCTGCGCACCGAGAACAGGGTGAGGGCGGGACAATCCGGAAACCTGTTCACGCAGCGCGCCAAGGTATTCACCACCGCGGGCGACATCTACCTTTTCCCCAATGGATTCTCCATTCGCGACGAACGAATGACGGGAGATGGCGCATGCTACACCTTTGGCAGGGAGCAGGGCCGGGTGGGACGCTGGTCCATCCCCCGTGACAGCATCACTGCCGTGACGTATTATGAGGAAAAGCACAACTTCGGAGAAATGCTGGGCTCGGGCATGTTCATGGCTTACAGCCCTCTCATCAGCTTTCTCTCCGTCTACTGTCTTGTCTGTCCCAAGTGCTGCTTCGGCAGCTGTCCCACGGTGTACGTCGGTAATGATACCACCCGTGGCATCGAGGCGGAGTGCTTCTCGTACTGCGTTTCGCCCTTCGTGCAGAGGCCGGACCTCGACCTGCTCGCCCGCGATGTCGACCCCACGAAGTCCTTCCGCCTTCGGGTGACGAACGAGGCGCTCGAATCGCATTTCATCAACCGTCTCGACCTGCTCGCCGTCGCGCATCCCGCGGACAGCCGCATCTATCCCACGGATGACGGTCGCGTGCTCGCCGTGCGCGGGCTCGAACCGGTGCGGCATGCGCGCGCGGAAGACGGCGCCGATATTTCCGTCCCGCTCAGGGAGATCGACGATGACGGCTATCGCAGCGGCATGCAGCGCTTCGCCGATCTGACCGATCGCCGACAGCGCGATGCGATCACCTTCGAGATCCCCACCGAATCCTCAGCGGACAGCGCGACCGTCGTGCTGCGCGCGCGGAACACGCTCCTGACGACCGCGCTGTTTTACGAGGTCGTGCTCGGTTCGCGCGGGCTCAACGCGCTCATCTGGACGGCGCGCATGGCGGAGGACGAACAATACGCGCGGCTCTTCTATGCACTCTACGACGAATACGCCGGCGTTACTGTCGAAGTGCAGCGCGATGGCGGCTTCGAAAAAATCGGACGCATCGGGGACATCGGCCCCATAGCCTGGAAGGACCTTGCCCTGCGCGTCCCCGTCACGGGCAGGACGACGCGGGTGCGATTGTCCTTCTTCCCCGACAACATCTGCATCGATTACCTCGCGTATGCGCGCGAGACGCTCCGCGGAAACGCGTTTTCGGTAACCCGTGTCGCGCCTTCCGACCTGCGCGATCACCAGGATCTCCCGCGTCCCGAACTGATCGCGAAAGTGTCCCGGCAGGATGATGCCTATCTGCACAGCACGCCCGGCGACAGCTTCCTGCTCACATACGAACTCCCGCGCAACCCCGCGATGCGCACCAGCGTGCTGCTGCGCTCGCAGGGATATTACTACGAGTGGCTTCGCGGAAACTGGGTCCGTACCGAGGACACCCTGCCGCCGCTCGACATCTTCGATATACCCGGCATCCTCCGCGACCTGCGGGGACGATGGCTGACGGACTACCGGATGATGGAAGAGGAGTTCTTCCGCAACAGGATTTCCCTCAAGGAGAAGCGGTCATGAGAACCGCCATGCCGTTCATTCTTCTGCTGCTGCTGCCGCTCGGCGGCTGCACAAGCATATTCGACCTGCAGCACACGGGCGACACGATCGAACTCGCGTACGAGGGACACCCCATCGAGTGCGAGCTGCTCGCAGTCTCCGACAGCATGATGTATCTCATTCCGACCTCGGACCGCTGGGCGGGATTTCCCGTCGCGCGCGGCATGATCTACGCCGCGCCGCCGTACATATTCACGAGCGGGGAAGTGCAGGGATATGCGAACCGTGATTGGGTGCTCCCCTTCCTTCTCGGGCAGGCACTGCCGGTCGTGCTGCTCTCCGTCGAAGGCGGAGCATACTGGGGAGAGAGCGCATTCTTCACCTCTTTCGCTTTCTTCGGTCTCATTCCCTTCGTGGAGTACCTCATCCTCACAACATCAACCGACGAGGCGCCCGGTTTCGAACGACCGTTGACGATCGGGGAGATGCAGCTCTACCGTAAGTACGCGCGCTATCCGCAGGGATTGACCGCCGAGCAGCTCGAATTGCTCTTGAAGGTTCGAGAACAGAGTCAGCCGTATACTCTCCCGATTCTTCCCGGTCCCGTCGGTACCCATCTCGACGCGCCGTAAGAAAATCTATTAATTCACAAAAACGCGAAGAAGAACACGAAAATTTTTTAAGATCGCGATCGATTCAGTTCGATTCGATTTCAATAAGTTTTCGTGTCTTCTTTGTGTTTTCGTGCCTTCGTGGTTTTCTTCTCTCCCGGGAAGTATTTTAGCTGCCATGATTGCGATACTCGCCGCGATACTTGCACCGTATTTCATTGCCGGCTTCGTCGATTTCTGGATGAAGGAGCGGACGAAACGCCGGCTCTACCGCGCGGGGAAGGGATGGGCGGACATGCCCGCCTACCTGCTGCACGAACACGGCTGGCACTGGTACATCACGAGCATCTGGGTTGTGCTGCTCCTCGTACAGGTCATCGTACTCGACGGTCCATGGCAGATCCTGCTCGGGGCACTGCTGTTCTATACCGAGGACCTCGCCTACTACGTCTTCACACGCATCGCCTACGGCGGCACGGAAGAGCGGAAATTCCTGCCGTCCCGCCTCCCCTGGCTGCACGGCAACATCGCCGCGTACCGCCGGCTCGTCGGTGACGATTATCCCCGCCGTAAATTCCTCATCGTCTACGCCGGGCAGTGGATCGTCTTCGCGACACTCTTCGCCATCTTCCGGCCATAAGAAAAAACCACGAAGGCACAACGGCACGAAGAAAGGCACGAAGATTTTATTGATGTCGCACTTGATCGAATCATCAGCGACTCCAAAAAGTCTTCGTGCATCCTTCGTGTTTTGGTGTCTTCGTGGTTTTTCTTCAGGTCAGGAGGGAGGGGATTGATTCACACATGCGGATGTGTTACAATATGTGTAATCATTGGAGCCCCCATGCCTACGAATCTCGCTCTCGACGACAGGCTGATTACGACCGCGCAGAAGCTCGGGAAGTATCGGACGAAGAAAGAAGCCGTCACGGCGGCCCTGGAATATTTCATTGCGCAGAAGCGGCGGATGGAACTGCTCCGCCTCTTCGGCACTATCGATTTCGATAAAAGCTACGACTACAAGCGCGCGCGCAGAGGATGAAAGTGCTGATCGACACCTGCGTGTGGTCAGCCGTACTCCGTCGACACGATCCCGATCCCGCGATGACCGCCCGTGTTGGCGATCTGATAGCTGACGGACGTGCTGTACTCATCGGACCGATAATGCAGGAACTGCTCTCCGGCGTGCGCGATGCGAAACAGTTCGCTTCGTTGAAAAAGCATCTCGCCCCCTTCGAGGACGTTCCCCTGCGACGGGATCACTTCGAAACCGCGGCGGAGTTCAGCAACACCTGCCGATCACACGGGGTGCAGGGTTCGACCATCGACTTTCTCATCTGCGCCGTCGCGCACCTGGAGGGATTCCAGATCCTGACAGCGGACGGGGACTTCTCGCGCTTCGCACGCCATCTGCCCATCACCCTCCATAACTAGAAGAAAAAACCGCCAATACGCCAAGGGCGCGAAAAAGAGACGCGAAAGGTTTTTGATACGCACTCGATCGAGTGAGGTGCAGTATCTGAAAGCTTTCGCGTCTCTTCTTCGCGTCTTTCGCGAATTCGCGGTTTTTTCTTACCGGTTGAGGATGAAGGGACGGACGCTTTGCTCGCCTTTGTCGGTGGTGACGGCGAGCAGGTAGTAGCCGTTGGGGATGCCCTCGAAGGAGACCGCGTCCTTCCAGTTTCCTGATCCGCGCGGCTCGGTCACGACGATGTCGCGCATACGCGTGCCCGTGATATCGTACACCGATACCGCGACGCGGCGCTCTTCGGTAAGCGTGTACTCGACCATGGCGTGATCGGAAGTCGCGGGATTGGGATGCACCTTCGTTCCGATGAGCGCGATGGGCCGCGGAGGCAGTGAGACATCGTCGCTCGACGGCGCAATCCCTCGGGACCTCTCGACCGAACGACGCACATCCGCCGGCAGGGCCTTGAGAAATTCCTCGTTGGGTTCGAACCAGTAAAGGTAGTAGTACTCACCCGTGTCCATGACGGATCTCGTGGCTGGACCGGCACTCCACACGCGAACGGCGACGAGTTCCTTCCCCGTGTACTTGCCACTGCCGACATCAGGGTCTCTTTCCCCTTCTTCCTTGCTTGTCCAACGCATGAATCTTTGTCCGCGAGAGTTGGTCACAAGTACAGGCGCGCAGTACGTGCCGTCACCGAGACCATCACTCGCTGTCGGATCCGCATCGGACTTCGCTTTACGGATACTATCGGGATGAGTCAACGTCAAGGTATATGTGACATATCCGGAATCCGGATGTTCCTTCATGCTCTCGGAGATGATCCAGGATTTCGGATTCGTTTGTGGATGCCGGATCTGCACCGTACCATCTGGTCCGATACTCAGTCCGATACGCTGTAACGCCATGGAATCGAGCGTCAGGACCTTGCTCGCTTCGATCTGTTCGTGTGTCCATGCCGCGAACAGCGCATTGCGCCTCGCATTCTCGAGCGAGTCGTCAACACCAGTCCGCGAGACTGCGGCGGGAACATACATGTGTGGCCGTGAAGGCATATTTTCCGGCGAATCGGTGCGAGAATCCTGCGATGCC
>CAZWNO010000064.1:10573-23539 GCA_964635845.1 uncultured Chromatiales bacterium
CGGCCCGGATTCCTGATGACGCGTGGATGCTCTGTCGGTTTGCCGGGTGGTTGGACGCAGCGGAGCATCCTGGAACAACCCGAGGAGAAGGCAAAGAATCGTAAGTACCGCCATGAGACCTCCCGTGACAATGATGAGGCGTGAAGAAATCCGTGGTTTCGTGGCGTACGGTCCGGTTTGTCCGCGCAGGCGATTGAGAAGGAAGGCGCGAGTGTTCTCGACGGAAACGATGGGCGCGGCCTCGCGTGCGCGCCGGAGAAGAACATCGAGCCGCTGTTGCGTGTCACTCATCATTCCGCCTCGATCTCGATGGACTCAATGGTGCCTTCCCTCCGCTCCTGCGCTGTTGCTTCGCCACGTTCATTCAATTGCGCCGCCAGCCTCTGACGCGCCCGTGCGATACGGGATTTCACGCCCGACAGGGAGCCGCCCTGCAACTCGCGGATTTCCTCGAGACGAAGTCCCGCCAGCTCGAACAGCGCCAGGGCCTCGCGCTGCCGGGCCGGCAGCCGCGCGATGCATTCGTGCAGCAGGCGAAGGTCGGGCTGCACGTCCGGCGCCGCGTCGGCATCGACGGCGAGATCCTCGTGCTTCTCCTCCAGGCGGAGGAAGAGGCGGCCCCACCTGCCCGTGCGCCAGAACAGCCGGCGGGCGATGGCGATGAGAAAGAACAGGAACGAAGCCGGATTGCGGAGTGTCTCGAAGCGCTCGAGCGCGACGAGCAGCGTTTCGGCGACGATGTCCCGCGCCTGTTCGCTGTCCCGCGTGATCGCGCGCACATAGCGCACGAAGGCGCCGTGGTGCAGATCCAGAAGAGCGAGAAACTCATCCTGCTGCGCTTTCGACAGCGGTTCCGGAACGGTTTGGGACATCAGGCGATCGCGATCCTGTGCAGTTCAGAAGACCGTACAATGTAAAAGAGCCGCCACTCCTGAAAAAGTCGCACCCACATCAAGAAAAACACGAAAAAGAGAAAGACACGAAAAAGAGACGCGAAAGAATTTTGACAACGCTACGAATGTGCTCTCGAGCGCTTCAACAATCTTTCGCGTCTATTTTGCGTTTTTGGCGATTTCGCGGTTCCGTCCTATTTCAGTTCGAAGTCGACCGAGACGTTGGCGCGGATGCCGATCTGTCCGAGCGCGACGCTGCCTTCGGCCGCCGACGCGGAGCCGCCGGCGTCTTCCATGACATTCTGGGACATGCCGCGTCCGCGGGAGGAATATCCCCAGTAGCCCCATGAACCGGCGTACCACGGTGAGCCGTAGGAATTCTCCTGCACCCGCAGCGGCCTGCCGATGCCTGCCCCCAGCGCCGCCGCCATCTTCTCCGCCTTCTCCTGCGCCGCCTTCAACGCCATCTCGCGCGCCCGTTCCTTGTGCTTCTTCAATTCGCTCGTCTGAAAGTCGATGCCGTGGATATAATTGACGCCCTTGTCCAGCAGCCGGGTCACGATGTCCTCGACGCGCGCGGGATCGCCGAGCGTGACAGTGAAACTGTTCCGCACGAAGAAGCCGAGGAATCCCTCCTTCCTGTATTCCTCCTTCCACCGTGGTTCAATGGAGAGATTGTCGGTCTGAATATCCTTCTCCGGCACTCCCGCCTCCCTCAGCATGGAGATGCAGCGGCGCAATCCTTCACGGTTCGACTCCTTGGCCCGTTCGACATCCTCATTCCAGGTCTCAATGCCGCCGGTGATGACGATGCGGTCGGGCACGACGTTGACCAGCGCCTCACCCGTGACGGAGATGACCGGCCGGTCCGGGTATTCGCGTGAAGACTGTCCCTGCACGAGCAGCATTGGGCAAAGAAGTACGGCGAGGAAGAACATGAAGGACTTCATAACGGCTCCGAAATGAATATGCGATATCCGGATACTTACGAAATTCCCCTCGCATTTACGATGCCAAAGGAAAACCGCGAAAACGGAAAAGCGCGAAGAAGAGACGCGAAAATATATTAAAGCACTCGAGAGATCATCAGGAGTGTCCTAATAATAACTTTCGCGTTTCTTTTTCGTGTCTTTTGCGTTTTCGCGGTTTTTTCTTTTTGGTGTCTTTTGCGTTTTCGCGGTTTTTTTCTTCCGGCGAGTCAGGGGGCGATGCGTTTGGCCGGCATGTCGCGTCCGCCCTGGTGGAGGACGAGACTCTCGACCGCACTACTTGCACCGCGCACGAAGGTGATCTGCGCGTCGACGACCTTCAGGTAGAACTTCGTGTCGCTGGAGGGAAAGATCGGAAAGCGTTCCTGGTCGGTGGCCTGCTCGTAGAGCTGCGTGCCTTCACGCGTGATCGTGAGGGAGAAACCCGGGACCAGTTCGTAGATGCCGACATACTCTTCCAGCACTGCTTCGTCGACGGTCACGGTTTTGTCTTCAACGGTGACGCCGAGCTTCGCGAGCATCTGCTTCGAGTTCGTGCTCCCGGGATTCAGTTCGAGCGCCTTTCGGTAATATGCGATGGCCTTATCCTTTTCTCCCGCCTGCATGTGCGCCTCGCCCATGCTGTCCCATGTGTTGAAGGCGTCGGGGTACATCTCGATGTTCAGCGCAAGCAGCTGTTTTGCGATGTCGATCTCGCCGCGGTTGAGGTA
This sequence comes from uncultured Chromatiales bacterium, assembly GCA_964635845.1. Taxonomy (GTDB): domain Bacteria; phylum Bacteroidota; class Ignavibacteria; order SZUA-365; family SZUA-365; genus SZUA-365. The sequence continues at coordinate 13,166 of CAZWNO010000064.1, forward strand.
GACGTACCCGAGTTCGTTGAGCTGCTGTTCGCTGAAATCGTATGCGTCGGGTTGTTTCGTTTTCAGTTCGTGGTAGTGTTCCACCGCGGCATTGATTCCGTCGCGCTCGATCAGCGATGCCATCTCGTCGGCGATGGGCATGCGCGGTTCGGGCACGTCGAGACCGTGAAGTAATCGGAAGGCGGCATCGGCGACGACTCCCGAATTCGCCGTCGTGTTGTCCAGCGTGACAATCGTGTACTCGCTGTCGGGCAGATACCACAGCTGCGACGTGAAACCGTTGATGCCGCCCGAATGACGGATGACGCGCACGCTGTCCACGCCCGCCGGCAGGTTCATGATCTGGAGACCGTAACCGTAGTTATCCATGAACGGCGTGATCATGCGCCGCAAGGTTTCCGCATTCCTGAACACCTGTCCCGCGTGCAGCGCACGCGTCCATTTCATCAGGTCGGCCGTGTTGGAATAGAGCATGCCGGCGGCGTAGGGCTGATTCGAATCGAGGAACGGTGCGCGCTGGTAGCCGCCCGGAATCCGCTGATACCCGTCCGCCATGCGCGGGATGACGGACTCGTTGTGATCGTAGCCGGTGTTCTCCAGTCCCAGCGGATCGAGGATGCGCTCGCGCAGCGCGACGTCATAGGGTTTGCCTGTTACATGCGCGATGACGATGCCGAGAATGAAGTAGCCCGAATTGTTGTAGCGCCAGCGCGTCCCGGGTTCGAATTCGAGCGGCAGGCTGGAAAAAACTGTGAGGAGGGAATCCGGATCGGCATGCCGGCGCATCGAATTGGTCCCGAAATCGGGCAGATCCGTGTAGCTCGGAATGCCGGATGTGTGCGTGAGCAGGTGATGGATCGTCACCCTGTCGGCCTGCGCCTTGGGATAGTCCGGCAGGTAGCGGCTGAGCGGTGCGTCAAGTTCTATTTTCCCATCCTCGACGAGCTGCAGGATGAGCGCGGCAGTGAACTGCTTCGTGACGGAGCCAATGCGGAAGCGCGTGTCCGGAGTGTTCGCAAGATCCCACTCCATCACCGCCTTGCCGACGGCGCCGCGGTAGAGCACCTCGTCCCCCCGGGCGACGAGCACCGTTCCGTTGAACACCCTCGCCTTATTGTATTTCGCGAGCAGCGCATCCATTCCCTCCAATCCCTTCTGCGCGCTGCCGGTTGCCGTGATTCCGACGAGCAGCGCTACAACCATCAATCCCTGCACAATACGACGACACATGCGAACCTCCGGATACATTCCGTAAAAAAGTTTTCGTGCTCTTTTTTCGCGCCTTCGTGCCTTCGCGGTTTTTTCCTCACGTCAGGTCGGCAAAGACGGCACCGATGACCGCGGCGAGGTATTCCGGGGCAATCTTAAGCTGTGCCCCGTGCGCGCCGGCGCTGACGTAGATACGGTCATGCAGCTGCGCGGTTTCGTCGATCCAGGTGGGAAACTGTTTTTTCATGCCGATGGGCGAACACCCCCCGCGGATGTAGCCTGTCAGCGGCAGCAGCTCGCGCACGTGGATCATCTCCACCTTCTTGTTGCCGCTCGCAGCTGCCGCTTTTTTCAGGTCGAGTTCGAAGGGTCCCGGAATGCAGAACACGCACAGGCCGGTCCTGTCCCCCCGCGCCACGAGGGTCTTGAACACCTGTTCATGCGGAGCGCCGACCTTGTCCGCCACCGCAATCGCGTCGATCAGTCCGTCCGAGCTGTCGTAGCTGATCTGCTCGTGGGGAATGTGTCTTGCTTCGAGGATGCGGGTCGCGTTGGTTTTCATGGTGTATCGTGAAGGGGTGAAGTATCGTTACGGCGTAAAGACGGAAAGGGTAAAGACGGCTTTCCGTCTTTACCCTTCACGCCTTTACGACGCTTTCTCTCTTTACCGCTTTACCTCTTCACCTCTTTACCGCCATCTCCAAACCCCCGGTTTGCGGGGACGCGCGACCGGTTCCTCGCGCTGGATGATGACGCGGGGTTCGGAGGCGGAGGTCGAGAACGCGGGGGCCGTGGAGACACCGGCCTTGCGGGCGGTCACGTCGCCCATGGCGCGGAAGGAGCGCTCGGCGGCGGCGATGATTTCGGGACGCAGTCCCTCCTTCGAGATTTGCTCGAGGAAGGAGCGGCGGCCGCGGATGATGTCCTTGACGAGATGATCGATCTGTTCGGGAGTGTAGAGCTTGTGCACGTCCCACTCGTCCATGCGCCGGCCGTCGGCCTCGACGATGGACATGGTGCCGAGCACGCCCTTCTCGTATTTGTTCGTGCCGCGCAGGTCGCCGCGCTGGATGGCCGCCATCAGATCGAGCGGCACGCGTTCGGTCTTGCGCACGATTCGCTTCTTTGTCACCCCGCCCTCTTCGTATTCCTCGAGGATCTCGCCCATGCCGCCGGTGTTGTACAGGCGGAAATTCACCTGTCCCGGGAAGCGGTTGACGAGCTTCATGATGATGTCGTAGAAGCGGTTGATCTTCGCGCCGCGGCTGCCGATGATGAAGTCATCGGTGCCGACGATGCGCACCGATTCGCCGGCCTTTTCCGGATTCGCCGCGAAGCTGAGGGTGGACTCGCCGAAGAGATATGCCAGCACGCCCTGCTCGGGCGTGAGCGCCTGCGAGAACGGCATGAGCGTGTTGCGCCTTGTGATGAAGGCGAACCACAATGCGTCGTTCTTCTCGAGGCTCGGCAGGTTGATGCTGTCGGCGGCGATGGAGATGAGCTTGCCCTCGCGCTCGATGAACAGCTTGTCCATGCGCACGACCGAGCGGCCGTTGCCGCAGAGAGATTCATCGAGGAAGTCGATATCGCCATTCGCGTCGACGAAGATGTTCTCCAGCAGCGCGCTCTTGTGGGTGAGCGCGTAGAACATCGCTTCCTGGTCGGACTTCCGCGCGTCGGTCTTGACGTAGAAGTTGTGCTCGGACCCGAATGCGGATCCGTCGTCGCGGAGGAAGCAGATGTCGTCCTGCGACGCGTAGGTCATCTCGCCGCGGTTGGGATCCATCCCGAGCTGGTGGCAGCTCCAGGTGGATTTCCCCGTGGCCGTCATTCCAAAAAGGATGACACCGTGTTTTTTCAGCTCATTGCTCTTCGCGTCGCGGGCGACCACGACCTTCGAACCGGCATGCAGGCCGAGCATGCCGCGTTCGTCGGCAAGCCACATCGCCTGGCGGAGAAATCCTTTCTTGTCTTCCCCGAGATAATCGCTGCCGAGACAGATGTTGAGGTTGAACTCCGGCATGGTCAGGATCTGCTGGCGGCTCGCATGTTCCTCGGGAATGTGGATCATCGTGATGGCCGGACCGGGGCGTCCGGAGGGTTCACCGAGCAGGTTGCCCCACATGTACGCGAGACGGGCGTTCCGAAAATCGCCCACGCTCACGTACAGCGTACACACGGGATTGAAATCGGGATTGTTTCCCATCTGCCGGGTGATCTTGATGAAGGGCAGGGTCTTCATCCAGTGCAGCACCTTCTCGAGTTCGTCGGGTGCGCCTTTCACCACCTTCTCCTGGTATGGGAGAAGTGACGGCAGCCGCACCTTCTCGGTGCCGAGGTAGACGGTTTTCGCGGCGAGGCGCGAACTCTGCACCGAGCGCCAGACGTACGAGCCGTACCGCGTCTTCTGCGCGTACTCCTTCACCCGCGGTTCGAGCCATTTAAGGTCGACTTCCTTGATGTTGGGTCCGTTGAGCAGCGGCAGCAGCTGTTCGTGGAATTTCTTGTAGTAGTCGTTGTTATAAATGTCTTTTGCCATGGGGATCACCTTCCGTTCGCACCGACGTGGGACAACACCTGCGCTACCATTTCGGTGAGCGTGGCCGCGCCGGCATTCAGCTGATGGACGGCGGCGGACTGGAACAGCTTCGTGAAGAATCGTTTCTGCAGCTCCATGCGCTCGTCGGAAGTGACGAGCAGATGCGGATTGTACCACGGCTGCTGCTTGCCGCCGACGGTCGTACCGGCGGGATATCCCGACTCGACGATCCGCAGGGCTTCATCGACGTCGAGCTTCTGCGATGCGCCGCTGACGGGATCGTTGCGCAGGATGAAGACATGGCGGATGTCGATGCGCTTGACATGCCGCGCCATGCCGCCGAGCCAGTAGGGATCGAGCATGGCGTGGCTTTTCTTCGCGCAGTCGTAGCTGTATGGCGCACCGCTGTTGAGCGGACAGCTTTCCTGCAGCTTGTGCTTATCGTTGCGGCAGTCCTCGACCTTCGTCGTCACGTTCTCGCACTTGCTCTTGTCGAAAAGTTTAGCGAGTGCTTCATGTGAAGCGACGGCATTGGTCGGCATATATAATTTCCGCTCGGGATTGTCAGCCGCGGCGTAGCCGCCGCCGTAGCGGAGAAAAACATAGTCGTTGCTGTGCATGGCGACCGTGTCGTTCTCCTGGAAGAGGCGCCAGAACAACGGCGTCTTCTTCGTCCCTTCGGGACCGATGAACAGCACGCCCTCGCCGCCGACATCGAGCGTCATGCCGCGCACGGCGTGCACGTCGAACACGCGCTCGGCCACGTCGGTGACGAGTCCCAGCGCCAGCGAGCGCAGGGAACCGTAGTGGTCGGCATTGAAGAGAATACCGGTCTTCGTATCCGAATTGTAGAAGGCATGCGGTTCGCGGCCGGTCACGCCGTCCACCGCGTAGATCACGCCATGCGGTTCGATGTCGGCCTCGAGCTGCGCCGGATACCAGTTCTCGACCCAGAAGTCGTACAGGTGTCCGACGTTCGTGCGCAGCTGCACGATCATGCCGTTGATGTTGGCGTTCCACTCGAAGTAGTTGCTGTAGCCGAGATGCGCCTCGGCTTCGGCCACCAGCGCGTCGCGCACCGCCACCTTCACGTCGCGGTCCACCGGCACCGCGTGCTTGATCAGGGTCTCGGTGTTGGCGAGCTTGATCAGCTTCCGCTTCGGCGCGGGCTTGAGCTTCGCGAGGGCGTCGACGATGCGCGCCATGCCCTCGGTGAGATTGGCCATGGACGTCGCGTAGCTGATGCGGATGAAGTCGTCGCTGCCGAAGGCGTCGCCCGGCACGATGGCCACGTTCGCGTGCTTGAGCAGGAAGTAAGCCATGCCGTAGGAGTTGCGGATGGGCACGCCGTCGTATTCCATCCGATAAAAAGAGCTGACATTCGGGAATGCGTAGAACGCCCCGCGCGGCATCGGGCAGGAAACGCCCGGAATGCCCTGCAGCTTGTAGACCACGAAATTGCGGCGCTTCTCGAATTCGGCCGCCATCTTCGAAATCTCGTACTGCGGACCCTTGTAGGCCTCGAGTGCCGCTCGCTGCGAAACCGAACTCGGGTTCGATGTTGCGTGGCTCTGCACCTTGGCCATGGCCGCGATGATGTCCTTCGGCCCGGCCGCCCAGCCGATGCGCCAGCCGGTCATCGAGTAGGCCTTGGACACGCCGTCGACGGTGACGGTGCGTTTTTTCACTTCCTCGCCCAGGGTTGCGAAGCGGGTGAACTTGAGGTTGTCGTACATCAACTTGCCGTAGATTTCGTCGGCGATGCAGATGATGTCCTCCTCGACGATGACTTCGGCGAGCGCCTCGAGTTCCTCGCGTGTGTAACCGCTGCCGGTGGGATTGCAGGGATTATTGAGAAAGACTGCCTTGGTGCTCGCGTTGATCGTGTCGCGGAGCTGGTCCGACGTGAGGCGGAAACCGTCTTCCTCCCGCGTGTGCACGATCACCGGCCGTCCGTTGGCGAGCTTGACCATTTCCGGATACGACACCCAGTAAGGTGCGGGAATGACGACTTCGTCACCGTCGTTGACGATGGCCATCATTGCGTTGTAGATGGAATGCTTCGCGCCATTCGACACCATGATCTCCGATGCGGGATCATAGGAAAGATTGTGTTCCTCCTCCAGCTGCTTCGCGATGGCCTTTCGCAGCGGCAGGATGCCTTCGTTGGCGGTGTACTTCGTGAAGTTCTCGTCGATGGCGCGCTTGGCGGCGTCCTTGATATGCGCCGGAGTGGCGAAATCCGGCTCGCCCACGGAGAAGTCGATCACGTCGATCCCCTGCTCCTTGAGCGCCTTGGCTTTCGCGGCGACCTTCAGCGTCGGCGATGAACCGATGAGATGAATTCTGTCTGCGGTCACGTTACTACCTCAATTGATGTCGTTATCGAAAAGCACCCGCGCCGCGGAATTCAGTGATGCAGCGGACGCGGACTCCGTTCAACGGTTTCCACTCGCGGCGTTTCAGTCTTCGCCGGCGAGCTTGTCCTTGAGGTATTTGGCGAGGTCGACGCCGGTGAGCGTCTTGACGACGTCGGGCACCTGCGCGAGCACGTCGGCGATCTGGCCGGTGAGCTGCGAGGTCCCGAGCTTGCCGTCGGTCCCGCCGATGAGCGTGATCTTGTCGATGCGCGAGAGCGGCTCGGCGACGTTCTTCGTCAGCTCGGGCAGCACGTCGAGCACCATCTGGTACATTGCGGCCTGGTTGTACTGATCGTAGGCCTTGGCCTTCTCCACCATCGCATCGGCTTCGGATTTGCCCAGCATCTTGATGCGCTCGGCTTCGACCTCATTGTCCTTCGCGCGCACCTGCGCCTTGGCCTCGGATTCCTTCAGCAGGCGGAAGCTCTCGGCCTCGGCCTCGGAAATGATCTGCAGTTTGCGGGCCTCGGCCGGCTTGATGATGTTGGCCTCGAGTTCCTTCTCCTTGCGCTTGATTTCCTCGGTTTGCACCTTGGCCATCTCGACGGTCTCGATCAGCTTGACCTTGTATTCTTCCTGCTTGACATCCTGCGCCAGGCGGAAGCGCTCGAGTTCGTACGAGGTGTCGGCCTGTGCGCGCACCTTGCTGACCTCGATCTGCGACTTGGCTTTCAGCTCCTCGTTCTTCCAGTTACGTCCCGCCACTTCGGCCAGCGCGGTCAGCTTGGCGATCTCCGCTTCCTTGTTCGCCTGCGCGGCGTAGATTGCGGCATCGCGGTCGTACTCGGCCTGTTTGACCACCGCGTCGCGCTTGGCCGCTGCGATCTTCGGCTTCGACAGCGCGTCGAGGTAGCCCTGCGTGTCGGCGATGTCCTTCAGCGCGAAGGAGATCATCACGAGTCCCATGCTGCCGAGATCGCGCACCACAGCGTTGTAGACGCGGTTGGCGAACTCATGGCGGTCCTGGTAAAGTTCGGCCACGGTCATCGAGCCGATGGTCTCGCGCACCTTGCCCTCGAGCACGGTCTGCGCGACCTCGCGCACCGCGTCGGTCCCGCCGCCCATGAAGTTCTGCGTGGCGAGGAAGATCGAGTACTCGTTGGAGTCGATTTTCACCTGCGCCGAAGATTCAGAGAGGATGGGGATGCCGTCCTTCGAAAGTACTTCGGGAGTCTTGATGGTCACCGTGACCACCTCGATCGGGAGGGTGGACGCCTGCTCGGTGAAGGGATTGACGAAGGAGCCGCCGCCGATGCGGAAACGGTAGCCGATCTCCTGTTGCGTTCCGTCAGGCGTGAGAATACTGCTCTTGCGGCCGGAGATAACCAGCACTTCGTTCGGTCCCGCCTTCCGGTACTGCCGCGTCATCCAGATGAAAAAGCCAATGGCGAGCAGGACGAGAACAGCGATGACGATGATCCAGGTAAGCATGAAAGCCTCCAATACACTTGGGGAAAAAGCGAATCGATGTTTTTTTCAGTCCGTGATGTGTTGTGTCAAGGGAAATTTCCCGGATGCACACGTACAGGCTCGCCATAAGGCAGGCAACGCACCTGTAAATACAAACGTACTTATCCTTTTTCTAACCGCCAAATACGGGAGGGGGCGGGCCGGGGGGAGGGGGACCACCTTGGCTGTTGGCTGTTGGCTGTTGGCTTTTGGCTTTTGGCTTTTGGCCGTTGGCTGTTGGCTGTTGGCTCGGGACCGTCCGTCCCCTGGGTCGCCCTTCGATTCGGTCGTCTTCGCTTCGCGAATCCGCCCTGCGCGTGGTGATGGGTACCTTATTGACAAACCATTTTCGCGATACGAATTCAACCGGTCCACCCTATCATGAAAAGCGGGATGATCAATTACATGGTACGTTTTTTACCGTTTATTTGAAGGAATTCCGAAATTTCTATATTTCACCCGTGAACATTTACACGATCATCATACTGGCGACGATCATCATCACCGCCGCGCTGGATACTATCGCGGAGATGCTGAACCTGCGCGCGATGTCACCCGTGCTGCCGGAGGAGTTCCGCGATGTCTACGCCGAGACGGAGTATGCGCGTTCGCAGGAATACACGCGCGCGAAGACGCGCTTCGGCTTCGTCACCGCGGCCTTCGACCTGGCGCTCCTGCTGGTGTTCTGGTTCGCCGGGGGATTCAACTGGCTGGACCTGCTCGTCCGTTCGCTCGGCTGGCACGAAATCCCGACCGGACTGCTGTACATTTCCCTGCTCGCATTGGGAATGGGATTATTCTCTCTTCCATTCAGGATATACTCCACATTCGTGATCGAGCGGCGTTTCGGTTTCAACCGCACGACGCTGAGGACCTTCGTACTGGATATCCTGAAAGGCGCCGCGTTGGGTGCGGCAATCGGCCTCCCCGTCCTCGCTCTCGTTCTGTGGATCATCCAGACCCAGGGATTGCTTGCCTGGCTCTACAGCTGGCTGGCCGTGACCGCCTTCAGAATCACGATGCAGTATGTCGCTCCGACGGTGTTCATGCCATTTTTCAACAAATTCACGCTGCTCGAGGAGGGTCCCCTGCGGGATTGCATCCTGGCGTATGCGGAATCGATGCGCTTCCCGTTGAAGGACGTCTACGTCGTGGACGGCTCGAGACGCTCGTCGAAAGCCAATGCGTTTTTCACGGGCTTCGGAAAGAACAAGCGCATCGCGCTGTACGACACGCTGATCGGGAAACACACGGCGGAGGAAGTCACCTCCGTGCTCGCGCACGAGATCGGGCATTACCGCAGAAAGCATATCGTCATCGGGATGCTGATCGGCATCGCGGAGATGGGCGTGATGTTCTTCCTGCTCTCGCTGTTCGTCAGCCGTCCCGCCCTGGCCGAGGCCTTCTTCATGCAGTATGTGTCGGTGTATGCCGGGCTCGTCTTCTTCGCGCTGCTGTATTCTCCCGTGAGCGCGCTTCTGTCGCTCGGAGTGAACGCCCTCTCCCGTCGGCATGAATTCGAGGCCGACCGCTACGCGGTACAGACATACCGCAAGCCCGAGGTCTTCGTCACGGCGCTCAAGAAACTCACCGCATCGAACCTCTCGAACGTCACTCCACACCCGTTCCATGTCTGGCTGAATTATTCCCATCCCCCGCTGCTCAAGCGGATCGAACAAATCCGCATCGTAGCGGAGGAGAAAATCCGGCATCGGGGGAAGATGAAAATCGGAGTGAGGGATGTGATGTGAGGTCGTGGAGGAGTAAGGGGATGTGAGGTCGTGGAGGAGTAAGGGGATGTGAGGTCGTGGAGGAGTAAGGGAGGGAGGGTACGGAGGGCGCAGTGAAGAGTTTTACCACAGAGGCGCGCAGAGACGCTCAGAGGACTGGAGTGACACTGTGGATTCTATTCCCGGATTACGCGGCAGGCACTCAAGGTGACTACAGTTTTTTCAGGAAAGACGTGCTGTCAAGGTCCGCGACGATATACCGTGGGTCTCCCCGGTAGTAGATTTTCGAACCTCGTTTTCCTGATACGATGAGAGTGTCTGTGCAGCAGACCTTGACAGTGGTCACGTCGTCGCTGGAGACCGTGACATGCGCCGCCAGGAGTTCGCTGAAATCCGTGTACCCGTTGCGTATGGAGAGGCTGACGCGGGGCGCGGTGCCGGACACCGTCAGAGCGGACTGTGCTATCAACGCATCGATCCCGGGTGCATGCAATGTTCCCTTGATGTTCCCTCCCACGAGGCCCCCGATCCATACTGTGGTGTCCGACGCAAGACCGGAAGAGAAATCGCATTCGGCGTGATAGATACTCAACCTGGTGATTCGTGGCAGCCAGACGGTCGCCGTGAACTGCGTCGGCCAGATATTGCTGCCGCGAGAGATCCACAGCGTGCTGCCCACCAGCTGGGAAGCCCCGACACGGGCACCGATTCCATGTCCCAGAAGGTTTTCGTCCGCCGACACGATGGCGCGGCACATGCTGTCCTGCAGGATCGTGGTCTTGCATCCGTCCCACACATCGACCACGGTAAACGGCTGACCTACGATCGTGTCGCTGACAATACTGCCGTTACCGTACACTTCGGGCGGTTCGTAATCAGGCTCATTCGTATCCCCGCATCCCGCGAATGACAACAGCAAAGAAAAGCCGATCGCCACCACCCCACACCATATCCTTCCATCATTCCATTTTTTCATCTTGCCATCTTGTCATCTTGCCATCTTGTCATCTTGCCATCTTGTCATCTT
>CAZWNO010000065.1:0-20047 GCA_964635845.1 uncultured Chromatiales bacterium
AACGCGGGGGAACGCGGATGAACGCGGATTGAACGGATTTTCGCGGATGGATTTTCTGCTAAAAAACCATCCGCGGGAATCCGCGGGAATCCGCGATATCCGCGTTCATCCGCGTGCGCTGCTTTTTAAATTCCCTCCACTGACCTAGATTTCCCCAACACTGGTTGCGAGGATATTCCCGGTGCGACGATCGACATGGCTCGTTCTCCTGCTCGTGCTCGCGGCGGATGCGGGCGCACAGACGGAGATCCATCTCTGGACGCAGATGCGGCCGGAGTCGCGGCGCGTGCTGGCCGGGCGTATCGCGGAGTTTCACCGCCGGAATCCCGGAATCCGCGTGTTCGAGATTTTCAAGGAGACCGAGGACCTGCGCTCGTCGTTCCAGGCGGCCGCGGCGTTCACCGGGGGCGGACCCGACCTGGTCTACGGTCCGAGCGACTACGTCGGCGCGTTCGAGTCGATGGGCATCATCCGTCCGCTCGAGGACCTCTTCCCCGCCGATTACTACGCCGGCTTCGATCCCAAGGCGCTCACGCGCTACAACGGACGACTGTACCAGCTCGGCGACGAGATCGGCAACCACCTCGCGCTGGGATGGAACAGGCGGCTTTTCGCGAAGGCGGGACTCGACCGCGCTCCGCGGACTTTCGCGGAACTGCTGGAGTTCGGCAAGAAACTGACGATCCACAGGGACGGCGACGGCGTGACCGACCAGTATGGTATTGTGTGGAATTACGCGGAGCCGTTTTTCTTCATGCCGTTCTTCACGGCGTTCGGGGGACGCGTGCTGGACGAACACAACCGTCCCGATCTCGACACCCGCGCGGCACGGGAAGCATTCGCCTTCATGCTGCGCCTGCGCAACGAAGCGCGCATCATTCCGAAGGAAACCGACTACGAGATCGCGGAAACCATGTTCCTCGAGTCACGCGCCGCGATGATCATCAACGGTCCCTGGGCCTGGGGGCGCTACGTCGACCGCCTCGGCCGTGATTTCGCGCTGGACCTGCTTCCCCGCAACGAAGCGACCGGCCTGTACGCCGCGCCGCTCATCACGACGAAGGGCTATTATCTCAACCGCTCGGTCGGCGGCGAGAAGCTCGCGGCCGTGCGCACATTCCTCCGCTTCATCCTCGCTCCCGAAACGCAGGTGATTTTCAGCGAACAGCTGAAGACCATTCCATCGCAGCGCGCCGCGCAGAACGACCCGCGCGTATTATCGGATCCATTCATCCGGATTTCCGTCGCGCAGGTGCGCCTCGGCGTGCCCTCGCCGTTGATACCGGAGATGCGCGCGGTGTGGGATGCCATGCGTCCCCCGTACCAGAGCGTGCTCGGCGGCAACCTCACTCCCGCCGCCGCGGCGAAGGAACAGCAGCGTCTCGCCGTGCAGAAAATCCGCGAGATGAACGAAGGCGCGGACAGGACCACTGCCTCCCCGCTGCCGGGTTTCCTCTTCAATGCCGCGGTGATCCTGTGCGCCCTGCTCGCGCTTTTCCTCATCATCCGCAACGGCGTCGTGCCGCTGCTGCGTGCGGGCACGACGGGCGCGGGACGCGATGCCCGCTTCGCGCTGATGATGATCCTTCCCGCGGCCGTGCTGCTCTTCGGGGTGGTGGTGTATCCCTTCCTCTACAACATCGTCATCTCGCTGTCGGACATGAGCATGCGCACGGTCGAGAGCTGGCGCATCACCGGCTTCGACCAGTACGGGAAGGTCTTCGGCTTCGACCGGCTCTCCGCCGCGCTCGAGTCCGGGGACGGTTTCGGTGCGGCGCTCGGCGCGATGTTCTCGTCGGAATTCTACGGCGTGTTCGTCAGGACCATCGTGTGGACCCTGGTCAACGTCACCCTGCACGTCGTCATAGGCGTCTCCCTCGCGGTGCTGCTCAACCGGCATCTGCCCGGCAAGTCGGTCATCCGCATCCTGCTGATCCTGCCCTGGGCGGTGCCGCAGTACATCACCGCGCTCACCTGGCGCGGCATGTTCAACACCGACAGCGGCGCGATCAACGCCCTGCTCGGCGCGGCGTTCGGCATCGCGCCCATTCCCTGGCTGACCGGGGAAACGCTGGCCTTCACCGCGGCGATCATCACCAACGTGTGGATGGGCTTCCCCTTCATGATGATCATCGCACTGGGCGCGCTGCAGTCGATTCCGAAGGAGCTGTACGAAGCGGCGGAGATCGACGGCGCGACGGCGTGGACGAAATTCCGCCACGTGACCGTGCCGCTGCTGCGACCGGTGATGATTCCGGCGATCACGCTCGGCGTGGTGTGGACCTTCAACAACATCAACATCATCTGGCTGGTGACAAATGGCGGACAGCCGGCGGACACCGCGCATATCCTCGTCAGCTACGTGTACCGCGCGGCCTTCAACCTGTACCGCTACGGGTATGCCGCGGCTTTCAGCATGGTCATCTTCCTGCTGCTCGCGGCATGGAGCATATTCTTCATGAAAAAAACTTCCGTCACGGAAACGGTGTATTGAGACAGGCATGAGAAAAAAAGACTCGCCGCTCTTTCTTGCCTTCGCCTACGCCGTGCTCGCGCTGTTCGTCGCGATCGCCGTGTATCCCATCCTGCAGGTGTTCAGCATTTCCCTGCGTCCCGAAGCCACGCTGCTCAGCAGCGATCTCTCGATCATTCCCGCGAACGCCACGTGGGACAATTACATCGAGCTGCTGACCAGGCGACCCTTTCTCACCTGGATGGGCAATTCCCTTTACGTGACCTTCGTCGTGGTCGTCACCGGCGTGGTGCTGGCGTCCACCGCCGGATACGCTTTCTCGCGCTACCGTTTTCCAGGCCGGAAATCCGGCCTGCTCTCGCTGCTCGTCACGCAGATGTTTCCCGCCACGATGCTGCTCCTGCCGCTGTTCATCATGATGGCGAAGCTCAACCTGATCAACACCTATCTCGCGCTCATCGTCATTTACTCCTCCACCGCCCTGCCTTTCTGCATCTGGCAGATGAAGGGCTATTACGACACGATTCCCGTGAGCCTGGAGGAGGCCGCGCGCATCGACGGACTGGGACGCTTCGGTTCCTTCTACCGCATCGTGCTGCCGCTGGCCGCGCCCGCGCTGGTGATCACCGCGCTGTTTTCCTTCATGGCCGCATGGACCGAGTACGTCGTCGCCGCGCAGGTCGTGTACGACGAAGGCATGTTCACGCTGCCCGTGGGACTGAAGATGTTCCAGGCGAACATGAGCACCGAGTGGGGACTGTATGCCGCCGGCGCGCTGATCGTGAGCATTCCCGTCATCGTGCTCTTCATCGTGCTCAGCCGCCGGCTGATCGGCGGACTGACGCTGGGGAGCGTGAAAGGCTGAGAATGCCGTATCTTGCGCATACCACGATGCGCTCCGAGCCCACCAATTCCCGAGGCTGAAATGCTCGACATTCAACGACGACTGACCAACGGATTCTATTCCCTGCTCGCGCTGCCCTCCACCGCGATGGGCTTCGCGCTGTCTATACAGATCGCGGCGCTGAGCTGGATACTCAGCACGCAGTACGGGCTGGACATCCATGAGATCGGCATTGTGTGGGCCGCGGGACCCCTCGCCGGCATCATCGGGCAGGTCGCCATCGGCATGATCAGCGACAAGGTGTGGTTCTGGGGCGGGCGCCGCCGGCCCTTCATCGTCGTCGGCGGCATTCTCGCCGCGCTGATGCTCATCGCCCTGCCGAACATCGACCGCATCAGCGGCACGCTCGGCTTCGAGGGCATCCTCGGAGTCGCCATCGCCGTCGCCCTCACGCTGGATCTGTCGATCAACATCGGCTTCAATCCCACGCGGTCGATCATCGCGGACGTGACTCCCGAGGGCGAGGCGCGCACGAAAGGCTACACCTGGATGCAGACGATTTCGGGGTTCTTCGGCGTCGTCGCCTACGCCGTCGGCGCCACGCTGGGCAACTACATCCTGATCTACGCCGGTGCCGTGATCGTGCTGCTGTTCTCCCTGCTCCCTCCGCTGTTCATCGAGGAACCGCGCGCGCTCGATGCCCATGACGGAGCCGACGATGCGAAGGATTCCGCCTCCAATCATGAGGACGAACGTCAGACGAACTGGGGACAGCTCTGGCGCATCTATTTCGCGCACGCCTTCAGCTGGCTGGGAATCCAGACGATGTTCGTCTACATCATCGCATACATCAATCAGAAACTGAATCCCGGGTCGGACTTCGAGAGCGGGCAGATCATCAGCATTTCATTTCTCATCCTCAACACCGTCGGTTTCATTCTCCCCGTGCTCGTGCTCGAACCGCTGGCCGAGCGCATGGGACGCGTGCGCGTGCACCTGACCGCCGTCGGTGTCATGGCAATGGCCTATCTCGGGATCGTTCTCTTCGGCAAGAGCAGTATCGCACTGTACGTGCTCATGGCCTTCGCCGGTGTGGGCTGGGCGGCGGTGGTGAGCCTGCCCTTCGCCATCATGTCGGAGAACGTGGAAAAAGGACGCATGGGATTTTTCATGGGCATCTTCAACCTCTCCGTCGTCATCCCCCAGCTCATCGTCAGCCTCGGGCTCGGCATCCTCATTCAATCCGCAGCGGACAAGAATATCATCTTCATCATCGCGGCGGTATCGGTGGCGGTATCGGCGGGGCTATGGGTGCTGGTACGCGAGAAGAAAGAGTAACCACAGATTACACAGATTTCACAGATTAGATTTTTGGAGCGCATCTCGAAAATCGATCCCAATGTTTCATCCGGTTAGATCGAGATTGATTTTCGAAGCGCCCTCGACCAGTCAATCTGTGTAATCTGTGGTTACTCTTAAGTTCACCGCACCTCATCCCGATCCTCCACGAAGTACACAAGCCCCCCCGCGACCAGCATCGACACGCCTCCCGCGACGAGGGCGTAGATCGCCTCGCCGCCGAAGAGCGATTTCACCATGAAGCCGAGGATGGAGGCCGCGACGATCTGGGGAAGGACGATGAAGAAATTGAAGATGCCCATGTACACGCCCATTTTCGCGGGTGGCAGCGAGCCGGCGAGTATGGCGTAGGGCATCGAGAGGATCGAAGCCCAGGCGAGGCCGATCGCGAGTTCGCTGACGAGCAGGAGATTCGGATCCTTTATGAAGAAGAACGACGCGAGACCGATTCCGCCGATGGCGAGCGAAATCGCATGGACGGTCTTTCTCGAAAACCGCTTCGCCATGGCCATGATCGCGAAGGCCATGATCGCCGCGAAGCCGTTGTAGACGGCCATGAGCACGCCCACCCAGTCGGCACCTTCGTTGTAGAGCGCGGTCGTGGGATCGGACGTGCCGTAGATGTGCTGCGTCACCGCGGGAGTCGTGTAGATCCACATGGCGAAAAGCGCGAACCAGGAAAAGAACTGCACGACCGCGAGCTGCAGCATCGTGCGCGGCATGCCGATGATCGAGGAGAAAATGTCGCGGACGCCGTGCAGCAGGCCGCGATGCTCGGCCTTGGCGCGATGGAAGGCGTCCATGTCCTCGGGCGGATACTCCTTCGTGCGGAGGACGGTCCACAGCACCGCGAACAGAAACGCGGCCGCGCCGACGTAGAAGGCGAAACGCACCGAGTCGGGGATCTCTCCCGCGGGAGCGGTGTTCGCGATGTCGAACCAGTTGGTGAACATCCACGGCAGCGCGGAAGCGACGATGGCGCCGGTGCCGATGAAGAAGCTCTGCACCGCGAATCCCGTCGTGCGCTGCTCCGAGGGAAGCAGGTCCGCGACCAACGCCCGGAAGGGCTCCATCGAAATGTTGATCGAGGCGTCCATCATCCACAGCATGCCCGCAGCGACCCAGAGCGCGGGGGAATTCGGCATGATCAGCAGTCCGATCGAGGCGAGAATCGCGCCGGTGAGGAAGTAGGGCCTGCGGCGTCCGAGACGCCCCCAGGTGCGGTCGCTCATGTACCCGATGATCGGCTGCACGATGAGTCCCGTCGTGGGAGCGGCGATCCAGAGAATGGGGATGGCGTCGATGCTCGCGCCCAGCGTTTCGAAGATGCGGCTGACGTTGGCGTTCTGCAGGGCGAAGCCGAACTGTATGCCGAGGAAGCCGAAGCTCATGTTCCAGATCTGCCAGAAACCCAGTCGCCGTTTTTCCATGATGCATCCCAGCCTGCTTTCAAATGGGGATTTGCCGACGTAAATTATCTTTTTTATACGTCATTTCCTTTCCCGCCATGAATGACCGTTTTCTCCTTTTTCTCATTTACGCGACGACACCGATCATGCTCGTGCTGGGACTCGGCGTGATGTACCTGCTCATCCGCGAGCACCCCTGGTTTCTCTACATGGCAGGCGGGTATACGGTTCTGCTCGCCATCCTCTACCTCACGAAGATCAGCCTCTTCCGCACGCTGCTCGCGAAGCGGGAATCCGCGCTGCTGAAAAAAACCGAGCACGATGGCTGAGGTCCGTTTCGCGCAGGTTTCCAAGTCCTACGGGAACAATCCGCCGACGATCCGGTCGCTGGACCTGCATGTCCGCGACGGGGAATTCATGGTGCTGGTGGGACCTTCCGGCTGCGGGAAATCCACGGTGCTGCGCATGGTGGCGGGACTCGAGGACGTGACCTCCGGCACGCTCTCCATCGGCACGCGCGTGGTGAACGACGTCGCGCCCAGGGACCGCGACATCGCGATGGTGTTCCAGAACTACGCCCTGTACCCGCACATGAACGTGCGGGAGAACATGGCCTTCGGACTGAAGCTGCGGAAATTCGAACGCGCGGAAATCGACAGCCGCGTACGCGAGGCGGCGGAGCTGCTTGAAATCGGCGAACTGCTCGAGCGCAGGCCGCGCGAACTGTCCGGCGGACAGCGGCAGCGGGTCGCGCTCGGACGCGCGATCGTGCGCAAGCCGACGGTCTTCCTCTTCGACGAACCCCTCTCCAATCTCGACGCGAAGCTGCGCGTGCAGATGCGCGCGGAGATCAGGAAGCTGCATCGCCGGCTCGGTACGACGATGATCTACGTCACGCACGACCAGGTGGAAGCCATGACGATGGGCGACCGCATCACCGTGCTGCAGGATGGCGACGTCCACCAGGTCGATACGCCCCTCACTCTATACGACTCCCCTGCCGACACCTTCGTGGCGGGATTCATCGGGAGTCCCGCGATGAATTTCCTTCCTGCGCGCATCATCGACGACGGTGCGATCCTGCTCATCGCGGACGACGTACCAGTCTCCGTCCCGGAGGAGTACCGGCCGCTGCTCGGCGGACACCGCAGTCGCGAAATCACGCTCGGCCTCCGTCCCGAAAATATCTGCACATCGCCGGAGCGCTGCCGGTATCCGGTGCGCATCACACTCCGGCATCAGATGTCGGAACTGCTCGGGAATGAGATGTACATGCATCTCACCGCGGGGGATGTGACGATCACTGGACGGTCTCCGCTCCTCCCTCGAATCGAAATGGGTGCGATGATCGACATGTATTTCGACATGGCACACGCGCATTATTTCGATGCGTCCACCGGTACCCGTCTCACATTACATGTTCATTAATTCGCGGAACGCGTATTGCCATGGGTACCAGCGGCATATAATTTAGTGCCACGTGTCCCTGCCAGCCTGATGTTTGCGCCCCGCGGACGACTCTCGTGACCAGCCATACGATGTGATATGAAACGAATCGCGACGACACTCCTTCTCACCCTGTGCTTTCTCTCGATGCTGCATGCCGCTCCGGTCGACCGCGGACGCGCGGAGCGCGCGGCCGTCAACTGGATGCTCTCACGCGGAGGCGGCGAGTACGCAACGCTCTCCGTCGCCGCGGTGTATCCTTTCGCCCGCAGCGGGGTGACGACGCACTATATCGTGAACCTCTCGCCGCGGGGTTTCGTGATCGTCGCCGGCGACGACATCGCGGTGCCGGTGCTGATGTACGCCGCGGAGGGGCGCTACGACGGCGCCTTCCTCCCGCCCGCACTCACCGAGATGCTCGAGCTGTTCGCGGATGATCTCGCACAGGATATCACTGACGGAGTTCCCCAGCCCGATCCGGTCGGCGTTCTGTGGAAGGAATTGATGCGTGATCCCGCGGAGGGAGGCGCGTATTTCGGAGGAGGAGGTGGGAATACCATCGCGGCCGTCTCTCCGCTGATCGCGGCGACATGGAATCAGACAACACCCTACAATCAGGATTGTCCCGCGACACCTTCAGGCGGCAGCGGCGGACATACATACGTCGGATGCGTCGCCACGGCCATGGCGATGGTCATGCATTTCTGGGGACATCCCGCGACCGGCGTCGGCAGCCACAGTTACACCCATCCGACGTACGGAGTGCAGAGCGCGGACTTCGGCGCGACGACCTATGCGTGGTCGTCCATGCCCAACAGCATCAATGCATCCAGTCCCGCCGCGGCTAAAGCCGCCATCGCCCAGTTGAGCTACCATTGCGGCGTGTCGGTGAACATGGATTATTCGCCCACCGGTTCCGGCGCCTCGACCGACGATGCGCGCGATGCACTGGTGAATCATTTCCGTTACAAATCGTCGGCGCAGTATCGCTCGCGCGCCAGCTACACGACCTCGGCATGGAATTCCCTGCTCGTTGGGGAGTTGAATGCAGGACGACCCGTCATGTACCGAGGCTCGGCACAGAACGGGTCGGGCGGACATGCCTTCATCGTCGACGGATTTTCCGGAACGAATTATTTCCACATGAATTTCGGCTGGGGTGGGTCGTACAACGGCTACTTCTATCTCGCCGACATCACACCAGGCTCCAACAACTTCAACTACTGGCAGGGAATGATCACGGGGATCGAGCCTGTCGCGAATGTCGCGCCGACGTTGCTCGCCCCCGCGAATCTTGCGTCGAATGTCTGCGTCACACCGACACTGAGCTGGAACAGCGTTCCGGCGGCGACCTCCTACCAGCTGCAGGTAAGCACCAGCACCGCATTCACCAGCACGCTGTACGACAATGCGGGACTGACCTCGACCGGCGTCACACTCCCAGCACTCACTCGCGGGCAGACCTACTTCTGGCGCGTCAACGCGTCAGGTCCCGGAGGGACCAGCCCGTGGTCCTCTGTCTGGAGTTTCGGAACGCGAGCCGTTACCATCACCGCAGGGGGACCAACGACTTTCTGTGACGGAGGCAGCGTGCAGCTGAATGGCAGCGCGTCATCAGGCGTCACCTATATGTGGTCGAGAGATGGCAACCCGATTCCGGGAGCGACGCAACCGTCGTACGTCGCCACGCAGTCCGGCGGTTACACATTCACAGTCATCGACAATGGCTGTCCGACGTCATCCGATCCCATGGTCGTCATCGCGAAACCGCTGCCGCTGGCGGAGATCCTGACGCCGCCCGGCACGGAGATCTGCCAGGGACAGAGCGCGGCCCTGTCCGCGGTGCAGTCCGGCGGATGGACGTACCAGTGGAGGAAGGACGGGAACGATATTTCCGGAGCGACTTCTCCGAATATCTCGGTCACGGAGAGCGGGCTCTTCGACGTCGTCGTCACGTCCTCCGGCTGCAGCAGCATATCCGCGCCCGTATCCATCTCCGTTTATCCTTCCGATCCCGACGACTTCGTATGGACCGGATCCGTGAGCACTGACTGGTCCACCACCGGGAACTGGAATTCGCCCTGCGCCATACCGGGCTCCGGCGATCATGTGACCATTCCCGCCGGCACACCGCCGCCGGCTTCGATTCCAATGCTCTCGCTCGGCAGCCTGACGGTCAACAACGCCGCCGGCGTTCGCCTCGGCGGGACAGTGATGATCGAGGAAACACTCGTGCTGCAGAACGGCAGCCTGTCGCTCGGCGATCACGACCTCGTCATTGCCGCCAACGGTTCGATCGCGGGCGCCTCGGCATCGCGCCATATCATCACGGACGGTGCCGGCGCGCTGCAGCAGCTCAACATCGGGAGCGCGGGACGCGCGGGAGCGATCCTCTTCCCCGTCGGGGCGGAGGCGGGCAGCTACACGCCGCTGACGATCGGCAATGCCGCGGCCGGCAACAGCTTCGGAGTGCGTGTCAGCAATGAAGTCCTGAGCAACGGCAGCTTCGGCACTCCCATCGCCACGGGTGTCGTCGACCGTACCTGGCATATCAGCGCCGGGACGGGACAATCCGGCGTCACTCTCATCTTCGCCTGGACCCAGGCGGAAGAACTGCCCGGATTCGAACGCGCGCAGTGCTTCGTCTCCCGGAACGACGCGGGAATGGACTGGGAGCCCCTGCAGGCTCCGGGAGCGGCGCAAAGCAGCGGAATGCTGGCGCGCATGATCAGCGATGTGACCACGTTCTCCGCCCTCGGCCTGCCTTTCGCGATCGGCAGCGGCGGAACGCTGTACCCTGTCGAACTCACATCCTTCGACGCGTCCCTGGTAAACGGACATGCGCAACTGCGATGGACGACGGTCAACGAGGTCAACAGCTTCGGCTTCCGCGTGCAGAAGCGGAATGCCGGAACATCCGCATGGACGGATGCGGGATTCGTTCCCGCCGCGGACGGGACGGCGGAATCGTACTTCTATGAATGGACAGACACGCAGGCGCTGGAAAGTCTCACGGAGTACCGCCTCGCACAGACCGACCTCGACGGCAGCGTGCAGCATTCCGCCATCCTTGCCGTCGGCGCCCCGGAGATGCAGTCGTTGCAGCTCGGGAGTGTGTACCCGCAGCCCCTCGTGCAGGGACGACACGGCAGTGTGATCGTCGCGTCCGGTGCGGACGGCGCCGTCAGCCTGACGCTGCACGACGCGCTGGGACGCCTGCGCTTCACCGCATTCGAGGGTCGACTCGAGGCGGGAGCTTCGCGAATGGTGGACCTGCCGACGACAGGTCTTCAGCCGGGCGTGTACTTCCTCCGCCTCGAAGGCGCCTCCGGCACACAGGTGCGGAAGCTGACGATCGCACGGTGATCGCGTGTAAGGGAATTTCAAACGCCCCGGTGCGATGCGCCGGGGCGTTACGCTGTTTCCGCGAAGCCGGAGCAGTGCGACGGTCGATCACAAAAGACTTCCAGATCATACTTGATTTCCACGCAGCCGACAGGACGGAAGCTCACACGCGAAACCGACGGACGAAGGTTTTTGCCGGCGAGACCGCCCGTGCGCAAGGTTTTTCCGACAGGTCTGCCTACATTGCCGTGTGCACATCAACCGGTGAAATATGCGAGCCTTCTGTCTTCTTTCGCTGACGATCGCGGCGGTTTCGGCCATTGCCACGGCGCAGGTGCCGACATACCGGATCGCTCCCGGCTCCGAGCCGCGGCTGTTCTGTTACACCAACAGGCAGGCGGCGTTTTATGCCGGCGTGCTGAACGGCGGGAATGCCAGCGGATTCCATGGCATCACACAGGAGAAACAGAAACTCTTCGAGGATTACTGGATTCGGCTCGGGGACCAGCTGCTCGATCGGCGCACGGCGGAGATCGAAGCGACGCCCACCGGATTCCGCCGGCGCTATCCCCTGCACAATACGGTGGAAGAGGTCTATTTTTCCGATTCCCTGACGCTGCTGAGCGTGATGGTCAGCAGCGAATACCGCGGCGGCGTGAGGATCTACCCGGCCATGTCCACATGGTGGGTGGACGCCGTGCAGTCGAAGCACGGGGGCATTTTTCGCGTCGCCAAGTCGGGACTGCAGGGCGCGGTCGCCGTCAGCGGACTCGCGGGAGACTGGGAAATCCTGCGTCCGCATGAACTGGAGCCGTTCACGAATCCCGCGCCCATGCATCTGCCGCTCTGCTTTCACGGACAGAGTCTCGGAACCTTCTCGTTTACGGTCGAATTCCTGATAGCGGGCTTTCCTCCCCGGAACAGGGATATCTCCAGCCTCCAGCGGCTGCGGCTGCGGCGCGAGCAGCGCATCGAGGCACTGCTTGCCGAAACGGATTTCTCCTGCGGCGACGCCGCCACGACCGAGGCGTTCCGCTGGATCGCCGCATCCATGAACGCGCTTGTGATGCGGCAGAACACCATCGGAATCTATGCCGGCCTCCCATGGTTCGACGATTACTGGGGACGCGACACGTTCATTTCACTGCCGGGCGCGCTGCTCGTCACCGGACGTTTCGAAACGGCACGGGAAGTACTGCGGACTTTCCTGCGGTACATGGACAAGGATACGACGTCGGCGACTTACGGACGCATTCCCAACCGCGTGCAGCCGCGCGATGTCATCTACAATACCGTCGACGGCACGCCGTGGATGGTCATTCAGGCCTGGCAGTACTATCGGTACTCCGGAGACCGCGCGTTCATCCGCGAGATCTACCTGGACGTCGAACGAACAATCTCAGGCGCGCTCAGGCATGTGGACGAGAACTTCCTGCTCACGCATGGCGATGCGGAAACATGGATGGACGCCGTCGGTCCCGACGGACCCTGGTCACCCCGGGGAGACCGGGCGCTTGAGATCCAGGCGCTGTGGTACGCCCAGCTCCGCGCGGCCGAAAATATGGCCATGCTGCTGGGCGACGCCTCGCGCGCCACGGGATGGCGTCACTTCGCCGACAAGGTGCGGGATTCCGTTCATCGCCTCTTCATCGACGCGGACAGGAAACACGTTCACGACCATCTCAACGTCGACGGCAGCCGCGACCTGCAGCTCCGTCCCAATTTCCTTTTCCCCCTGACTATCCCCGGATCCGACATCCTCGACGGCATCGCCGACAGCGTTCTTCATGCGATGATGCAGCGCGTGTTCTCTGAAACGGTCTTTCCCTACGGCGTCGCGTCGCTGTCGCAGGAAGACAGCAATTTCCATCCCTGGCACGAGGCGCCGCGTTTCTATCCGAAGGATGCCGCATACCACAACGGCACGGTATGGACCTGGTTGACCGGTCCCGCGGTGACCGCGCTTGCGCGCCGGGGGCTGCAGGATTCCGCCTGGATACTGACGCGTTCCCTGCAGCGGCTCGCGATGAATACCGGAGCGGTTGGTACGATTCCGGAATGCACCGATGCCCTGCCCCACGACGGGGAGCAATTCCCGCGCTGGTCCGGCACATTCTCGCAGGCCTGGAGCAACGCGGAATATCTGCGCAACTGGTATCAGGACTATCTGGGCGTCACACCGGAATGGGGCGACGACGGCATTCCGGTTTTCCGTCTCGCTCCGTCGCTCCCTGCCGTCCTCCTCGCACAGTCCGGTGATTCCGTCGCCGCGAACCTGCGCATCGGAAGTGCACGCCTCCGTCTCGTGTACAGGAATGTCGATGGCGAACGCGTCGTGCAGCTTCGGCATCTGAGCGGTTCCACCCCTGTCCGTATCGCTCTCGGAGCCGCCGCCGCAAGGGCTGCCACTGACGCTCAGGCCGCCGGCGGTGTCTTGGCGCCGTCGCTGCTCGAGCCCGGCGACGGCATGCGGCTGGCATATCCTGTTCCTTCCGCGCATGCGGCGATCGCCGATACTCTCCCGCTGTTCGCCGTGTCCCGCGGCACTGACAGTGTGCTCACGGTGCAGTCTCCGCCCTGGCCGCAGGTCGATGGCGCCGTCGCGACGCGCCGCGGCGATGCCGCGCCGGAACTCTGCTCCGCCTTCGATCCCGAGGGTGACGATCGCGGAGCCGATGGTTCGCACAGCTATCCGGCGAACGCGCCGTTCATTCCCGGCATCGCGGACATCCGCCATTTCGATGTGCGCAGCGACGATGAGCTGGTGTATTTCACGGTCCGGCTGCGTGCGCTCTCGCAGCCGGGGTGGCATCCCGAATACGGCTTTCAGCTCACGATGCTCGCGATAGCCATCGACCAGTCGCATGACGCGTCGAAGCAGGCGCGTGAGGTGGGGTATGGTTCAGGTTTCGCTTTCCCCGCGGGCACAGGTTTTGATCGCCTGATCCTCGTCGGCGGAGGCGTGCGCGTCGTCGACGGGAACGGTGGAGTCCTGTGCGAATTCATCCCCGAGAAACTCGCGGACGCCTTCGGGGATCCTTCCGACGCCACGATCCGCTTCGCGATTCCGCGCGAATGTCTCGGCGGCGGCTACAATCACTGGCAGTACACGGTGATCAGCGGACTGCAGGACGACCACGGCGGCGCCGGCATCGGAGAGTTCCGTGCCGTGCTCCCTCACGCGACGGAGTGGAACGGCGGCGGCGGCTCCGGCATGAACTGGTACGATGTCCTGCGTTGTCCGGAACACTGAGTCTTTCCATGATTCCGCTTGCCGAGCGAGATCATCGAGGTCCGCGCGCCGGCGCGCGGGACCCGCGCCTGTAACCGAGTGCGCTATTGGTATTGACATCGAAGACAGGAATGCTATATTCCGGTATCCCCCACTGCACAGGAGCCAGGCATGCCACAGATAACACGCATCGTGGTCCCGATCGATTTTTCGGAGTACTCGAAGCGGGCGTTTCGCTACGCGATCGATTTCGCGCAGACCTTCGGCGCGGAGATGATCCTGGTGTACGTGGTCGAACCCGTCATCTATCCCGCCGATTTCAGTTTCGGACAGGTGGCGCTTCCATCGTTGGAGCGGGAGCTGCACGACCGCAGCCTCGAACAGCTGAATCTGCTCATCAAGATGGAGATGCCCGAAGGTGTCAGCGCGCGTTGTGTCATCCGTTCGGGCAAACCGTTCGTCGAAATCATCCAAGTCGCGAAGGAGGAAAACGCGGACCTGATCATCATCGCGACGCACGGTCATTCCGGCATCGAGCACGTGCTGTTCGGCAGCACCGCGGAAAAAGTCGTGCGGAAATCGCCCTGTCCCGTGCTCTCGCTGCGCAGCGCTGAACGCGAATTCGTGATGCCCTGATCACTCGCCCGCGCTGCGTTCCGCCTTTGCGACGAGCAGATAGTAAATGAGGAATGCGAGTCCGCCTGCCGTGAAGATCAGCCCCGTGATCAGTTCTCCCTGGTGCACGCGCGCCCAGGCGAATCCCTGCAGGGGGATGCTGATCAGGAGGGAGACGCCAATGAGCATGGCGGCCAATCCCCACTTCAGCGCCCCATAGCGGTTAGGCTTGCTGCGCGAACCGAAGAGGAACTTGAAGTTCTCATCGACCGTGCCTTTCTCCAGCGCAATCGTCCGCACCTTCTGCCGCCCGTCGAAAAATTTCCAGAGCACGGCGGCGATGCAGATGAACATGACGATCGGAACCAGCAATTCGGAATCCATGACCTTCTCCTCGGAGATGGTGGTTGATGGTGTAACTGTTCCTTTGGACCGCGATGCCCATCCGCGGGTTTCACTTTTTTTTGAAACCCGGCACGCTGGTATCCGGTCAAATGAATTGTGAAAGAAAAATCGCCGGCTGAATGAAGGAAAGCGACCAGGACATCATCGGCCGCATCGCGGCGGGAGACCAGCGCGCGTACGCCGTTCTGCTGGAACGCTATCGCGGCAAGGTCATGACGCTGGCGCTGCGCATGCTCGGCCGCACAGAAGATGCGGAGGAGGCGGCGCAGGACGCTTTCATTCGTGCATTCCGCAGCCTGCATCAATTCGAGAGGCGGGCGCAGTTCTCGACCTGGCTCTACCGCATCACGTACAACGTCTGCCTGACGCAGATCGCGCGTCATCGTCCGCGGGCGCAATCCCTGGACGAATCAGGCGCGAACGAAATCGCGGACGAGAACGGCAGCGTCGAGACGGAAATGGTCGCGCAGGAATTGCATACCGCGGTCGGCCGCGCGATCGGACAGCTCCGGCCTGAATATGCCGCCGTGATCACGCTGTTCTACCTGCATGAACAGTCGCACGAGGAAATCGGAGCGATCACCGGACTGCCGCCGGGCACGATCAAGAACCGCCTTCACCGCGCGCGGAACGACCTCCGGCGCATCCTCCGCCGACAGAACAGACATTCGACAATCCTGCATACCGGAGCATGACGATGGAACATCCGGATCATGAACTGCTTCTCGCCTGCGCCGACGGACTGCTGTCCACCGAGCAGTCCGATGAGATTCGGGCACATACAACTCGATGCCCGGACTGTGCGGCTGTCCTCGAGAGGGAAATGGCGTTGAGCGCCGCGTTGCGCGCGCAGCCGCTGGCGCGGCCGTCTCCCGCCTTCGACCAGGCCGTGCTTCGCGCCCTGATGCCGCGGGCAGAGTCGACCGGCAGACATGAAATTTCCTTTCGCGGATACGGCGGCATCCTCCTGCTCTGCGCCTGCACCCTCGTGATCTACCTCGCCGCGAACGGCAAGAGCGACGGCGCACCTACCTGGCTCACTCCCGTGTACGAGACTATCAGCGGAGCGATGTCGTGGTTCACCGATCGATTCGTGTCGGGCATCAGCGGAATGATCTCCCCTCTGGGTACCGCCGCGCACGGCAGCAACTTCATCGAGATATTCCTGCTCGCCACGCTCGCGCTCGTCCTGCTCGGCGGACTCGATCGCGTCATCGCTCCGCTGTTCCGCAAGGAACGCTGAGACAAGATTTCCCCGCGAAGCGGCCTGAGAAGAACGGGAATCCGTATCGCTGATAACTATCGGCAGCTCAGTAATACACGAAGCGCACGGTGATCCGCCTCGTGCGTCCGGCGTCGTCCATGCAGGAAATGCGGTGCTTCCCCATCGTCGGCGTGATGAAGGATTTCTCCCCGTTCTGCACCGTGGCGTGCAGCTTCCCGTCCACGTACCAGTACTGCGCTTTCACGCCCGCGGGTGACGCCGCCTGGAGCATGACCTGCTGATCGGTTCCCCGCTCGATGTAGTATGTGTAATCCGCGGAAGGCGAGATGATGCGCGGACCGTCGCCGCTCATGCGCATGGTGCAGGCGGGATTATGCGGCGGCGGCTTGGCGATGGAAACGCGATTCTCATCGAACCACACCGCCAGTTCGGGATCATACACCGGATACCATTCCTCCGCGACTGCGCTGTCGGGTGCGCAGTCCATGCAGTAGTGCATGCTGCGGTCCGCGCTGACGATGAACGGGCGCAGCAGATCGCAGCGGCGGTTCTGCGAACAGCGCTCGATGTACCAGTCGCTGACCAGTTCCGTGCAGCGGTCGGATGGGAGCAGGCCGGTCTGTGCGCATACCTCGCGCCGCGACACGTCCGCGGGTTTTTTCACGATGTGCTTCCCGCTGTCCCTGTCGATGGCATCGAAGACATCGACGAGGAGCGGAACGGCCATCTCCGCACCGGAGAGATGCGGCGCGCCCTCACCGCTGAAATTACCGAGCCACACTCCCACCGTATAGCGCGCGTTCCACCCGATCGCCCAGGCGTCGCGCTTGCCGTACGACGTCCCCGTCTTCCACGCGAATCGCGGCAGGCGCGAGGTCGCGCGCAGTTCCTCCGGCAGATCGGGACGGTCATGTTTCGAGAGGATCTCGCTCACGAGAAAAGCGGCAGCCGGAGAGATCATGCTCCTGCCCTTCGCGACGGCGTCGCTGTTCGTGCAGCGGATATGTTGCAGCACACCCGCGCGCGCGAAGATGCTGCTGGCGCGGACCAGTTCCTCAAGTGTCACTCCGCAGCCGCCGAGGATGAGCGAAAGTCCCAGCTTCTCCCGCTCGCCGCCGATCCGGGCGAATCCCATTGCCGCGAGCCACGTCACGAACGGACCGACTCCCTGCCGCGCCAGTTCGCGCACGGCGGGAACGTTCAGCGATTTGAGCAGCGCATCCCGCACGGTCACGTCGCCGGAATAGCTGTCATCGAAATTCTCGGGCATGTAGCCGCCGAACTCGCTGGGGATGTCGAGCAACCGCATGCGGGGCGTGAGCGCGCCCTCGTCGAACGCGCGCGCGTACAGGAACGGCTTAAGCGTGGATCCCGGCGAACGCACGGCGCGGACACCGTCGACCTGCCCCTGGTTCGCGGCGTCCGAGAAATCCGCTGAACCGCACCATGCCGCCACGGTCATGCTGTCGTTGTCGAGCACGAGCAGGGCTCCGTTGCGCACGCCGTCGATCGACACGCGCTGCACATGATTCCACAGCAGCCGCTCGGCGGCGTCCTGCACCGCGGGATCGAGCATCGTATGGACCAGATCGCTTTTCGCGCGCTCTCGCGCCACGAGCGTGAAATGCGGCGCTCGCCGCGGCATCGCGGACCGCGCGACCGTGAAGGGCTCGGCCATGGCGCTGAGAATATCGCTTTCCGGAAAAACTCCATTGTCGCGAAAACGCCGCAGCCAGAGACGCGTTTGACGCTGTATCCCGTCCGCGCTGCGATCCAGCCGCAGGCGATTCGGATTGTTGGGAATCAGCGCGAGCGCGACGGACTGCGCGAGACTGAGCTTTTCGGGAGAGCGGTTGAAGTAGATCCGGGATGCGGACGCCACGCCCTCGATATTGCCACCCATCGGAAGCAGGCTGATATAGCGTTCGAGGATTTCCCGCTTCGGATATCGGATTTCCAGCTGCAGCGCGCGCACCATCTCCCGCAGCTTGACGAGGTAGCTGCGCTCGTCCGGTTCGAGCATGCGCGCCAGCTGCATCGTGATGGTCGATGCTCCCGATACGCGGCGTCCACTGCTGACATTGCTCCACATCGCGCGCAGTACCGATGGAAGGTTGACGCCGGGATGCAGGAGGAACCAGCGGTCCTCCTTCTCGATGATGGCGCGAATCAGATCCGGATTGACGTGATCGAGTCTTGTGCGCAGACGCCATTTATCATCCGCCGTGAGCGACGCGCCGAGAAGTTCCCCCCGCGCGTCGAATACCTGCATGGAATACTCGGGCAGATCGGGCGGGGGAAACACGTGATCGGCAATCGCGACCGCACCCGCGATCGCGATGAAGATCCACAGGGCTTTGTTGCGCATCACCGCATGCGCAGCGGAGCGACGCGGACCCGCGCCGCTCCGTGATACGAATGGAAGGACGGATCGTACATCGCCTCGGCAGCGATGGGAGGCAATGCGAACACACCTTCGTTGACGACGCGCATGAGATAGAGGAATTCCTTCGTGCCACTGCCGGCGAGCGAGGTGAACAGAATGAGCCGGTCGTCGCGCACATCCATGTATTCCACGGAGAGAGGATCCGTGACGGTCCAGTTCAGTTCCGTCGACGCGCGCAGCCGCGCGTTCTCGATCTCGCAGCCGGCGGGAATGATGTCCGTCACGACGACGTTGTCGACCGAACGCCCCTCGCCGCTGACGGATATCTTGCACACGACGAGCTGGCCCTGCCGCAGTTCCGAAGGGGAAAGGGATTTACGAGTGCGATAATCATACCATTCGCGGCGCACCCGCATGCCCGCGTCTTTCTCCGCGACGTCGCCCTGCCTGCGTATTCCTTCGGCGCTCCAGAAATAGTACACCTCCCCCTTGCCGCTGGCCTTGAGCGTCACCGCGCCGCCGCCGAGTTCCTTCTCGGTCACCGTGATGGATGTGCCGTCATAGCTCGCGCGCTTCTTTCCGTCCACCAGCACGGCGACATTGATGTCGGACGAAGCCGAGCGGCGCGCCGCCTTGCCCATCGCGAGCATGACGAACGCCGTCTCCTGCGTCGAGTACATGTTCTCCGCCTTTCCCGCGATCCATCGCAGCATGTCGGGAATCTGCCTGTTACCGGGATCCACTTCGAGCAGGACGTTGAGCATGATCGCGTTCGCGCGCAGTTCGGAGTCGAAGCAGCCGCCGGTCTCCCGCGCTGCCTGCTCGGCGCGGAACGCGGCAGGGATGGTCTGATGGTAGGAACTCCATTTCCCGGAGAGCGCATAGGCGCCCGCGAGCAGGTATTGCGTGTCGCGTGTCAGAAGATGCGGGCGTCCTTTGTAATAGTTCATGGTGGAGAGATCGGCCTTGCCGGCGATCGCGAGCACGTAGAGCGAATAGATGATCTCCTTGCGCGCCTTCAATTCGGCCGTCCGCCCCGTCCCCTGGTACACGTAATAATCGTAGGTTTCGCGTCTCTTCGATTCCTTCGCAAGATAGCGGAGCAGACGCGTGACGGTCTGATCCGAGACGCGGTAATTCGCCTTTCGTGCTTCGAGAAGGAAATGCGCCGCATAGGCGCTGCCCCACCAGCTGCGCTCGGTCCCTCCCGGCCAGTAGGCCATGCTGCCGTCGTAGAGCTGCATCGATTCGACCTTGCGGATTGCCTCGTTCACGACGATATCGTCTGGCAGTAAAGCGCGTCCCAGA
>CAZWNO010000065.1:20057-23229 GCA_964635845.1 uncultured Chromatiales bacterium
GGCGGGATTGTGCATGCGGTACTGTTCGGGGGCTGCCAGCTTCAGGACGTCGGTGAGGTAGAGCTGCGGAAAGGCTTTCGACACAGTCTGCTCGACGCAGCCGTGCGGGTAGCCGACGAGCCGCCTGAGCTGCTTCGAAAAACGTATCGCCGGAAACGGTGCTATCGTCAACCGCAGACTGCGCGTGCCGGAGAGATACTCCCCAGCCTTCGGGAGTTTTGCGGTCGAACCGTTCTTCAGCACGCCCGAGCGGCTGTCGACGGAGTACGGGACGCGCGGACGCACGGCAATGGAGTACTGCTCCTTCACCGACGCGACGCCCGAAGTACCGAGCGCGATCGAGGCCTTGCCGGGCGTCTGACCTGCCTGCATCCGGAAGCGCACCTGCGCCGTGCCGTTCGCCGGAACCTGCACGGTGGCGGACGCGGCCGAGCGCAGGCGCAGCGCGCCGTCCGCCTTCAGCGACACGGTGACCTTCCCTGCCTTTGACGTGGTGTTGATCACCGCGACCGGCATCACGAGGGAATCGCCTGTCGTGAGCAGTCGCGGAAGCTGCGGCTCGAGGATGATGTCGTCGCTGACCTTCATGCGCTTCTCGGCACCCGCGAAGCGCGCGTCGGTGTAGGCCACCGCCATCAGCCGCGCCTCGCCGTTGAACTGCGGGAGCTTCAGCGTCACGCGCACCTTTCCCGCGGCGTCGCTGCGCTTGATCCCGCTCCAGTACGAGAACAGCGTGAAGCGGTTCGTGGCGATGGGATTCGTGCGTTTGCGCGCCGCGTCCTCGTCGTAGCCATCGCCGCCGACGGATGCGGACATCCGGACAATCTCCGGCAGGAGGAACTTGTACAGGTCATGCGCGGTGACGTGCAGCGCGCGCTTGGCGTACATCGTCTTGTAGGGATCGGGCGTGCCGTAGTTCGTGATCTGCAGGATGCCCTCGTCCACCGCGGCGAGCGTGACATGCACGTCGCGCCGCGCCGCAGTCTGAATCGTGATCGTCTGCGTGCTGCCCGGCTTGACGCGCTCCGGCGCGCTGATCGACAGCGGCAGACGGTTCTCCTTCTTCTCCACAGTCATCGAGGCGAAGCCGTGGCCGACGAGGAATGGCGTGTCGTTCCCTTCCCCGTGGGGACGGAACAGTGTCGCCGTCACGTAGGCATTCGGCAGATAATCGCTCTTCACCGGAATCGTCACTTCGATCGAACGCTTCTCGACATCCACATACTGATGATGATACACGCCATTGCGTTCGACGGTGATGAGCAGGCGTCCCCCGAAGGGACACATGAACAGCACCTTCGCATTCTCGCCGGGCTTGTACTTCTCCCTGTCGAACACGATGTCGACGCGTCCCTCCTTGTCCACTTCGAACGAGGAGGCGGTGTTCGACGCCCAGCCGTAGGCGTAAAAACTCGTCATCCGGTAATCCCGCTCGCCCGCGCGTGACACGCGCAGCTCGTACTTCCCGGAGCGGCGCACGGCGAAATTGAATCTCGTCGCGCCGTTGAGCGTCATCCGTTTCTCCCACTCGACGACTTCCTTTTCCTCGGAGGCGTAATAATATCGGTCCGCATAGTCCTTTTTCAGCACGGTCTGCCATTCCATCCGCACCAGGCGGACGTCGGCCTGGAATCCCTTCAACGCATTGTCGCCGCGATCGACCGCGACGATGTTGAAGTCCAGGTTCTTGTTCACGCCGAAATAAGTGCCGGCGGATTTTATTCCGATGTGATAGCTGTTGGGATGGACCGTGAACGGCTGCACCCGGTTCACGGTTCTCCCCGTGAGATCGAACACGCTCACGTACATCGCGCCTTCGATGACGCCGCTGGAGTGCAGCTCCGCCGGCAGATCGTAATTGATGCGCGCGCGTCCGTTTTCATCCAGCACGCCCTCTAGCATGACGTTCTCGATGCGCGTGTCGCCAGTCGAACCGCTGGAGAAATCATGGTCGCCGAAACGCCTGCTGACGAAGGGGCGATGCTTCAGCTGCACGTCCGCCTCGTAGCGGAGGTTCGAGGCGCGCGCACCGAAGAGATACTCCGCGTCGACGTCCACCGCGACAGTCTGTCCCGGTGTCAGCGTCAGTGTCTGCGAGCGCAGCTGCACGCGGATCTTGTCCGGCACGAATTCCTCGACGTTGATCGCCGACGTGCCGATCAGCTTGTCGCCGCCGGTGTACAGCTCGATCTTATAGGGACCGGTGAGCGCATATGCCGGGAGATCGATGCGCTGCTCGAACGAGCCTTGCCTGTTCAATACGAGCTTGAATTCACGGAACGCGCGGCCGCGCGGAGAGACTACCTTGAGCAGCACGGGCACGTCGGACACGGTGCGGAGATCCTCCGTGCGCACGATGCCGGAAATGTCGGCGCTTTCACCGGGCCGGTAGAGGTCGCGCGCGCCGTAGATGAAGCTCACGTACTCGCGTGAGGGCTGGATGAGTCCGCCCACATCGTAGCGCGATGTCTCCACGCGCGCGTCGTCGAGATCGAGGAAATTGAAATCCGATTCGGTAACCGCGGTGATGATGCGCGGCGTGAATCCTTCGGCCTGCATCGCAACATCCTCGAAGGTCACCACGCCGTTGCCGTCGGTTTTGCCCGAAAGCAGCGTCTGATTGTTGCTCGAGATGACGGCGACCTTCACATCGCTCACCGGCCGCGCCGTGGCGATCGAGTTGACGAACACCGTCACGGAATTCTCCGCCATGCGTGCGATCATCGCCAGATCGCTGAGCGCGACGATCTTGGAATCCTGGATCCAGCGGTCCTCGCTCGAGCTGACCTGGATCACGTAGATGCCCCTGTGCTTCGATTTCAGCATGCGGTCGACGTTGACCACGTGCTTGCCGAGCCAGTTTCGTCCCGCCTGCACGTCCACGGTCTCGTGGTACATCTCCCTGCCGAAATCCCCGACGTAGTAGCTGGGATTGTATTCGTAGTCCGCGTCGTACCAGCGATGCTGGTTGAGGAAATGCAGCACGTTGTTGGCGAAGACCTGGTACACGTCGATCTCGAGCGCATCCACGTTGACCGCGTTCACCGCGAGATTCTTCTGTCCGCCCCGCATGAGGTAGCGTCCCCGCCGGTCGGCGAACATCACCGCCGGCTGCACGTCGACGAACGAGACCATCTGCCGGTATTCCTGCCGGAGTTCGCCGCCGAAGAGT
>CAZWNO010000066.1:0-22912 GCA_964635845.1 uncultured Chromatiales bacterium
ATTCGAGCGCGTCGCGCACGTTCTTCGGCGGATTGGTCCACTCCACGCCGCAGTAGAGTCCCTCGGTGTTCTGACGGAAGATCACGACGTCGACGGTCGGTTCCTCGAAGCCGCCGTCGGCGGATTTGCGGATGAAGTTCAGCGGATTGCCCGGGAAGGTGCGGCAGGGGCGGACGCAGATGTCCAGATCGAAATGCTGGCGCATCGTGACGATCGGACTGTAGTACACGAATCCCTTGTCGCGCAGGGGGGGATCGAGTTCGGCCGCGGCCTTGTTCTTCGGCTTCGAGGTGATCGCGCCGAAGAGCCCGATTTTATGTTCGGCCAGCAGGTCGACGGTGCGCTGCGGCAGGGGATTGCCCTCGCTGCACCAGAAATCCCAGCCGATGTCCCCGTTCACATACTCCGCCTCGAATCCGACGGCATCCAGAACACGAATTGCCTCCGGCAGAACGACTTTTCCGATCCCGTCTCCGGGCATCGCCACGATGGTGCGTTTCATACTCTTCCTCAGTTTCGTCGATAGTAATGATGTGACAAATCGCTTCCCGCGAAATGATCCTTCAAATTACTGAATACGGGGCTGACGGCAAATCATGGTCATATGACAAGATTACAAAATGACAAGATGACAAGATTGGAAGGTGTGATCACCGTGCTCGTCATCTTGTCATCTTGTCATTTGTCATCTTGAAAGAACGCAACGAGTTCCCCGACACTCTCGACGACATATTTCGCCCGCAGATCCGCGGGCACTCCCCTCCCGTCCGGATTGATCCAGCAGAAATCCATGCCGGCGTTGCGGGCGGCGGTCATGTCGCTGGAGATGCTGTCGCCGACGAGGAGGACATCTTCGGGACGGAGCGAGAATTCCGCGAGGGCGGGATAAAAGATGGCGGGATCCGGTTTCGCGACGCCGAGTTCCTCGGAAATCAGGATGCGCTGGAATTGCCGCGTGATCGGCGCGGCGGCGAAGCGGCGGCGCTGCACGGTCGTGAGTCCGTTCGTGACGAGCACGAGAGTGTGCCTCTCCCCCGCCGCGCGCACGGCCTCCTCCGCGCCCGGCAGCAGTTGCGTCTGTTCGGACAGGCGGTCGAGATAGTAGGGCGACATCTCGGCGGCGGACGACTCGTCCACCTCCATCGCGCGCAGCATGCGCCGGAACCGCTCGGCCTTCAGGTCGTCCTGCGTGATCTCTCCCCGCTCGAGTTCGTGCCACACATCCCTGTTGTGCACACGGTACGCCGCATGCGCCTCCTCCAGCCTCGCCCCGAGTCCAAACGCCTCCGCCGTCCGCACAAACGCCTCGCGCTCCGCCGCCGCATAGTCAAACAGCGTATCATCCGCATCGAAGAAGATAGCGCGGTAGTTCATTTCTGCTCTGTCATTGCCGTATAAATTGAACTTCATCCGATTTCCCGGCTCCGAGTAATCGTGAACGAGTACGAGGACGTGTTCGTTGCGTTGTCATTCGTCCTCGTGCACGTTATCGTGCTCGTGCTCGAAGACGGCGCGCTGGAGCGCGCCGGTCCCAGGTTCGTCCTCGTGCTCGTGCTCGAAGACGGCGCACTGGCGTGCGCCGCCCCCAGGTTCGTCCTCGTGCTCGTGCTCGAAGACGGCGCGCTGGAGCGCGCCGGTCCCAGGCACGTGCTCGTTCACGTCGTCCACGGCAGCGTATCCAAATCCAGATTCCCTCCCGATAAAATGATGCCGATCCGTTTCCCGGATGACTCGATTCGATGTTCCAGCACCGCGGCCAGCGGCACGGCGGCCGAGGGTTCGATGATGATTTTCATTCGCTCCCAGACCAGGCGCATGGCGCGGATGATCGCCTCGTCGGGCAGGGTGACGATATCGCGCACATGCTCCCGGATGACCGCGAAGGTAAGATTCCCCAGGCTGGTGAGCAGTCCGTCGGCGATGGTGCGGGGATGCTCGGAAGGAATGATGTATCCCGCGCGGAACGAGCGCTGCGCGTCGTCGGCTCCCTCCGGTTCCGCGGCGATGACCGCGGTGCGCGGCGAGAGATAATGCGCCGAGAGCGCGGAGCCGCTGAGGAGTCCCCCGCCTCCGACGGGCGTTATCAGGATATCGAGATCCGGGACGTCCGTGATCAGTTCGCGGGCTGCGGTCGCCTGGCCGGTGATCACGCGGATGTCGTTGTAGGGATGGACGACGGCGGCGCCGGTCTCGCGCACGACGGCGTCGAGCGTGGACTCCCGCGCCGCGAGCGTGGGCTCGCAGAACACGATGCGCGCGCCGTATCCCGCGACCGCTGCCTTCTTGATCGCGGGAGCGTTCGACGGCATGACGATCGTCGCGGGGATGCCGCGCAGCCTTGCAGCCAGCGCGAGCGCCTGCGCATGATTGCCCGAGGAATGCGTCGCGACACCGCGGGCGGCTTCCTCATCGCCGAACGAGAGAACGGCATTGCTCGCGCCGCGGAACTTGAACGCGCCGACCTTCTGGAAATTCTCGCATTTGAAGAACAGCGAGCAGCCCGCGATTTCGTCGATGGCCGACGAGGTCAGCACGGGAGTGCGGTGCGCCCAGGGCGCGATGCGGGAGGCGGCGGTTTCGATGTCGGAGAGGGTTGGGAAGGGAAACATATCGGATAACTGATGACTGATGACAAGATGACAAGATGACAAGATGACAGAAATGACAAGATAACAGGAAGCAATGTTGTGCCGATCTCCTCTATTGTCTGCCATTTTCACGCGGCATGAAGGTAATCGACGCCCTTGCGGTAGCCGTGCGCATCGAGCCAGCCTGCGATCTCGCCGCGAGCGCCGCGAGTGCCGATGTATGTGAGAATGAAGCAGGAACCGGGCGACGGAAGCTCGTCCGGCGAGATGACGGGAACGCCGCCGATCCGCTGCCCGATCTTTCCGGGATCGATGTCGATCCATGCGCGGACCTCCACTCCCTCCCGCTCGAGCAGGCGCGCGCGCCGGCGCGTGATGCGTCCCGCGCCCCAGACCATCACGCCGGGATGATGCGGATTATTCCTCTCGAGCCAGCGCTCGAGATACGCTGCCTTCAAGGCGAAGAACGCGTCCACGCTGTAACGCGCATCGCTGCGCGACAGTCTGCGCGGGGGATCGTTCCACCGCAGAACCGGCGCGTCGAGCCGCCCCATGCGCACGCCTGCATCCATCCACCGCAGCCAGAGTTCGTAGTCCTCGGGGAAATTACCGTCGCGATACCCGCCATGCCGCTCCACGAGTTCGCGGCGGAACATCACCGAAGGATGCGCGAAGGGAGCCTCGACGAAACGCGCGAGCAGGATTTCTTCCGGCGTCCGCAGCGCGTTGAGCCAGTCCACGTGCAGTGCGTAGCCGCGGGCGGATTTCCGGTCACCGCCGAATTCCACCTGCCCGCTCACAAGTCCGATTTCCGGATGTGCGACGAGATATTCCATTTGATGAACGAGGCGTCCGGGGAGACTGACATCGTCGGCGTCCATCCGCGCGATGAACCGGTGTCGGGACGCGGCGAGGCCGGCATTCAGCGCCGCGACGATGCCGCCGTGCGGAACGTGCAGCACGCGCAGCCAGGGCGCGGGACCGGCCATCACGTCGAGAAGCTCCGCGCTGCCGTCCGTCGAACCGTCGTCGACGGCGATCACCTCGATGCTCCCCGGAGCGGCGGCGTGCAGCGCATCCGCCTCGAGACTCTCCACCGCCGCGCGGACGGTGCCGCGCGCATTGTAGACCGGCAGGATGACGGAGACGGACTGCATTTCGGATATTCCGGAGCGGATACTCAGGCTATCAGGATGAGCGCGACGGCAGCGCAGGCGAGGTAGAGATAGTTGCGCGCGTTGAGCCTCTCCTTCCAGACGAGCACGCCGACGAGGGCGGAGAGCATGATGATCCCGATGCCGTTGATCGGGAAGAGCACCATGCCCGGGAGTTCGCGCACGGCGAGGATGAAGAACCGCGCCGAGTACATGTTGACCACGCCCAGTACCGCGCCGGCGGCCAGGACGTGAAGGGTGACGCGTTCGCGCTTGCGCAGCGCCGCGACGATGCCGATGAGCATGGCGGTGCCGAACACCACCTGCAGGAGATCGGAAGGATTGTCGATCGGCAGCACTTCCTTCTGGAACTTGAAGAGGAATTCCGTGATGCCGAAGGCGACGAAGAGCAGCAGTCCCCAGCCGAAGCCGCCCTCGAGCAGGGGACGCAGCGAGGCGCGCGTGATCGGCTGCGGCGAGGCCAGCGGCAGCGCGAGGAAGGCGAGGAGCATGCCGCCCACCTGCAGGACGGCCGGACTCTCGCCGTACAGCAAAATGGACCCGGCGGTCGGAATCACGGCCGACAGGCGCATGAGCGTGACAGGAATCACCATGCCCAGCTTTTCCACCGTTTTCGCCATCAGCCAGAAACAGCCGATGAACAGCACGCCGAGTCCCACGGCGAGCCCCATCTCCGCGGGTTCGGAGAAGATGCGCGTCGAGGCGCCGCTGCCGATCACCGAAGCCACGGTGGCGACGACGTAGTTCGTGGCGAGCAGCGTGAACGTCGGCAGATTCTTCCGATGTCCGTACGCGATGACGACCGCGACCGCGACGCTGCAGCAGATTGCGAGGAGGAGGTAGATCATGCGGTCATTTCCGCACGCGCAGCGTCAGCGTCGTATGCGCGGGATGCTGCCACGCGCGCAGCAGCTCGAGCAGCATGGGATAGGCCTCGGCCTTGAGATCGGGGGAATTGATCTCGATGAAGCGCGTCACTTCCACGTCATGCGCGTCGGCCTTGATCACGGAACGGACGCTTCCGATGGTGTTCGAGATTTCCACGGCGTCCGGTACCGCAACCGCGTTTACATTATTCGGCAGATGCAGCGTCATGCGGCATTCCTCCCGCAGTTTTCCCGGCGCGGCGATCGGCGTCGTGCGCATGCGGTCGCCCATCGGCAGATGCAGGTCCGTGATGCCGCCCGGAGCAGCGGGGATGCGGAATTCGGCCAGCCCCTCCACCACACCGAGAGGCTTGTCGGAGGCGACCTCCGCCTCGCACACCGTCTCGCTGCTCGCACGCGCTTCCGCTTTTCCCGGCTTGACGCTCATGCCCTGTCCCGCCGTGGCGAGCGCGTTTTTGACGACGCTCTCGTAGCCCGCGAGATCGAACGCGTGGCTGCGCTGGAGGGATGAGGAGACAAGACTCTTGCCCTTCACGGTCAGATCGTCGGCGAGGATCAAGTCCGAAGTGACACCGACAGTCGTCGGAGTGCTGATCAGGGCGTTCACGAAGAGGAGCGGCCCCTCCGCTTCGTTGGTCAGCGATTGATAGAACCGCCCGCTGAATTGCGGAGGCATCGGTCCGCTTTGCATGTGCGAGGGATCGAGGACGAGATGCGCGTAGCCGCCCAGGTTGTTGCAGATCACGGCAGGATACGGATACAGGGGCAGGGAGGGAATATCCGGTTTCGGATCCGGGGAGATGTTGTGCCTGGTCGCGCCGTCCGCGGAAGGCTCGGTCTCGATACGCAGACCCTCGTTGCGGAGGTCGCCGCTGAAGAGCACCGCGTTCGCCTCGAGTCCCGCCGCGCGGCACATCGCCGCGAGCAGCACCGCACGGTCGAGATCGGAACCGACGTTGGCGCGCAGCGTTGCGGCGGGCGACATCGCGCGGAAGCCGAGGATGTCGAGCGGTCCCCCCATGCGTCCCACACGCTCCACCACCCAGCGCTGCAGGCCGACGGCGCGCATCACCGGATCGGCTTCCTGCTTGACGAGTTCATCCACGATCGCCCGCGCGGGACCGAGATCCTCATCACCGGCTTCCTCCAGGCAGTGCGTGAGGATATCCCCCTTCGTCGCGGTAGTGAAATGCAGCACAGGGAGGAAGTCGTCGAGGGCGGGCTGCCGGCTCTCCACTTCGACCATGGGGATATCCTTGCGGTGCCAGGTGAACACGCGGGTGTTTCCCTCCTCGGTGATCGTCGGAAGGATGTCGTCGCGCACGAGACCGTACTCCAGCACGACATCCGACGGCACGACGATGCGCACGGTCATGTCGACAATCGGACTCCGCGCTCCGAATGTCACCTTGTCCATCAATCCGGGCATCATCCCGGGTTTCGTCGTCAGGCGGTAGGCAAAGTCGATCACCGCGCCGGACTCGACGCCGGCATGGGTGACGACCATTTCCTTCAGACCGAGATACGGCGCCGCACCCGCGGCGTATCCGGGAAGCACTTCGTTGTAGGCGTTGAACGGGGATTCCACCTTCCGTCCGTCGCGCATCGTCGTGATCGAGCGGAGCACTTCGAGCGTCTGCCAGCGCGGATTGTATGTGACGAAGGATTCGCCGTAGGCGCGGGTGAAAGCGAAATTCGTGAGCA
This sequence comes from uncultured Chromatiales bacterium, assembly GCA_964635845.1. GTDB lineage: Bacteria > Bacteroidota > Ignavibacteria > SZUA-365 > SZUA-365 > SZUA-365. The sequence goes on from CAZWNO010000066.1 coordinate 6,355, forward strand.
GCCGCAGCCTGTGGCTGTAGGTATAGACCACGCTGCCGTCGGGCTGGAGCACATACTCGTGCCGCATGTCTTCGTACGCCGCGTCGGCGGTGTCGCGGCGCTGTGCCGTGTTCTGCCGGCTTGCACCGACGACATAGGTTTTCTCACCCCTGCCCTGGGCGAGCATGGAAAGCGGAAGGAGAGAAAGCAGCAGAATGATGATTGCGGATTTCATGACATCTCCCTCGCTTATTTCGTGAGAATGACAGGTGAATCGGCGAGCGCCGTGCGCGCGAGCAGCGCCGCGCGGAAATCGGGCCAGTCGGAGGGGTCGTACACGCGCTTCTCCATGCGATGCATGGCCGAGAATCGCAGTGTGTTTCCTTCGAGCGCCATCGTGCTGCGGAAGCTCGCCGCGTCGCCGCTGATCGCGGCGTTCTCCGGCAGGCTCCGCGCGCGCATGCCAGGAGGAACGCTGATGTTCTCCTCGATCTCCACGAGCCGTGAGCAGCGCTGACGGAAGCCGTACTTCCGCGTCTCCATATTCGTCCGGGTCGAAAGCTCGGGCGCGTGGAAGGCGTCCTTGAGCACGCCGCTCGCGAGCAGGGGCGTGAAACGCAGCTCGCCGCCGCTGCCGTGCGCGAACGCGGGGATGCGGTATTCGACACGCACCCGGTAGGGCGCGCTGAGATCGTACGGATCGGCGATCACCTGCCGCTTCACTTCGGCCAGCGGATAGGCACTGGCAAGCAGGTTGCTGTATGTATCGTCGCGGATGGACATGTAGCTTCGCGTGAAGGCGCGGCGGATGAGTCCATCGGACTGTCCCTCGGCCTCGAGTTCCATGACGCCTTCGAGCGTGCCGTCGGCCGCGAGCGTCGCGGTGTTTTTCATTTTCACGTAGTGGTTTTCGGCCGGAGAAATCGGCGTGCTCATGATGTCCGCTCCGCCCGGAATGCCCATGAGGAATTCCTGCTGCTGCTCGGCCGACGACCACATCTCCCGTGCGCCGGGAATCCACGTCGGGTCGAGAAGCATCCAGTTGCCGTTCGCGCGCCTGACGACGGTGACGCTGTGATTGAACTGATCGGCGGGAATGCGCTCGATGCGCGAACCGGCCATGGTCATCGCGGGATAGGATTCGAAGCCCGCCGCGCGCAGCATGGTCACGAGCATGCCGGCCTTGTCCTTGCATACGCCGCAGCGATCGGAGAAGGTCATCGCGCCCTTGTGCAGCGTGTAGCCCTCGCCCTCGCCCATCGAGATGCCGGAGTACCGGATCTCTTCCGCCACCCAGTGATTGAGGATGCTGATCCTCTCGAGTTCGTCGCTCACGCCGCGGAGGAGTTCGTCGGTCTTCGCCTGTACCTCGGGCGTGACGGCGAAGCTGCCGAAGTCCTCGTTGACTCCGCCGAACCAGGTGGACTTCGCGTACCAGTCCGGCGAGGTCGACACCAGCAGCTTGGGAGCGACGTCCGACACCGCGACCATGTCGGGCTCGCCCTTGAATGGCGCGATGTCGCGCTTGTACCAGCAGTATGTGACCTTGCCCTCGCGGGTGAACATCCCGCCTGTGGGATGCAGGTCCTCGTCCGGTGTCGCGCGCTGCGCGGCGGCGGGATTGACGTCCACCTTCAGGCGATGCACGGCCTTCGGATGGAAATGCACGTAGGACGACACCTCGCCGTTGTACACTTCATACTGCAGGGGCTTGTTTTCGGGCATGAGGACCCGGAACACTTTTTCCTTCACCGGCACGGAGGACCAGAACTCCACGATCTCGTAGTAATGCCCCTTCATCGGCGGAACGAAACGGCTGTCGTCGTCCTCGCCCGCGAGCAGCGCATAGGTGAAGCCCTTGCGGAACACGAGGGTTTCCACCGCGTCACCCGGCTCGAGCCAGCCGACAGCGGCCATCTTCTGCCGTGCGCCCCAGTAGATCGAGCGCGCGGGGGCGGCGTAGTCGTACATGTCCGCCGGCGCCAGCGTATGCACGCTGCCGTCCTTGCGGTACACCCGCACACGCAGCACCTCCACCGCCGCGGAGAGCGGATCATAGTCGAACGTGATCGAGCGCAGATCGCGCGCGCCCTTGCCGGTCAGCACCTTCGTAAGCTTGTGCATGCGCACGTAACTGAGACCGGAGTCCATCACGTCCACGTCGGTGCTGTCATAGAGCACGACGACGTCGGCGCCGGGATAGTCCTTCTCGGATACGGGCCGGCTGAGATGATCGAGATTGCCGTCCTGCTGCGCGCGGAGCGTCGGCGCGAACATGAAGAGCAATGCCGCGAGGGCAGCGGTGATCCGTCGTTTCATCATATCGTCCTCATATGGTCGGAAACAGTGATGATAAAGGGAACCCAAATCTCCCGGCATATGCCGATTATGGAATAATACGGAATTTTCCATTCTGCCGGGAGATAGGTCCCGATGCCCGGCGCACATCAAGGTCTCGGGATGACGGAGTCCATGAAACGACGAACGGCGTCCGTCGGGACGCCGTTCGGGAAAATCTGATATGCTCGTGCGTTTAGCGGGAATAGTACTCGATCACCAGCGGAAATTCGCACACGACCGGAATCTTCTCGCGCTCGGGGGTGGACATCAGGGTGACGGACAGTTCGGGCTTGGAGATCGTGAGATACTCGGGCGGACGCGCGGCCTTGACCGCATCGTTGAAGCACTCGATCTTGCGGCTCTTCTGGCGCACGGAAATCACGTCGTTGACGCGGACCTGGTAGGAGGGGATATCGACGCGCTTGCCGTTCACTTCGATGTGTCCATGGGCCACATACTGGCGCGCGGCGAATATCGTACGGGCGAGGCCGCCGCGGTACAGCACGGCATCGAGACGGGTTTCCAGCATGATCGCCAGGTTGTCGGACGTGTTCCCGGTCCTGCTCGCGGATTTCTTGTAGTAGTTCAGCATCTGTTTCTCGCTGATGTTGTACTGCCAGCGGAGACGCTGCTTTTCAACGAGCTGCTTCTTGTAGTCGGAAATCTTTGCCCGACGATTGCGCGAAAGACCATGGGCACCGGGCGGATGGGGCTTGCGCTCCATGTACTTGGATGCCTTGGGAGTGAGCGGGACGCCGAGCTGGCGCGAGAGTTTGACCTTTGGGCCGTTGTACTTCATACTGTCATGCTCCGTGGACCTTTATTCCTTGATATCCTCTGTTCAACATATGTGTTCGCTTGACTGTAGCCTCAAACGGGCGTAGTTTGCCCCCGTTGAGGGCATCGGTAAATATACCATCACCATATCAAATTTCAAAATCCGGAGGCTGCGCGATGTCCAGTGTCGAAGAACCCACCCTGTCGGAGCACGAACTCTACAAGCGGCAGCAGGATGAGCGCGGGTGGGCCATGTCCTGCCATATCGCCGTCCTCGCCGCCTTCATTTTTCCGTTCGGCCATATCATCGGTCCGCTCGTTGTCTGGCTGGCGAAAAAGGAACAGTGCCCGCTTGTGGACGACCAGGGCAAGGAGTCGGTGAACTTCCAGATCACCATGACGATCTTTGCCGTCATCCTGCTGATCGTGCTCGTCGCAAGTCTGCTCTCTTTCGTCGCCGGAGATTATGACGCGGAGTTCCCGGTTTCACTCCTCCTCTCGATCGCCGCGATGCTGCTGCTCGGAATTATCAACCTGGTTCTGATCGTCATCGCCGCCGTCCGCAGCTACCACGGCGAGAAGTACCGCTACCCGCTCTCCATTCGCTTCATCTCGTAAGAGACTCCGTCCGTTGGGCGGGAGACTCCGTCCGTTGGGCGGGAGACTCCGTCCGTTGGGCGGGAGACTCGGTCCGTTGGGCGGGAGACTCGGTCCGTTGGGCGGGAGACTCGGCGCTTTGCGAATTCGGACATGACGTGTATTTTATCATGTTGGAATTCATGACATGGTGTCCGGCCTGATGATCCGCACGAGCGACCGAGGGCCGTGATTTCCGGGTGGAGTATCCCGATGATGTATATCCGTAATTACATAGACGGCGCATTGACCGACGCGTTGACGGGCGCATGGCTGCCGGTGCGGGAACCGGCGACCGGCGGCGTGTACGCGATGGCGGCGGAGTCCGCGGGAGCGGATGTCGACGCCGCGGCCGAGGCCGCGCACAGGTCGTTCCCGGGCTGGAGCGCCACACCCGCCGAGGAGCGCTCACGGGTGCTCCGGCGCGTGGCGGATCTGATCGAGTCCCGCCTCGAGGAATTCGCGCAGGCCGAGTCACGCGACAGCGGCAAGCCCGTGTGGCTGGCCTGCGAGCTGGACATCCCGCGCGCGGCGAGGAATTTCCGCTTTTTCGCGACCGCCATACTCCACAGCTCCACGGACGCGCATCAGACCGACGGCGAGGCACTGAACTACACCCTGCGACAGCCCGTCGGGGTGGCAGGCTGCATCTCCCCGTGGAATCTTCCGCTCTATCTCTTCACCTGGAAGATCGCGCCGGCGCTCGCCGCGGGGAATTGCGTCGTCGCGAAGCCCTCGGAAATCACGCCCTGCACGGCATTCATGCTTTCCGAAGTCTGCATCGAGGCGGGACTCCCCGCCGGGGTGCTCAACATCGTGCATGGACTCGGCAGCGCCGTCGGAGCGGCGATTACAGCACATCCCGCCATCCCGGCGATTTCATTCACCGGAGGCACCGCCACCGGCGCGGAGATCGCGCGCACCGCGGCTCCGATGTTCAAGAAGCTTTCGCTCGAACTCGGCGGGAAGAATCCCACGCTGATCTTTGCCGACTGCGATTTCGACGATACGCTGAACACCGTGCTGCGCTCGGCGTTCTCGAACCAGGGTGAAATCTGCCTCTGCGGCTCGCGCATCTTCGTCGAGCGCGCGCTCTACACGCGATTCCGCGACGCCTTCGTCGAGCGCGTCCGCGCGCTCACGGTCGGCGATCCGTTCGACGACGCGACCGCGCTCGGTGCGCTGGTCTCGCGGCAGCACATGGAGAAGGTGCTCTCGTACATCGCCCTCGCGCGCGAGGAAGGCGGCACGGTGCTCTGCGGCGGCGAGCGGCTGCGGCTCGAAGGGCGCTGCGAGGACGGCTGGTTCGTCTCCCCGGCCGTGATCGAAGGATTGTCTTTCTCCTGCCGCACGAACCAGGAGGAGATCTTTGGTCCCGTGGTCACGCTCACGCCCTTCGACTCGGAGGAGGAGGCGCTCGCGATGGCGAACTCCACGCCGTACGGCCTCGCGGCGTCGGTCTGGACCGGCGACCTTCGGAAGGCGCATCGGACGGCGGCCGGCATCCAGGCGGGCATCGTCTGGATCAACTGCTGGATGCTGCGCGATCTGCGTACGCCCTTCGGCGGCGTCAAGCAGTCGGGCGTCGGACGCGAAGGCGGCTGGGAAGCCCTGCGCTTCTTCACCGAGGCGAAAAACGTCTGCGTCAAACTCTAGCGCTCCGACGGCGGGGCGCATTCCAATTCACCGGATAATGACACCTGCAATGCGGAAATATCGGCCATGAGCAGCGACCACGGCAGCATCGAATCGACGCGGGCCCCGGAACCCGTCGGAAGGTATCCCCACGCGCGACGCGCGGGCAACCTGCTGTTTCTCTCCGGCGTCGGTCCGCGTCAGCGCGGCAGCGCCGCCATTCCCGGGGTAACGCTCGATGAGCGGGGCAATATCGTCGACCACGACATCGAGGCGCAGTGTCACGCGGTGTTCCGCAACGTGCGCATGATACTCGAGGAAGCAGGGTCGGACTGGAACCGGCTGATCGACGTCACCGTGTTCCTCACCGACATGGAGCGCGACTTCGCCGCATTCAACCGGATTTATGCGGAGTACTTCACGGAGAATCAGCCCTGCCGGACGACGGTGGAAATCAACGCACTGCCGACGCCCATCGCCATCGAACTCAAATGCATCGCCACAATCTGAGAAAGGGACGGACATGTATTCCCTGCAAGGCATCAACTTCCGCGAATGGATCGACGAGCACCGGCACCTGCTCAAGCCGCCTGTCGGCAACCAGCAGGTGTTCGAGGATGCCGAGTTCATCATCATGGTCGTGGGCGGTCCGAACGCGCGAAAGGACTATCATTACGACGAAGGCGAGGAGTTCTTCTACCAGCTCGAGGGCGACATCACGCTGATGGTGATGGACGGCGGCACCCCGCGCGACATCACGATCCGCGAGGGAGAGATCTACCTGCTGCCCGCCCGTGTGCCGCATTCCCCGCAGCGTCCGGCGAACACTGTCGGACTCGTCATCGAACGCAGGCGGCGCGAAGGCGAGCTCGACGGCTGCATCTGGTATTGCGAATCCTGCGGTGCAAAGCTGCACGAGGAGTTCTTCCCCCTCGGCAACATCGTCACACAGCTGCCGGAGATCATGAGCACGTTCTACGCATCGGAGGAGAAACGCCGCTGCCGGAAATGCGGCACGGTGATGGAGCCGCCGGTTCCCGCGTCCTGAATTCCACACTCGAGAATCATCGATGTTCAAGGTAGACGTCCACACGCACATCCTTCCCCCCCGCTGGCCCGATCTGGATCAGCGCTACGGCTACAGCGGCTTTCCGACATTCGAGCCGCAGCCGGACGGCAGCGCGGCGATGATCGTCGACTGCAAGCACTTCCGCACATTCCAGCCGAATTCCTGGGATCCCGCCCGCCGCCTCGCCGACTGCGATCGCGACGGCGTGCAGGTGCAGGTGCTGTCCACCGTGCCGGTCATGTTCAGTTACTGGGCCAAGGCCGAGGACGCGCTGGATTTCTCCCGCATCCTCAACGATCACATCGCCGCCACGGTCGCCTCCGATCCCCGGCGCTTCGTCGGGCTTGCGACGGTGCCGATGCAGTCGCCCGAACTCGCGATACTCGAGCTCGAGCGCGCCGTGAAGGAACTTGATCTCGCGGGAGTGGAGATCGGCACGCATGTCAACGAGTGGAATCTGAGCGAGCCGGAGCTGTTCCCCTTTTTTCAGGCGGCCGAGGAACTGGGCGCCGCGGTGTTCGTGCATCCCTGGGACATGATGGGCAGCGACCGCATGCGCCGCTACTGGCTGCCCTGGCTCGTCGGCATGCCCGCGGAGACCTCACTGGCGGTGTGCTCGATGATCTTCGGCGGCGTGCTGGAACGCCTGCCCCGATTGCGCGTCAACTTCGCGCACGGCGGCGGATCCTTCCCCGCCACCATCGGCCGCATCGAGCACGGCTTCACCGTGCGGCCTGATCTCGTCGCCGTGGACAACGCGGTCAATCCGCGGGCGTATCTCGGACGATTCTATCTTGATTCCCTCGTGCACGATCCGGTGATGCTGCGCTATATCGTCGATCTCGTCGGCGAGAACCGCGTGACGCTCGGATCGGACTACCCTTTCCCGCTCGGGGAGCACAGGCCGGGGACGCTCATCGAGTCCATCGACGTGTTTCCCGACCATGTCAAACGCATGCTGCTCGCGGAGAACGCGATGGAATGGCTCGGTCTCGACATCACGCGGTTTCATCCATGAACGCGGGACATCAGTCATGATCGCGCGCATCGCCATAGTCATCGGGCGGCAGTCATGATCGCGCGCATCGCCAAAGTCACCGGACATCAATCATGATCGCGCGCGTCGCAATCGACGGACGAGAATACGCGGCCGATCTCGCCCACGGCCGCAGCATCGCGATTCCGCTGCTCTTCGATGGTCCGCAGCCGAACAGCTACGGCGTCCCGCCGGCGCGATCGCAGGCGTATGAGGACGGTGCATTCATCGGCGACACGCGCCGCGGCGGCAGCTGCAATTTCGAAACCGTGACGCTCACTCCGCACTGCAACGGCACGCATACCGAATGCGTCGGCCACATCACCGCGGAACGCATCTCCGTCGAGTCGATGCTCACCCCCGCGCTGTTTCCCGCCACGCTTGTTTCGGTATCGCCGGTACCCGCGCCGCGGAGCGGCGAGTCCTACGAGCCGCGCAAGGAGGAGGGCGACTTCCTCATCACCGCTGCGGCGCTGCGCGAAGCGCTGACGGGAGAGTCGGCATTCCATCAGGCCGTCATCATACGGACGCTGCCCAACGACGCGGGAAAAACCGCGCGGCGCTACCTGGAAACGCCGGCGCCGTACTTCAGCATCGAGGCCATGCGGTACCTGCGCGTGCTCGGCGTGCGCCATCTGCTGGTGGACATCCCTTCACTCGACCGCGCGTTCGACGAGGGACGCATGACGGCGCATCACATTTTCTGGGACATGCCCGCCGGCAGCCGCGCGCTGCCCGCCGGGGCAGGCCGCGCGCGTTCGGTGACGGAGATGATCTACGTGTCCGACGAGATCCCCGACGGCCGCTGCCTCGTCGACCTGCAGATCGCGCCTTTCGCGGCCGACGCCGCCCCGAGCCGTCCCGTCCTTTTCGCTCTCACACCCATCTCCACAGGCACATGAACAAGCACATGCAGTCCGCAAACGACGACCGCGACGCATTCAACGACGGTGAGGTAAACGACGACCGCGACGTATTCAACGACGGCGCTTTCAACGGCGGCGAATTCAACGGCGGTGCACTCAACGGCGGCGCTTTCAACGATGGTGCATTCAACGACGGCGAGGCATTCGCCGTCCGCATGGACGACGCGGATCCGCTTGGCGGCTTCCGCGCGCAGTTCCACATCCCGCGTTCCCCCGGCGGAGAGGATCAGATCTATCTCTGCGGAAATTCGCTCGGGCTTCAGCCCGTCGCCGCGCGGGACTTCGTCGAGCAGGAACTGCGCGACTGGGCCGAACTCGGCGTCGAGGGCCATTTCCACGCGAAACACCCCTGGATGCCCTATCACGAAACGCTGACGGAACAGACCGCCCGCATCGTCGGCGCGCTGCCGGTGGAAGTCGTGACCATGAACACGCTCACGGTGAACCTCCATCTGCTGATGGTCTCGTTCTACCGTCCCACCGCTTCGCGGTACAAGATCATCATCGAGGAGAAGGCGTTTCCCTCGGACCAGTACGCCGCCGCTTCGCAGCTGCGCTTCCACGGCTTCGATCCCGCCGACGGCGTCGTGGAGATTCCCATGGACGCCGACGGACACTTCTCCACCGACGCCGCGCTCGCGACCATCGCGCGCCACCGCGGCGATGCGGCGCTGCTGCTGCTCGGCGGAGTGAACTACTACAACGGCCAGCTTTTCGATATCCCGGCGATCACGCGCGCCGCGCGGGATGCGGGAATCACCGTCGGCGTGGACTGCGCGCACGCCGCGGGGAATGTTCCCCTGCGCCTGCATGACTGGGATGTGGATTTCGCGGCCTGGTGTTCCTACAAATATCTCAACGCCGGTCCCGGCTGCACGGCGGCCTGTTTCGTGCACGAGCGCCACGCGCGCCGCGACGATCTGCCGCGCTTCACGGGGTGGTGGGGACACGACAAGGCGACGCGCTTCGCGATGCCGCCGGAATTCCGTCCCATCGAAGGCGCGGAAGGATGGCAGCTGAGCAATCCGTCGATCCTGCCGCTGGCCGCGCTGCGCGCTTCCCTCGAACTCTTCGACCGCGCCGGCATGGACGCGCTGCGCGCGAAGAGCCTGCGGCTGACCGGGTACCTGGAATTCCTGCTTCGCGGCAGGTCGCGTGCGGAATGGAGCATCATCACGCCCGGCGATCCCGCGCAGCGCGGCTGCCAGCTCTCCCTGCGCGTGTCCCGCCGCGGACGACAACTCTTCGATCACCTCGCCGCGGCCGGCGTGATCTGCGACTGGCGCGAACCCGATGTCATCCGTGTCGCTCCGGTTCCTCTCTACAACAGCTTCACCGACGTCCGCCGTTTCGCCGCCCGTTTCCACGCATTCTTCGACTCCACGATGTGACGGCATCACCAGCAGCACGCAGCCATGACGAAATCACAGCAGCATATCCTCCTCGTCGGCGCCGGCCTCGCCGGTTCACTGCTTTCCATATACCTCGCGCGCCGGGGTTTCACGGTCGACGTGTACGAGCGCCGCGCGGACATGCGCCGTGTGCACATGAGCGCGGGACGCTCGATCAACCTCGCGCTGTCGGCCCGCGGGATCCACGCCCTGCGCGAGGTCGGGCTTCTCGACGCCATGATGGAAGTCGCCATCCCCATGCGGGGACGCATGATCCACGACACGGACGGCCAAACGACGTTCCAGCCCTACGGGCGGGACGACTCCGAGGTGATCCATTCCATATCACGCGGGGAGCTGAACAGGAAGCTCATGGATCTCGCCGAAAGCCATCCCCATGTGCGCATTCATTTCAACCAGCGCTGCGAAGGCATGGACTTCGAAAGTCGCGACGTGCGTTTCACGGACGAAGAGACCGGATTATCCTGTACACGGCGCGCGGACACCGTCATCGCCACCGACGGCGCGGGATCGCCTCTGCGGCAGTCGATGGAAAGGCGCGAGGGCTTCGTCGCGACACAGGAATTCCTCGAGCACGGCTACAAGGAGCTTACGATTCCCGCGGGCGACGGCGGGGCGTTCCCCATCGAGAAGCACGCGCTGCATATCTGGCCGCGGCATTCGTTCATGCTCATCGCGCTCCCGAATATCGACGGCAGCTTTACCTGCACGCTCTTCCTGCAGCATGAGGGGGATCCGGGATTCTCCTCTCTCGACACTCCGGAGCGGGTGCGCGCATTCTTCGCGAGGGAGTTTCCGGATGCGCTGCCGCTGATTCCCTCGCTCGCGGAAGAATTCGCCGCCAATCCCGTCGGCGCGCTGGGCACCGTGCGCTGCTATCCCTGGCACGTGGGCGGCAGGGCCGCGCTGCTCGGCGACGCCTGCCATGCCGTCGTACCGTTCTACGGACAGGGCATGAACTGCGCCTTCGAGGACTGCAGCGAACTCAACCGATGCCTCGATGAATTCGGTCACGATTGGGATCGCGTCTTCGAAGCGTACCAGGAGCGCCGCAAGGTGAACACGGATTCGATTGCGGAACTCGCGCTGGAGAATTTCGTGGAAATGCGCGACCGGGTCGCCGATCCGCATTTCCTGCTTACCAAGCAGGTCGGACTCGCACTCGAGGAGCGCTTTCCGGAGTATTTCATCCCGAAATACTCGATGGTCACCTTCCACCGCACTCCCTACGCCGTTGCGAAGCGCCGCGGGGAGATCCAGCAGCAGATTCTCGAGGAGCTGACCCGCGGCGTCGACACGCCCGGACAGGTGGACTTCACGCGCGCCGCCCGGCTGATCACCGAACGCCTGCGTCCCTATAAAGATGACGCAGGTCCTTTATGACGAACCGACAGGAGATACTTGATGGATAAGCCCTTCCCCCCGGTGTACTACTCCGACTACCTGCAGCTCGACCGGCTGCTCGACAGCCAGCATCGCAAGAGCGAGGAGTACGGCGCACCCGCGCACGACGAGATGCTCTTCATCATCGTTCATCAGGCCTACGAGCTGTGGTTCAAGCAGATCCTGTTTGAAATGGATTCCGTGATCGCCGCGCTCTCGGCGGATCCCGTCGAGGAGTCGCACATCGGCGTGAGCGTCTCTCGCCTGCAGCGCGTGATTGAAATCCAGAAGGTGCTCATCGACCAGCTGCGCATCGTCGAGACCATGACACCGCTGGACTTCCTGGACTTCCGCGATTTCCTCTTCCCGGCCTCCGGCTTCCAGAGCATCCAGTTCCGCCTGCTGGAAATCCGTCTCGGCCTGCGCGCCGAAGCGCGGCTGCGCTACAACAACGCGGCCTACCACAGCAGGGTCTCGCCCGCGCATCGCGATCAGCTCATCGCCGCGGAACAGCAGCCTACGCTCTTCGACGCGGTAGAAACCTGGCTCCAACGCACGCCCTTCCTGGAGACGGGATCGTTCCGCTTCTGGGAAGCGTATCGCGGCGCGGTACATGCGATGCTGAAGAGCGATCGCGCGGTCATCGACCGGAATCCCACGCTCGGGCAGGAGGAGAAACAGCAGCAGCTCATGGAACTTGACGCGACCGCCGCGCATTTCGACGCACTGTTCGATCCTTCCCTGCAGGAAGCCATGCGGAAGGAAAGCCGACAGCGGTTTTCGCAGCGCGCGATGCTCGCCTCCCTCTTCATCTCGCTCTACCGCGACCAGCCCATACTCACCATGCCGTACCGGCTCATCGCCGCGCTGGTGGATGTCGACGAACTGATGACCACCTGGCGCTACCGCCACGCGCTCATGGTGCACCGAATGATCGGCACGAAAATCGGTACCGGCGGTTCCTCGGGATTCCATTATCTCAAATCCACCGCCGAAAACCATCGCGTCTTTTCCGATCTCACGAATTTGTCTACCTTCATGATACCGCGCGCCGCGCTGCCGGAACTCCCGGCGCCCCTTCGCGCGCGGCTCGGATTCGTACACAACAGCGGAGACCGGTGATCCCTGCGTCGACGACGCGCGCGACGATGCTGCTCGAGCACGCCGCGGAACTCGCGCGCCTTCTGCTCAAGTCCTCCCAGCCGCCGAGGCAGCTCGCCTCGACGTATCTGCACGCACAGAAGCGGCTCGCAGCGGAAGAGCGCGAGTTCGTCTCGGCTGCAGCGCATCACGCGCTGCGGGCCTGGCGTTTCGCGCGCGCCTGTGCCACTGGTGATCCTTCGGATGTCGACCTGCGGCCCCCCGCAGCCGAAACCCGCGCTGTCACCGCCACCGCGATCATCCTCTCCGCACACGGATTTCTCCCCGCCTTTTTCGAACCACTCGATGCCTGGATTCCCCCGGCGGCCGAACTGCTCACACGCGAAGGCCCGATCCCGATCGATGCCGTGCTGCGGAACGCAGGCCGCTGGGACGCCGCCTGCGTGCCGGCAGGCCGCGACGGAGACGCCGCATTTACGCCGGCGGGCCGCGTTGGTAACGCCGAGGCCGCGGCGGACGCACCGCCCGTCGGCGAGGCGGATGCCCGACTGGCGACAGCCCTGCGATGGTCGCTGCCCGACTGGGTGCTTCGCGCCTGGCGCGAACAGGATCCGCCGCTGTCCTTCCCGTTCATCGCCAGGCTCGGACGCGGACTCTCCACCGCCGCGCCGCTGACGCTGCGCGTCAACCGCCTGCGCGGAGATCGGGACGCGCTGCTGGAGGAGCTGCAGGCGGGCGGTATCGATGCGATCCCTCACCCCGTCCTGCCCGAGGCCCTGGTGGTGCGGAAGCGGCAGTCCCTCACCGAGACCGCATGGTACGCGGACGGTCTGTTTGAAGTGCAGGACGCCGGGAGCCAGCTCGTCACACACGCCTGCGATGTGCTCCCCGGCTGGCGCGTGCTCGACGCCTGCGCGGGTGGGGGCGGGAAAACCATGCATCTGGCCGACCGCATGCGCGACGACGGGCTCATCGTCGCCTGTGACATCGGGCGAGGCAAGCTGCGGGGACTCGAGGAACGCGGGACACGCCTCGACCTCCGAAGCGTCCGCACCGCGATTGTCCCCGCGGAATCCGGCGCCGGTGAAAGCGGAGATACTCCCGAGGCCACATCGAAATTCGATTGCGTGCTCGTGGATGCGCCGTGTTCAGGCTTCGGAACGGTGCGCCGGCATCCCGCACTCAAGTGGCGCCTGACGGAAAAAACGGTCTCGCGCCTCGCCGCGCGTCAGTCGGCTATCCTTGCCGGCAATGCCGCGCATGTACGGAAGGGCGGGATACTCGTCTACGCGACCTGTTCCCTGCTGCCACAGGAAAACGATGCCGTGGTCCGGAATTTCCTGGCGACGCATCCGGATTTCGCGCCGGCTCCGCTCGCGCCGCATTTCAGCGCCGCCGGCATTACTTCGAAACCGCTCCGGAAAAAAACGGATGCACTGCTCCTCCCTCCCGATCTTCTCGATTCCGACGGATTCTTCATGGCGAGATTCCATCGCCGTCACGACCTGTAGCATCCGCGGCTCGGAGCAGGTCCCGGCAGGCATGTTCGACGCGATCGGTGCTGATTCCCTCCATGCATCCGTCATCTGACTGCACGACACGATGACGCTCGCCCCGAGGTCCCCACTCCCATCCCGCCGTGGGACCGAACAGCGACACAGTCGGACATCCGCTAAATGCCGCGACGTGCATCGTGCCCGTATCGTTGACCAGGTAAAGCCGGAGGCGGCGGAACACCGCCGCGAGCACGGGCAGGTCCAGCCGACGTAGTATCAGATGTTCTACTCCTTTTTTATCCAGCGCCCCCCTCAGCACGCGCACCTCCGCATCGTCGAGCGCGCCCGCGGTGATCACGACATCACCGGCGCCGGAGCACGAAAGGCCGGCCATCACTTCGGCGAAGCGGTTCGCCGGCCAGATATTCGCCGCCTTCCCCGCTCCGGGATGGACGCCGATCAGCGGGCGGCCGTCCGCCCACGCGCCGAGCGCGTTCCGCGCCGATGCCGCGCTGGCGTCTGAATCCGGCAGGCGGAGCGCCCGGATTTCCGCATCGGTGATCGCACATCCCGCGAGCGCCGCGATGTCGCGGTTGCGCTCCTCCTGATGCACGTGCTCCCGCCCCCAGCGCACATCCCGCTTGACATTGAGCAGCCGATGCATCGCATTCGGCTCATCGTCGATCGAACGCACACCGACGCGGATGCGCGCGCCGCTGAGGTACGCGGTGATATGCGAGGTGCGCGACATGGCGACAGTCGAAGGGACGATCGCCAGGTCGAAGCGCCGCGCCCGGAGTGCACGATGCGCCCGGATCACTTCGGCCAGCGTCCCTTTCGCATAGTACACGACGTCGTCCACGAAGGGATTGACTTCCTTCAGTGGAATCGGATAGCGTGTCGGTGTGGCGAGCAGCGTGATCGACGCTTCGGGCCAGCGCCCGTGCAGGGCGGCGTACAGCGGCAGCGAACACAGCATGTCGCCGATGTGGTTGTGCCGGCGGATGACGAGGATGCGTTCGATGGATTCCGGATTCACGCGCTCCTCTTTACCCAGGGACACGGTATGAACATCGGGACCTCACGCTGATATCGGCGATACTCCTCCCCGAATTCCGCGACGAGCTTGCGTTCCTCGAGGAACGCCCCGATCACGAAGTAGGCGACTCCGATCACGGTCAGGATCAGGTTCCCGGCAGTGGCTTCACCCGAGCAGAGCAGCAGCAGGATGCCCGCCGTGTAATAGGGATGGCGCATGTACCGCAGGATGCCGCTGACGACGAACCCGGAAAATTCCGTCCGCTCTCCCGTGCGATGCTCCCGAATCTGCCGGAGTCCGAAAAAGAACGGCTGATCGTATTCACGCGCGGCAATCGCGAAAGTGATCAGCGACACCGCGACACCGGTCCAGCGGATCAGCTCCACGGACGCCGGCCATTCCCACAACACGGGCGAGTCGATGCGGTGCAGGAGATACGCCAGCGGAATGAGAGTGATGATGCTGACAAGGACATAGGCCAGGCGGTAGTACGCGATGCGGGAACCGAGCAGGCGGCGCATGCGCCGCATCCAGCCGGGCGCAATCAGCAGGCTGTGCTGCACGCACCAGAGAATGCAGGCGGCGGCGAGCAGGGCGTGGAGGGCGGCGGGGCTCATCCCTGAACGGCTCTCAGCGTCGGAACGGTGAGCGACCCGTTTTCCAGTATGGCCACGCACGCATCCGCCGGCAGGGACGGGCTCAGCAGCGCGAGCGCAGTCTCGAGCGTCGCGGTGCTCTCCATCCCCATCGCGCGCACGCGGGCGGGATCGAGCGAGGATACGAACACGATGCGGAAGCGGCGCGCCTTCTCGCGCATCACGAGCGCCGTGTGCGCGTTCATCGCGTAGCGCGACAGGAGCGCCTCGCGAAAGCCCTGTTCGTCGTCGTATGCGAACCACTCCATGAAGTCGTCGTTTCCGATCCCGTCACGGCACTGCGCGAGACAGATGATGCCGCCACCCTCGCGCGTCGCGTACGACGCGTGGTGCAGCGCCTTGTGCGCCTGGATGAAGTTGATGTCCTTCGGATGGCCGCCCGCGCTGACGATCGTCAGGTCGGCGAGCGCATCGATAGGATGGCGGAAACGCTCGTTCACCCTCCTGCAGCCCTCCGCGTGAGCGATTCCCATGTCCCCGCAGACCCCGTCGGTGAGCCGTCCGTGGTCGTCGAGCAGGGCCGCGAAGTACCAGTGCGGCGGCATGAAGCGCCGCGCATCCATGATGTCTTCGATGACCGGGTTGCCCTCGATCGTTCCGTCGGCGCAGCCGGGATCGAAGCTTCCGTCGGGCGTGATGGTGCGCCGATGATTCGCCACGGCAGTGCTGTACGCCGCGACGCCCGGTACGAACAGCTTCGCCCCGCCCCCGAAACCCGCGAAATAGTGATGCACGATGGTGCCCGTGGCGATGACCTGTTTCGCCTCGGCCAGCAGCCGGTTGATGCGCACCGGAGTCCCGAATCGCGTCACACCCACCTCGACGCAGGCGTCCTCGTCGCGGGAATCGTGCTCGCGGACGCAGTAATGGTCGTAGATGAATTCGCCGAGCACCTCCCTCTTCTCCGCCTCGCTCTGCGGCGCGTGCGTTCCCGTCGCGAAGAGAATGCACACGCGCTCGGGGGGAATGCCGGCGTCGTGCGCGATCGCGAGCAGGCGCGGCAGAAACACGCGCGTCTGGCAGCGTCGGGTGCCGTCGGAGACGATGATCAGGAGCGGATGGTCGGGATCGAG
>CAZWNO010000067.1:0-226 GCA_964635845.1 uncultured Chromatiales bacterium
TGGGCTTCGACTGGAAGGATCGCGAGTACTACGCGTCCGACTACTTCGAAACGCTGTACGAATACGCGCTGAAGCTGGTACGCGAGGGCAAGGCCTTCGTCTGCGAACTCTCGGCGGAACAGATCCGCGAGCATCGCGGAACGCTCACGGAACCGGGGAGGAACAGTCCCTTCCGCGACCGCTCGCCCGAGGAGAACCTCGATCTGTTCCGCCGCATGGAGGCAGG
>CAZWNO010000067.1:236-22236 GCA_964635845.1 uncultured Chromatiales bacterium
ATGGATCGCATACGCTGCGCGCGAAAATCGACATGGCCTCGCCGAACCTGAACATGCGCGACCCGGTGATGTACCGCATCCTCCACGCGCATCACCACCGGACCGGCGACGACTGGTGCATCTACCCGACCTACGACTGGGCGCATGGCCAGTCCGACTCCATCGAGGGCATCACGCATTCGATCTGCACGCTGGAGTTCGAGGATCACCGTCCGCTCTACGACTGGTATGTCGAGCAGCTGGACATCCACCACCCCCAGCAGATCGAATTCGCGCGGCTGAACGTCACCTACATGGTCATGAGCAAGCGCAAGCTGCTGCGGCTCGTGCAGGAGAATTTCGTCGACGGATGGGACGATCCGCGCATGCCGACGATCTCCGGACTGCGGCGCCGCGGCTTCACGCCGGCGTCCATCCGCGATTTCGCCGACCGCGTGGGCGTCGCGAAAAAGGAGAGCACCATCGATATCGCGCTGCTCGAACACTGCGTGCGCGAGGACCTCAACGCGCATGCCTTCCGCGTCATGGCGGTGCTCGATCCGCTGAAAGTCGTGATCACGAATTTCCCCGAAGGCGTAGTCGAACAGCTGCCGGCGGTGAACAATCCCGAGGATCCCGCGGCGGGCAGCCGCAGCGTGCCCTTCACCCGTGAACTCTATATCGAGCGCGAGGACTTCATGGAAGATCCTCCGTCGAAGTTTTTCCGCCTCGCCCCCGGAAGGGAAGTGCGGCTCCGCTACGCCTACATCATAAAGTGCGAGGACGTGGTCAAAGACGCCGATGGCAACGTGATCGAATTGCGCTGCACCTACGATCCGGAGACGCGCAGCGGCATGCCGCAGGCGGATCGCAAGGTGAAAGGGACACTCCACTGGGTGTCGGCTCCCCGGTCCGTCGATGCGGAAGTGCGGCTCTACGATCAGCTCTTCACGAAGGAGGATCCGGGGGATGCGGACGAAGGGCTGGATTTCCTCTCGAACCTCAATCCCGACTCCCTGCGGATCGTTCGCGCGAAAGTGGAACCCTCGCTCGCCGATGCCGTGCCCGGCACGCATTTCCAGTTCGAACGCAAGGGATATTTCACGGTCGATTCCCGCTATAGCGTCCCGGGCGCGCCAGTGTTCAACCGCACCGTGACGCTCCGCGATACCTGGGCGAAGGTGAGCGGAAAACAGTGAGCGATCGTCCCCTGTAAACGGATGCCGTGCCCATTTTATCGGATGCCGGACTCCGTATTACGGATGCCGGGCAGTGGAGGCCTCGGAAGCGAGTGGCCGTGGAAATTTGGCCGGATCACGCATAGTCACAGAACCAACAGAAGAAGCACATCATGATCATCGCAATCACCGGGGGAACGGGATTCATCGGCTCGCATCTGGTGGACCGCATGCTGGAACACGGGCATCGGGTGCGCACGCTCGTGCGCGCCAGCAGCAACCTGCGCTGGCTCGAAGGAAAGAACGTCGAACTCGTACAGGGCGACATCCGCGACGCCGCCTCGCTCGAACCTTTCGTCCGCGATGCCGACATGGTCTACCACATCGCGGGTGTCGTCAAGGCCCGCGACCGGCAGGGGTATTTCGACGGCAATGTGAAGGCCACGGAAAACATGCTCGAGGCGACACGTCGATACGCTCCCCGCGTGCGGCGCTTTCTCTACGTCAGCAGTCAGACCGCGGCAGGGCCTTCGCCTTCGCTCGACCGGCCGGTGCGGGAAACCGACACTCCGAGACCGATCACCACGTACGGGGAAAGCAAGATCGCGGCCGAGGCCGCCGTGCGCGCGAGCGGCGACGCACTGCCATGGACGATCGTGCGTCCCCCGGCCATGTACGGCCCGCGTGACACGGAGATCTTCATCTATTTCCAGACGATCAACCGCGGACTCGATTCCATGATCGGCTTCGACGACAAGCGGCTCAGCCTGCTGCACAGCGACGACCTGGTGCAGGGGATGGTGCTCGCGGCAGAGTCGCCGAACAGCATCGGGCAGACGTACTTTCTCGGCAGCGAGGAATTCTATTCCTGGCCTCAGGTGGGACGCATCGCCGCGGCGGCACTGCACCGGCGTGTCATCAAGGTGAGGCTTCCGCATACCATCGTCTTCGCCGTCGCGGCGATCGCACAGGGACTCGCGGCGCTGCAGCGGAAACCGGCGACGCTCAATCTCGAGAAGGCACGGGACATCACGCAGCGCTACTGGATCTGCGATATCTCGAAGGCGAAAGCGGAACTCGGCTATCGGCAGACGGTGTCGATCGAGGAGGGTATCCGCGGCACGGCGGACTGGTACCGAGCACAGGGCTGGCTGTAGGCTTCGCGAGGGGCTGGCTGCAGGCTTCGCGAGGGGTTGGCTGCAGGCTTCGCGAGGGGCTGGCTGCAGGCTTCGCGAGGGGTTGGCTGCAGGCTTCGCGAGGAGTTGGCTGCAGGCGGCGCGTCGGACTCAGGTTGCTTCGCGGTACAAACCCTGCGACGTGATGAACACCTGGACGGTCCACGGGACGAGATACTGAATGGACAGGCGCTCGCGCACGCGCCTGCGGACGTCCGTCGAGGAGATGTCGATCAGCGGCATGGGAAAGCTCCGGGCGGTCTTTCCGAAGGGATGCGCCGGGAGTTCCAGCTCATGACCCGGCCGTTCCGCGACGGCGAGCGTGGCGATCTCCGCGATGACTTCGGGCTCCTTCCACAGGTGAAATTCCAGGAAGGTATCGCTGCCCATGAGCAGGTACAGCGTGTCATCGGGATGCAGCGTCCGCAGATACCGCAGCGTATCGACGGTGAACGACAAGCCTCCGTGCCGCACTTCGTGGTATTCACAGCGCAGGCGATCGTTGTCCGACACCGCCAGCTCCACCATTTCCGCGCGGATCTCCGCGGACAGGCTTTCGGACCGCAGCTTGAACGGGGATTGGAATGCCGGCACGAACAGCACGCGATTGAGAGCCAGCGCGTCGATCGCGCTCTGGGCCAGTATCAGATGTCCGAGATGGGGAGGATTGAACGTTCCTCCGTACACACCGATATTCATCGATTCTCCTTGACGGTCAGCGCGACGCGTTCGGCGCGGCGGGGAAATGCGCGTATCATTGTTTCGAGTTCCGCTGCCTGCGGAGGAAGAATGCTTCCGTCCCGCGCCGCGCGCGCGAATTTCCACAGAAGATAGCGCTGGAGCAGGAAGAAGGAAAGCCGGCTGTTGAAGCGCGCGTAGTAGCGCAGCTGTTCGCGCCGGTACGATGCGACGATGCGCGGATCGGACAGCGGATCCGATCCTCCGCCGAAATGGATGACCTCGGCCTCCGGGCGGTAGAGGACAGTCCATCCGGACCGCCTGAGCCGCGTGCACAGGTCCACGTCCTCGAAATAAAAGAAATACGCCTCGTCAAATCCTGAAATCATTTCCCAGGCCTTTCGGCGGACAAGCATGCAGGCGCCGGTGATCCAGTGCGGCTCGAGCGGCGATGCCGCTTCGCGCGCGCGCGCATCGAGCTGCGCTCCGCCGCCCCTGCTGCTCTGCCGCTGCCGCCGCCGCTCGAGGAATTCGCTGCACGGGGCCGGCTGCTCTCCGTAGGAGAGCTGGAAACGTCCGTCGGGAAAACGGAGCGCCGGGCCCGCCGCGCCGGCGCGCGGCTCCGCATCCATCGCGGCGAGCAGGGGCGGCAGGGGATCGCTCGGTATGTCGAGGTCGTTGTTGAGGATGAAGAGGAATTCCCCGGCCGCGGCATCGGCGCCGCGGTTGCAGGCATGACCGTAGCCGCGGTTCTCCGGCAGGCGCAGCGCGCGGACACCCGGGAAGGCGCCGGCGTCGAAGGCCTGCACCGAGGCGTTGTCGACGACGACGATTTCCGGAGCAGACGCCAGGCCGAGAAGCTGCCGGACGAGGTGATCCGTGAAGTCGCGCTTTCCGAAATGGATAACGACTGCGGTGACGCGCGGCTGCATCGCGATCACAGCAGCTGGGCGCGGACACGGCGGAGGCAGGTTTCGCGCCCGAGCAGTTCCGCGATCACACCGAGGTCAGGCCCATGCTCCTCTCCGCTCAGTGCGAGACGCAGCGGCATGAACAGGTTTTTTCCCTTGACACCGGTGTCCTGCTGCAGCCGTTTGATCATGGCCTTGACCGCCTCGCGCTCCCACGGCTCCTGCAGCTCCGCCAGGTAGGCGAATCGCGTCAGCACCGACTGCGACTCCGGGGCGGCGAGCAAGGCGCGATCCTCGTCGCGTTCGATCGTCACGGTGGCGATGGTCAGGAAGCGCAGATACGGAGCGATATCCGACGGCAGCGTGAGATAGCTGGCGAACGCCGATGCCACTGCCGCGGTCCTCGCATCGTCACGCGTGTCGAAGCCGGCTGCGCGCATCCAGGGTGCGCAATACGCGGCCAGTTCCGTCGGCGCAAGCGACCGCAGATACTGCGCGTTGAACCAGTTCAGCTTTTCGATGGTGAACACGGCGCCGGATTTGCTGACCCGTTCGAGCGAGAATGCCTGCTCGAGCTCCGCCAGGGAAAACAGCTCCCTGTCGTCGCCGGGATTCCACCCGAGCAGTACGACGAAATTGAGCAGGGCTGCGGGAAGATAGCCCTTGCTCCTGTAATCCTCCACGGCGACATCCCCCTGGCGCTTGCTGAGCTTACTGCGGTCTTCGTTGAGCAGGAGGGGGAGATGGGCGAACGCGGGTGCGTCCCATCCGAAAAACTCGTACAGGAGGCGGTGCTTCGGCGTGGAGGGGAGCCACTCCTCTCCGCGGATGACGTGGGTGATGCCCATGAGATGGTCGTCGACGACGTTCGCGAGATGATACGTCGGAAATCCGTCGGATTTGACCAGCACCTGATCGTCGATGGAGTCGTAATGCACCGTGATTTCGCCGCGGATCAGGTCTGTGAACTGGATTTGACCCACCAGCGGCACTTTCATCCGGATTGTGAACGGCATTCCGTCCCGCAACCGCTGCCCGATTTCCTCTTCCGTCAGGACACGGCAGCGGCGGTCATACGCGGAATCCTTCTTTTCCGCGCTCGATGCCTGCCGCGCGGTGTCCAGCTCCTCCGGCGTGCAGAAGCAGCGGTAGGCCTTGCCTTCGTCGAGCAGGCGCTGCGCATGCGCGGAATAGACCGCGGTGCGTTCGGACTGCACGTAGGGACCGGCGGCGCCCCCGATACCCGGACCCTCGTCGAAACGCAGACCCGCCCAGGCGAGCGTCGATGCGAGGTTTTCCGCGGCGCCTTCGACGAAACGGCTGCGGTCGGTATCCTCGATGCGGAGGATGAACTGTCCGCCGAAGCGCCGGGCGAAGAGGTAGTTGTACAGCGCGGTGCGGAGTCCGCCGATATGGAGGTGGCCCGTGGGACTCGGGGCGAAGCGGACGCGTGGAGCAGGTTGGATCATATTCACTTGCGGAACTGTTGGATGCGGTGTGCAAAGTATCTAATATAGGGACGGACTTGCGCAAACGAAACCCGTCTTGACAATTCACCGCCGATGGGGCTATTTTGATACGCAACGCCGGCAGCATTTCCCACGGACCGGCAGTGCGGCGTCGAGCCAGAGGCATGGAGCCGATTGCACGGCAGCGCGCAGACGGCGGCGCAGCGGACACGTTCACAGAGGTTGGAGCAGCACCATGAGCTTCGCATTCACAGAGGATCACATCGCGCAGATCGCCCGCATTCTCGGCGTGGAAGGCCGCCACTATGGCAACCATTACCGCTTCGAAATCAATGGCGGCACTCCCGAACGTCGGCTGGCGCTGGAAGTGTATCCCCGCATTCCCATCGGTGAACTGGAGGGCGCGCTCATCAGCGTATTCACGTCCAATGCCAATCTTCAGATGCAGCACTGTTCGGGGATGGTGATCAGCGAGCTGATGGGTGAAGTGACGTTCTTCGCCGAAGCCGGAGGGAAGATGTCCGGCCTGATCGTCGAGAAACAGGGGGCCTGTTCGCTCTACTCCAACGTCGACCGGGGTATGCTCTCAGGAGACTTCACCAAACTGGGTCCCGAGGTCATGCTCTCGGGAATCGCGCTTTCCCTCACTGAATTGATGCTGGATGAGGGGGATCAGGATGACAGTTCTGAAAATTCCGGATCCTGACATCGATGTCGTTTTCCGCGCGCCGTGCGGAAACATCGGCGCCGCGCTCTTCTCCGAGGCGATCCGCTACGTTTTTCGCCGGGAGGGGTGCCGCGCCGCGTCAATTTCCTGCGCGGTTGTCGGCGACGCGGAGATCTACGAGCTGAACCGCCGCTTTCTCCGGCACGATTATCCGACGGATATCATCACGTTTCCGCTGGAGGAGGATCCGATCGAAGCGGAACTCGTGATCAGCGCAGAAACAGCCCGGCGCCAGGCGCGCGAATACGGCGTGACGATGCGCGACGAATGCGCGCGGCTCGCCATCCACGGCAGTCTCCATCTCTGCGGCTACGACGACCGCACGGACGACGACCGCGCCGCGATGAAGGCCAGGGAGGATCACTATCTCAGTCAATACATGCAGAAAGACCGTACGAATCGTTGACTTGACATTCGCCGCCTCAAGTTCTACTTTTTATAAATGATTGACCTGAACCGCTCGTATATATAGAGAAATGCAGGAACGCATCGTAGAAATCATCGTGTATCTGATACACGAAATGCAGACGGACAAGCGGCTGGGCGAAATTGACCTCCGCACGCTGTCCGACAAGGGCTATACCCAGAACGAGATCAGCACGGCCTTCAGCTGGCTGTTCGATAAAATCCACCTCGGCGACAATATCCTGACCGAAGGGAGCAGGAGTCAGCCGCATTCGCACCGCGTCCTGCACGATTCGGAGCGATCCGTCATCACTCCGCAGGCCTACGGGTATCTCCTCGAACTCAGGGAGCTTCGACTGCTCGATGAGATGGACATCGAACTGGCGATCGACCGCGTCATGATGGCCGGCTTCGGCTCGGTCGGCATCGACGAGATCAAATCCGTGATCGCATCGATCATCTTCGATTACGATGATTCCAACCGCATCGGCAGCAGACTCATGTTAAACAGCAAGGACACTATTCACTGAGGTGTCCTTCGGCGCGAAGCGTTCCGCGCCCGTTCCGCCCGGCGGAGCGGATGGGTATCGCCTGCGATTCGCGCATCCCTGCATCGTCAACCACTCAATCCGGAAATCATGTCCAAATCTCTCATCATCGTCGAGTCGCCCTCAAAGGCCAAGACAATCAACAAGTATCTCGGGAAGAAATTCATGGTCGAGGCCTCGGTGGGCCATATCAAGAACCTGCCGTCGAAAGATCTCGGCGTGGACGTCGATGCCGGCTTCGAGCCCCGCTACGTGACCATCCGCGGGAAGGCCCAGGTCATCAAGGACCTTCAGAAGCGCGCGGCCGTCGCGGAGTCGGTGTACATCGCGACGGATCCGGACCGCGAGGGCGAGGCCATCGCCTGGCATATCGCGCGCGAACTCGAGAAACAGCTTGAAGGGAAGAACCTGTACCGCGTCCTCTTCAACGAAATCACGAAATCCGGCATCGAAGAGGCGATGAAGCATCCGCGGCGCATCGACGAGCGCATCGTGCGCGCCCAGCAGGCCCGCCGCGTGATGGACCGCATCGTGGGCTACAAGGTCAGTCCCTTCCTGTGGAAGACGATATACAAGGGCCTGTCGGCCGGCCGGGTGCAGTCGGTGGCGCTGCGCCTGATCTGCGAACGCGAACAGGAGATCGCGGATTTCACCGTCGAGGAATACTGGACCATCACGGGTGAATTCCAGAAGCCGGGAGACGGCAGTTTCCACGCCAAGCTGGCGAAGGTGGGGGGTGAGGCTCCGGTCATCTCCGACGAAGCCACCGCGAAAGCGCTGCTCGAGAAACTGCGCGCCGAGCAGTACAGGATCACCGACATCCAGTCGAAGGAGATTTCGCGTTCGCCGTCCCCCCCGTTCATCACGAGTTCCCTGCAGCAGGAGGCCTCGAATCGCCTCCGCTTCACGACCAAGCGCACGATGCGCATCGCGCAGCAGCTGTACGAGGGCGTCGAGCTTGGCGCGGAGGGAGCGGTCGGCCTCATCACCTACATGCGCACGGACTCGACCCGCATCAGCGGCGAGGCGCTGAAGCACGTGCGCGAGTACATCGAGGGGCAGTACGGCAAGGAGTATCTGCCGGAATCCGTCCGCAGCTTCAAGATCAAGGCGAGCGCACAGGATGCGCACGAGGCCATACGGCCGACCTCGATGGAATTCACTCCGCAGCGCGTGCGGCCGTTCCTCAATCCGGAACAGTACGCACTGTACGAGCTGGTGTGGAAACGCTTCGTCGCCAGCCAGATGGCCGCCGCGCGGATGCTGCAGAAGACCGTCCTGGTCGACGGCGGCATCTACCAGTTCAAGGGCGTCGGCTCGCATTACACGTTCCGGGGATTCCTCCAGGTGTTCGATGATTTCGCCGGGGAGAACGGGCAGGAAGTGGACGAGGAGGAAAGCATCATCCCCGAGGGCCTCGCTGCCGGCGACGGGGTCGTCCCGCAGCAGCTCGATCCGCATCAGCATTTCACCAAGCCTCCCCCGAGGTACAGCGAAAGCAGCCTGGTGCGCGAGCTGGAGGCGAACGGTGTCGGACGACCGAGCACCTATGCGCTGATCGTGAGCACTATTCAGGATCGCGGCTATGTCGAACTGAAGAACCGCCGCTTCCACGCGACGACGCTGGGCATGGACGTTAACAGGCTCCTGACCACGCATTTCGACAGACTGTTCAACGTGGATTTCACCTCCCGCATGGAGCAGGAACTCGACACCATCGCGAGCGGAGAGTCGTCGTACCTGAAAGTCATGCACGATTTTTATGATCCGTTCATGGACCTCCTCAACAGCGTCTCGCCCGAGGATGCGCGGCTGCAGGAAGCAACCGATGAGGTCTGCGAGAAATGCAACCGGCCGATGATCATCCGCTGGGGGCGGAACGGCAAGTTCCTCGCCTGCAGCGGGTACCCCGAGTGCAAGAACGCGAAACCGCTTCCCGGTGAAGCGGATCGGATGAAAATCGATGAGAAATGCCCGGATTGCGGCAGCGACCTCGTGCTCAAGCAGAGCCGCTACGGGAAGTTCATCGGCTGCAGCAACTACCCGGACTGCAAGTTCACACGTCCGATCACAATGGGATTCAAATGTCCGAAATGCGATCAGGGTGAGGTCGTGCAGCGGCTGACCAAAACCAAACGCACATTCTACGGCTGCACGCGTTATCCCGACTGTGATTTCACGTCCTGGGATAAACCCGTGCCGCAGGCTTGCCCTTCATGTAAAAATTCGTTTCTTTTGGCTAAGTACACCCAGAAAAAAGGTGAGTTCCTCAAGTGCCCTGAGTGCAAGGCGGAATTTTCGAAAGATCTCGATCCCTTGGACCCCATGCAGGTCGCAGCATAGGACAGGTCAATGCTGGAGAGTATCCAACGCTTTCACGAATACCTGATCGTGGAGAGGAACGCGTCACGCCATACGGTAACTGCGTATGTTCGTGATCTCGAGCAGTTCCATGCATGGCTGTTCACGATCGCCGAAGGCGCGCGCATCGATCTCGATGCAGTGGACCGCGGGAGTATCCGCATGTACCTCGGTGTGCTCGCCGATGAAGGACTGTCGCGCAGGAGCATCAGCAGAAAAGTGACGTCCATCAGGACGTTCTTCCAGTTCGCGGAAAGACGCGGCCATGTCGAGGAGAATCCGGCCGCGGACATACACGTACCCAAAATCGACCGGCGCCTGCCGGTCTATATCGACGAGGAATCCGTCTGCCGTCTGATGAGTCTCCCGGACACCGGGTCGAGAGACGGCGCACGCAATGCCGCAATTCTCGAACTCTTCTACAGCACCGGGATGCGGCTGGGCGAACTGACGGGATTGAATATCAGCGATATCAATGCGAGTGCAAAAACCGTTCGTGTGCTGGGGAAAAGGCGGAAGGAGCGCATCCTCCCGATCGGAACGCCCGCACTCGAAGCAATCGGACGCTACCTTGCCGCCCGAAGGGCGGCCGGTCCCGCGTCCCCTCGTGATCCTGAGGCATTGTTCCTCAACAACCGCGGCAGCCGACTTTCCAGTCGAGGAGTGTATTCCATCGTCAACAACCATCTTCGGGCAGTCAGTGACCAGGAGCGCTGCTCGCCGCACGTGCTCCGGCACAGCTTCGCGACGCATATGCTGAACAGGGGAGCGGACCTCCAGGCCGTGCGCGAGCTGCTGGGACATGAGAGTCTCTCGACCACGCAGATCTATGCGCATGTCACCACGGACCACCTGAAGCGCGCGTATGCCAAGGCGCATCCGCGAGCATGACCATTCCATCAGAAAGGAGCGTACTCATGAACGTCCAATTCACCGCACGCCATTTCAAACCCCATGACGGGCTGAAGCATTATGCAATGCAGCAGGTGTCTACGCTCAAGAAGTATTACGACGGCATCGTGACGGGAAATGTGACGCTGCGTTTCGAGAAGTCGAAGGATTCAGTCAAGATCGCCGAGATCAACCTCGCCGTGTATGGAACGCAGCTCGTCGCCATCGAAAAATCCGAAAATTTCTACAAGTCGATAGATAACGCTGTCGAGAAGCTCGAGCGCCAGCTGCTCAAATACAAAGGCAAACGACGCGGCTTGTAATTGATCGTTCATAGAAGGGATCGTATCTTGTGGGCGGTAACACCGCCCATTTTTTTTCAGGCCGCATGAACGCACGGAACGAACCGCTGAAGAATCTGAAGGTGCTCGAGAACAAGCCGATCACCGTCCGCCGATTCTTCGAGCAGAATCGCAAGCGCCTCCGTCTCGCCTCCGCGAACGGTCTCGAACACAGCGACCGGCTGATTCCGGAGAAGAACCTGCACCGCCCCGGCCTTGCGCTCGCGGGGTACGTCGAGCTGTTCGCCTACCATCGCGTGCAGGTATTCGGATTTACGGAGATCAAGTATCTCGAATCGCTCGAGCCCTCGCTGCGAAGGGAAGCCTTCGGACGCCTTTTCAGTTTCGACATCCCCTGCATCGTCGTCACGAGCGGCTGCACGCTGGATGACGAGCTGCTCGGGATCGCCGCGGACAACAGCGTCCCGGTCTTCTTTTCCAGCCTGGAGACGACCAAGGCGACCTATTTCATGAGCGACTTCCTCGACGACCAGTTCGCGCCCAAGACGGCGATCCATGGCGCCTTCATCGACGTGTATGGAATCGGCGTGCTCTTCGTCGGACGCTCCGGCATCGGGAAGAGCGAGATCGCGCTCGACCTCGTCGAACGCGGGCACCGGCTGGTGGCCGACGATGTCGTGGTCGTCACGCAGAAGGGCGAGGGGATCCTGATGGGGTCGGGCACGGATCTCGTGAAGCACTACATGGAGATCCGGGGTCTGGGGCTGATCGACATCCGCGCCATGTTCGGCATCCGCGCCATCCGCTTCCAGAAGCGTCTTGAAGTCATCGTCCAGCTCGAGGAATGGGACGACAGCAAGGCGTACGAGCGGACCGGTCTGGATCTGCAGGAGGTTTCGGTGCTCGGTGTACCGGTTCCGCACGTGGAACTCCCGATCTATCCCGGGAAGAACGTGACGGTAATCACCGAGGTGATCGCGCTGAATTATCTTTTGAAGCATTACGGGTACGACGCCGCGACGGAGTTCTCGAACAAGTTGAAGTCCCGGCTCGAGGAGAAAGCACGGGCCGAGGCCGCCGACCGGGCCATCGACTGGTTCGAGCATGACTTCGAGTAATCAGTTGATTTTTACGCGTCTTTTCTGTTTTTTCACGTATCGATAGTTCCACGAGCCAGCGCGTCTCGCACGCATTTCACGTACATACCAATCCCTGACGGAGGTTTTATGTCTCCACGCTATCTGTTCGTTGCCTTGCTTTGCTGCGGACTCCTGGTCTCCTGCGGAAAAAAATCCGGAGAAAAAGACCCGATGAGCGAAACAGCCGTGGTGGCGTTGTCCGGCGACGCGGATAACTTCAATCCGGTTGTGTCGAACTCTTCCACTTCGGGCGACATTCAAGGCAACATCTATCCCACCATGTTCGACGTCTCGTTCAACATGCGCGAGGGGAAACTCGAATTCGAACCAAGCCTGGTGACGTCATGGGAGTTTGCCAACGACGGGAAGGACGTAATGCTTCACCTCCGCCCCGATGTCCGCTGGGAGGACGGCATTCTCGTCACGCCACAGGACATCAAGTTCAGCTACGAACTGTATGGTGACCCGGAAGTCGCCAGTCCCCGCAGGAGTTATCTCGAGAGCATGATACAGACGGACGGGAAATTCGATGTCGACAAGAGCGTCGAAATCATCGACGACACAACCATGGTGTTCCATTTCTCGCGACGGTATCCGCTTCAGCTTTTCCATCTCAACCTTTCGCCCATCCCCCGTCATGTCTTCCGCAACGCCGACAGGAAGACGCTGCGCGCCAATCCGGCGAACGACCAGCCTATCGGCGCGGGTCCCTTCCGGCTCGAGGAGTGGACACACCAGCAGCAGATCGTACTCAGCCGGAACAACAATTCGACACTGCCCTATCCCGCGAAACTCGAACGCGTGGTGTTTCGCGTGATCTCCGAGCCCACGACACGGCTGACGGAGTTGAAAAAAGGAGAGATCGACGTGATGCAGCCGGTGTACCCCGAGGATGTCGCCAACATCCAGGAAAACAATCCGGATATCAAGCTGCAGACCCTTCCCGCGCGCAGCTACGAGTACATCGGCTGGATGAACATCGATGTCACGGAATACCACGCCAGCGGCAAGAAGGTCATCCGGCCGCATCCGCTGTTCGGGGACCGGCGGGTCCGCCAGGCGCTGACCTACGCGATCAACCGCAAGGCCATTCTCGACGATCAGCTGGGGCCGTACGGGGAACTCGCGGTGACGGATTTTTCCCCGATCTTCCGCTGGGCCATCCAGCACGATCTCATTCCGTATCCCTATGATCCCGAGCGCGCGCGCCAACTTCTGCGCGCCTCGGGGTGGAGCGACTCGAACGGAGACGGTCTGCTCGACAAGGGCGGCAGGCCCTTCGAGTTCACCCTGTATTACAACATCGGCAACAAGCGCCGCGAGTATGTCGCGACGATCGTGCAGCAGAATCTCAAGCAGGTGGGAATCAAGGTGACGCTGCAGTCGGTCGAGCCCGTCGTGCTCTACCAGAACATCGAAGCGAAAAAGTACGACGCATTCATCGCCGGCTTCTCCGTCGGACTCGCCATCGATCCTGCCGATCGCTGGGGAGATATCTCCAGTCCGTTCAACACCGTCGGTTTCCAGAACAAGCGCGTCGTCGAGCTTCTGAAACTCGGCCTGCATGTCGCGAGCGAGCGCGACGCAGGCCCGTTCTGGAAGGAGATCCAGGCCATCCTCCACCAGGAACAGCCCTGCACGTTCATGTACTGGATCAAGGACATCGTCGGAATCAATCGGCGTCTCAAGCACGCCAACGTCAACATCCTCGGTGTCACCGATCACATGTGGGACTGGATGATAGGAGATCCCAAGTCCTCCGTCACCTATTGATCTAGCGCCCCACCTGACAGTCAGGTTAGGTCCATCGTGCTCAGGTACATCATAAGACGTGTATTGTCAGCTTTGCCGCTGCTGTTCGGGCTGCTGACAATCACGTTTTTTATCGTCCGCCTCGCCCCCGGCGACCCGGTATCGCTCTATATCCAGTCCGATGTGGGTCCGCAGTACGCCGAGAATCTGCGCCGGTCGCTCGGTCTGTCCGATCCCCTGCCCGTTCAGTATGTCAAGTGGCTCAAGGGCACGCTGAGCGGCGAACTCGGGATGTCGTTCAGCAAGCACCACGAGGTGACCGAGATCCTTGCCGAGACGATCCCCAACACCGTGCTGCTGACATTTTTCGCACTGGTGTTCAATTTCGCCATTGGCACCGTTATCGGAATAATCACGGCGCTGAAGCGGGGGAGCGCCGTCGATCACGCGGTGAATATCACTTCATTGTTCATCTATTCGATGCCCGAGTTCTGGCTCGGGCTGATGCTCATCCTCGGCATCTCGCTTCACCTCGGGATACTGCCCGCTTCCGGCATGCACGCGCCGATGGCGAAATTCCTGAGCTTCCCGGAATACGTGTGGGATGTCGTCCAGCACATGATCCTCCCCGTGTTCGTGCTCGGTGTCGCCTCGGCAGCGGCGACCGGCCGCTACATGCGCGGAAGCCTGCTCGAGGTGATAAACCAGGACTATGTCCGGACCGCCCGCGCGAAAGGGCTCAGCGAGTTCCTGGTCATCGGGAAGCATGCGATGCGCAACGCGCTGATTCCGATCATCACGTTGATGGGACTCTCGCTCCCGTTCCTTCTCGGGGGCGCGGTCATCGTCGAGACCGTCTTCAGCTGGCCGGGAATGGGGAAGCTCACGATCGATGCGATCTTCTCGCGCGACTACCCTCTGATCATCGCCTGCACCATGGTGTCAGGGGTGATGGTGATACTCGGCAACCTGCTCGCGGATCTGCTCTACGCGCTCGTGGACCCGAGGATCCGCTATGACTGAACCGCTCGGCATCACAGGTCCGCCTCTTGTGCGCTTCCTGCATCGCAACATCCCGGGCGTCGCGCTTCTCCGCGGCGGGCAATACCGGTCGGGATTCCTGCTCCTCGCGTACTTCCTGTTCTTCCCGCTGATCATCGTCCGGACCCTGGGTGAATTCACGCGCGCATTCGCATCCATGGGTCTGAGCGCCTACCTGCTCGCGGTGGACAGCGATCACTTCGTCATTTTCTGGCGCGGCGATGTCGTCGAACACTGGATCGGCGCGCTGTTTCTCGTGACGATGCCGATCGTGCTCTGGGCGCTGAACCGGCGCTACCTGCGGCGGAAGGCACAGGACGGGGACGAGCACGAACTCAGCCAGTGGGCGCTCGCGTGGCGGGAGTTCAAGAAGAATCGCTTCGCGATCGCCGGACTGCTGACGATCGCCGTCCTCTACACCATCGTGCTGCTCTGTCCCTTCATCGCTCCGTTCCAGCCGAACGCGTTCCAGGACGGGATCGTCACGAAGTTCCGCCCGCCGCTCTCCTCGGTGACCGTGCTGCACCTGAAGGAGCCGCGCGTGAAAGGGATGGAAATGTCCGCTGTACACGTGAATCCCGAGCATGCGGACGTGATCCGCCGGCTCATCATGATCAATCAGGAATTGACGGAGGAGGGATTCAACGTGCAGCGCGCTGTCGACGCGTTCCACATCGAGGGCGCGAACGTGCTGGCGACCGTCGGCGATGAACCCGTCACCATCCCCATCGCCGCGCTGGTCGATTCCGATCCGGCGTACTTCGCCGGAACGCGCAGGTACGTTCTCGGCACCGATAGCTACGGACGGGACATCCTCAGCCGGATCATCTATGGTTCGCGTGTCTCACTGTCGCTTGGCTTCATCGCCGTGATGCTCTCCGTGACGCTCGGCACCTTCGTCGGCCTGATGGCGGGATACTTCGGACGCATGACGGATCACCTGCTCATGCGTGTCGTCGACATGCTGCTCGCCTTCCCCGCGCTCTTCCTGATCCTCATCATCATCGCCGCATTCGAAAGCATCGCCGTGCCGCGGATCCTGCTGATCGTCGTCGTCCTGGGTCTGACTTCCTGGATGGGAATCTCGCGTCTCGTGCGTGGTGAGGTTCTCAGTCTCAAGGAGCGCGAATATGTGCTCGCGGCGCGTTCGCTAGGCTTCAGCCACTGGCGCATCATCTTCCGGCATATCCTGCCGAACACGCTCACGCCGATCATCGTCAATGCCACGCTGCGCATCGGAGGCATCATCCTCGTCGAGGCTGCGCTGAGCTATCTGAACATCGGCGTCCAGCCGCCGACGGCGAGCTGGGGCAATATCATCTTCGAGGGGAAGGACGTGCTCACGCATGCCTGGTGGATTTCAACCCTGCCGGGACTCGCGATCGTGCTCGTCGTCGTCTGTTTCAATCTCGTCGGCGATGGTCTGCGCGACGCGTTCGACCCGATGCTCACCAATGAACGTCTGTAACATCACGGGTATACTGCCATGACCAGCGTTGAACAGCACAAGATCATCCGCGAACTGCGGGACCGGGAAATGAAGATGACCCGCGCGGAACAGGAAATGTTCGATATGTTCCGGAAGCGTGACAAGGACGACGAGGACCTCGACAGCATCTCCAGGAAAAAACTGATGGAACTCTACGAGAAGTACGTCGTCGCGGCACGTCCGAAGGGGAATCCGCTCGACGCGCTCTTCGGCAGGAAGGAGTGACGGACATTGGACCTCGCGTGCGCGAGTGGTATGTTTCGGAAGGCGAGCACGAGCACGAGGACGAGTACGAGCACGAGTACGAGGACGAGTACGAGGACGAGTACCTGCACGCGCCTGGGATTGGCGCGCCCCAGCGCGCCGTGTTCGAGGACGAGGATGCTTGCCCGCCGTAGTTCGCCGCAGGCGAACGAAGGCGGGAGGACGCTTGCCGCGCCGTAGTTCGCCGCAGGCGAACGAAGGCGGGAGCACGAGGACGCTTGCCGCGCCGTAGTTCGCCGCAGGCGAACGAAGGCGGGAGGATGAGTACGAAAACGAATACAGGATGCAGCGGTGAAAGAACAGCAGAAGAATGAGATAAAGGTGGGACTGACCGTCGTGGTCGGAATTGCGATATTATTTGTCGGATTTTCGACGTTCAAGGACTGGTCAGTCGGGGCGGACGAGTACGTCATCGTGATGCGTTTCCCCTCTTCGGCGGGATTGAGCATCGGCGACCAGGTATCGGTCAACGGTGTCCGGACAGGGAAGATCGAGTCCGTCGAATTGCTTGACGGCGGGGTGGAGGTGCACGCGCGCATGCCGCGATCCGTCGAAATAAAGCGGAACGCGCTGCCGGTCATCCAGATGCTCGAGCTGATGGGCGGGAAGAAGGTGGAAATACGGCAGGGGAGCGAAGGACCCGCGCTGCCGGCCGGGGAAGTGCTTCACGGTCGTGTGGATCCCGATATCGCCGGTGCGCTCGGCATGCTCGGCGACATGGAGGGAAGTGTCGGAGACATCACGGCGCAGGCGGACACGCTGCTGCGCGGGATCAATGGCATCGTCGGAGACGAGGCGTTCGTCGCATCGCTCAAACTGACCGTCGCGAATCTCCACGCCGTCAGTGAAGATCTGCGGAGCTACCTGGGGCGGAACAACGCCAACATCGACGCGCTCACGGAAAACATGGTCACACTCACCGGACGTGTCGACACGATGCTCGCGGAACTGCAGCCGGCACTCGGCGGCAGCCTGAAGAAAACGGACCGCCTGCTCGGCAGCGCGGATTCGCTCATTGCCGAAGTCCGCGGCGTCATCACCGAGATCCAGGGCAGCCGGGGATTGTTCAACACCATTCTCCACGATACCTCGTTTGTCCGCCGCATGGACACGATGCTGGGCAAGCTCGACACGCTGACCGCCATCATCATCAATGGCGAGTTCCGGACCAACATCGATCTGTTCTGAGGGCCTTGCACCTTCGGCGGGCGACAGCCTGTCCTTCCACCTGTGAACACGTAGTCCGCACAGCCGCGTCAGCGGATCAGGTATCCCTCTCCATATTGACTTTCTGGGAAAAACAGTCCATTTTATAAATATTCTATCCATCACCTTCATAGGACGCATTGTCCGTCGAGTTGTCAGATTCCAATCGGAAGGCATATTGACATTCGCACTCTCTCAATCAATCAGGAGGAACTATGAATCTCGTTGATCGCGCGAAAAACATCATCATGTCTCCCAAGACGGAATGGGAGGTGATTGCGAACGAACAGCCGGATACCGGGGGAATCTTTACCGGGTATGTCATTCCGATGGCGCTGATCCCTGCCGTCGCTTCCTTCATCGGGTACAGTTTCATCGGTCTCGCGGGATTCAGCAGCATCACGTGGGGAATCGCTTACGCCCTGATCAGTCTGCTCGGCACTCTCATCGGTGTGTTCCTGCTCGCCTTCGTCGTCGACCTGCTCGCGCCGAGTTTCGCGTCGGAGAAGAACCTCGGCCGCGCCATGCAGCTCGTCGCCTACAGCTACACCCCGATGTGGGTTGGCGGCATTTTCAACATCTTTCCCGTCCTTGGCTGGATCGGAATGCTCTTCGGCCTGTACAGCATCTACCTGATGTATCTCGGTTTCCCCCACACGATGAAGACGCCGCAGGACAAGGTCGTCATCTACATGATCGTGACCGTCGTCGTGCTGATGGTCATCTATTTCGTCGTGATGGCCGTGCTGACATCGATCATCTTCGGGATTTTCGGCCTCAGCCTGTTGAGCTTCGCCAGCTGATTCTCGGTTTGAACGTTCCCTGGGCACGAAAAAGCCCCGCCGGTGCGGCGGGGCTTTTTGCGTCAGAACGAATGTGGAGTGTTCATCTCACATACGCGATGTTCATGCAGTCGTTCTCCGCGTCGAAGGCGGTTTTATTGGTGTCGGCGAAATCTTACTCGCCCTGACCGAAAATTTCCTGGAGGCTGCGGACGTCCAGCGGACCGGCGAGGAGGCGGCGGATGCCGCGGATGGCGGCCTTGGCGCCGGAGAGCGTGGTGACGACGGGAACCCTGTGGCGCACGGCCGCGCGGCCGATGTCGTGCTCGTCGCCGCGGGCGGTTTCGCCGAGAGGCGTATTGATGACGAGATGAATATCGCCGTTCTTGATCGCATCGACGACGTGGGGACGTCCCTCCACCACCTTGTTCAGCACCTCGACGGCGACGCCGTTCTCGCGCAGCACAGCTGCCGTGCCGCGCGTGGCGTAGAGCGTGAATGGCAGTTCGGTGAAATCCCGCGCGATCGCGATGATGGCTTCCTTGTCGTCGTCGTTGACCGAGATGAAGACGTTGCCTTCGAGGGGCAGGCGGTTGCCCGCGCCGATCTCGGCTTTCGCGAAAGCTGCTCCCCAGTTCGTATCGAGGCCGATGACTTCTCCGGTGCTTTTCATCTCGGGCGAGAGAAACACGCTCTGTCGCGGGAATTTGTTGAAGGGGAAGACCGGTTTCTTCACGGCGATCATCTCCCTGTCTCTGACCGCATGACGGAGTTTCAGTTCCCGGAGCTTCGCCCCCGTGGCCAGCTGCGCGGCGAACTTCGCGAGAGGGATGTCGATCACCTTGCTGACGAAGGGCACGGTGCGGCTAGCGCGGGGATTGACTTCCAGCACATACACCGTGCCGCCTTTCATCGCGAACTGGATGTTGATCAGTCCGATGGTATTCACGGCGAGTGCGAGCTGTCGGGTGTAGTCCTCGATGCCGCGCCGCGCTTCAGGCAGCAGGTGGTATGGCGGAATGGCGCAGGCGCTGTCGCCGGAATGGATGCCTGCTTCCTCGATGTGCTGCATGATGCCGCCGATGAAGACGTCCTCGCCGTCGCAGAGTGCGTCGACGTCGAATTCGAAGGCGTCCTCGAGAAACGCGTCGACGAGAATCGGCTGGTCTGCGGAGATCACCGCGGCCTGGCGCACGTAGGTTTTCAGGGCGTCGCTGTTGTAGACGATCTGCATGCCCCGTCCGCCGAGGACATAGGAAGGACGCACGAGCACGGGATACCCGATGCGCCCGGCGATCGCGGCGGCTTCGTCCTCGGAGTAGGCGGTGCCGTACTCGGGACGCGGGATCTTCAGTTCGTCGAGGATCCGCCCGAACTTTTCCCGGTTCTCGGACAGGTCGATGGCTTCGGGCGAGGTGCCGTATATCGGCACGCCGGCATCCTTGAGCCGCTGCGCGATGTTCAGCGGAGTCTGGCCTCCGAATTGCACGAGCACGCCGTCGGGCCGCTCGAAGTCGACGATGTTCATCACATGCTCGAAGGTCAGCGGCTCGAAATACAGGCGGTCGGAAATGTCGAAGTCCGTCGACACGGTTTCCGGATTGCAGTTCACCATGATGGTCTGGAAGCCGAGTTCCTTGAGTCCGAACACGGCCTGCACGCAGCAGTAGTCGAACTCGATGCCCTGGCCGATGCGGTTGGGTCCGCCTCCGAGGATCATCACTTTTTTCCCGGGCAGGGGAGCGATCTCGTTTTCCTCGTCATAGGAGCCGTAACAGTACGCCGTCTGTGCTTCGAATTCCGCGGCGCAGGTATCCACCTGCTTGAACGCGGCGATGACGCCCTGCTTCCTGCGCTTCGCGCGCACTTCGTCTTCTCCGGTCCCGAGCCGGCGGGCGATCTGCCGGTCGGAAAATCCGCGCTGCTTGAGCCGCCGCATCGTCGCGGCGTCGATCGCGTCGGCATCACGGTTGGCGCCCTGATTTCCGGCCCGCGATACGGCCGCGGCGAGGTCGACATCGAGCGCGAGATCACGGATATGGCGGAGGAACCAGGGATCGATGCGCGTGTGCTCGAACATCTCCTCGA
This sequence comes from uncultured Chromatiales bacterium, assembly GCA_964635845.1. GTDB lineage: Bacteria > Bacteroidota > Ignavibacteria > SZUA-365 > SZUA-365 > SZUA-365. The sequence goes on from CAZWNO010000067.1 coordinate 20,622, forward strand.
CGCTTGCGCCGTCCTCGAAGGCCTTCCACACCTTGAGCAGCCGGAAGGCCGTGGCATAGCGCATCTTGCGCATATCGAGGGGACGTCCCTCGCCCGGCTTCGGTTCGAGACCGTCGAGTCCGACTTCCAGCGATCGGAAGGCCTTCTGTATGCTCTCGCGAAACGTGCGGCCGATGGCCATGACTTCGCCCACGCTCTGCATCTGCACGCCGAGAATGCCTTCGGCGGTGGGGAATTTTTCGAAATCGAAGCGCGGGACCTTCGTCACGACGTAATCGATGCTCGGCTCGAAAGCCGCCACCGTGGTACCGGTGATGTCGTTGGTCAGCTCGTCGAGCGTGTAGCCCACTGCCAATTTCGCCGCGACTTTCGCGATGGGGAAGCCCGTGGCCTTGGAAGCGAGGGCCGAGCTGCGGCTGACACGGGGATTCATTTCGATGATGACCATGCGTCCCGTGTCGGGATGCACCGCGAACTGCACGTTCGATCCGCCGGTGTCCACCCCGATGGTGCGGAGGCAGAGGATGGACCAGTCGCGCATCTTCTGGTATTCGCGGTCGGTGAGCGTCTGTGCCGGTGCGACGGTGATCGAGTCGCCGGTGTGCACGCCCATCGGATCGAGGTTCTCGATCGAGCACACGATGATCGCGTTGTCCTTCGTGTCGCGCACTACTTCCATCTCGAATTCCTTCCAGCCGAGCATGGACTCTTCGATCAGGACCTCGGTGATGGGGCTCGCGTCGAGTCCCGCCTTCGCGAGGTCGCGGTATTCGTCTATGTTGTAGGCGATCGATCCGCCCGTGCCGCCCAGCGTGAAGGAGGGACGGATGATCGCCGGGAAGCCGACATCCTCGATGAGCTGCATGGCCTGCTCCATGCTCCGGGCGAAGCCTCCGCGCGCGGTGTCGATGCCGACGCCGTCCATGGCCTGCTTGAATAGGCTGCGGTCCTCCGCGCGCCGGATGGCCGTGACGTCGGCCCCGATCAGCCTGACATTGAAGCGTTCGAGCACGCCGCGGTCATACAGCGCCACCGCGGTGTCTAGCGCCGTCTGTCCGCCCACCGTCGGGAGCAGCGCGTCGGGACGTTCCTTCTCGATTATCGAAGCCACGATCTCGGGCGTGACCGGTTCGAGATAGGTCGCGTCCGCAAGGTTCCGATCGGTCATGATCGTGGCCGGATTCGAATTGACCAGGATCACCCGGTAGCCGTCCGCCCGCAGCGCGCGCACGGCCTGCGTGCCGGAGTAGTCGAATTCGCAGGCCTGTCCGATGACTATGGGTCCAGCACCGATGATGAGAATGGAATGGATGTCGTTACGACGCGGCATGTGCATCAGGAGGGAAAGAGTGAATGGAATCGTGCGACTGCATGCGGACCATCCGCAGGAAGGGGGTGGCGGCGCGTTCCGTCATTTCTTCATCATCGCGGTGAAATGTTCGAAGAGGTAGCGCGAGTCATGGGGCCCCGGCGCGGCCTCGGGGTGATACTGCACGGAGAAGGCCGGGACGTCGGTGCAGCGGAAACCCTCGAGCGTATCGTCATTGAGGTTCCAGTGCGTGATTTCCGTGTTCGCCGGAAGACTGTCCGGATCCACCGCGAAGCCGTGGTTCTG
>CAZWNO010000068.1:0-1147 GCA_964635845.1 uncultured Chromatiales bacterium
GCCAACAGCCAACAGCCAACGGCCAACAGCTCGCCACGGCGAGTCTGCGACCAACGGCCAACAGCCAACAGCCAACGGCCAACAGCTCGCCACGGCGAGTCTGCGACCAACAGCCAACAGCCAACAGCCAACGGCCATTAGCAATCTGCCATCTGCCATCTGCAATCTGCCATCTGCCATTAGCTATCAGCAATAAGCTATCAGCCAACTGCCAACTGCCAACGGCCAACGGCCTACGTCTGCTTCTCCAGCCTGGCAATCTCGTCGCGGAGCTGGGCGGCGCGCTCGTACTCGAGGTCCTTCGCGGCTTCGCGCATCTCGTGGCGGAGCTGCTCGATGAGTTCGGCCTTCTGCTCCCTGGTCATGAAGCGGAGGATAGGCTCGGCGACGAGCTTGGTCTTCTTTTCTCCCATGCGCTGATCGCGCTTCGCCTTCACATCGGCGATCGAAGTGGCCTGCAGGATCTCTTCCATCGACTTGCGGATGGTCTCGGGATTGATCTGGTGCTCCTCGTTGTAGGCGGCCTGCAGGACCCGCCGGCGCGTGGTCTCGTCGATGACGCGACGCATGCTGTCGGTGATGCGGTCGGCGTACATGATGACCCTTCCGCCGACGTTACGCGCGGTGCGGCCGGCGACCTGCATGATGGCGCTCTCGCTTCGGAGGAAACCCTCCTTGTCCGCGTCGAGAATGGCGACCAGGGAGACTTCGGGAAGATCGAGTCCCTCGCGCAGCAGGTTGACGCCGACGAGCACGTCAAAATTGCCGAGGCGCAGGTCGCGCAGGATTTCCACGCGTTCGAGCGAATCGATGTCGGAATGCATGTAGCGCACGCGGATGCCGATGTTGTCGAGGTACTCGGAGAGATCCTCCGACATGCGCTTGGTCAGCGTCGTGACCAGCACGCGCTCGCTGCGCGCGGCGCGCTCGCGGATCTCCGCGATGAGGTCGTCGATCTGATTGCGTATCGGGCGCACATCCATCGGGGGATCGAGCAGACCGGTGGGACGGATGATCTGCTCGACCACCACGCCGCCGGACACCTGCAGCTCGTAGGCGCTCGGTGTCGCGCTGACGAAGATGCACTGCCTGATGAGACTCTCGAACTCCGCGAATTTCTGGGGACGGTTGTCCAGCGCCGAGGGCA
>CAZWNO010000068.1:1157-9195 GCA_964635845.1 uncultured Chromatiales bacterium
GTTCGATCAGCGTCTCCTTGCGCATCCGGTCGCCGTTGTACATGGCGCGCACCTGCGGCAGCGACTGATGCGACTCGTCGATGATCATAAGGAAATCCTCGGGGAAATAATCGAGCAGGCATTCCGGCCGCTCGCCGGGCTTGCGTCCCGCCAGGTGCCGCGAGTAGTTCTCCACGCCCGAGCAGTAGCCGATTTCCTTCATCATCTCGAGATCATAGCGCGTGCGCTGTTCCAGGCGCTGCGCTTCGAGGAACTTCCCGCAGCTGCGGAAATATTCGAGGCGCTCCTCCAGCTCGATCTCGATATCCTTGATCGCCCGTGTCAGCTCCGCCTCTGTCGTGAGAAAATGCTTGGCGGGATAGATGACGGCGTCGCGTATCTTCTCGACCACCTTGCCGGTCATGCGGTCCACCAGGGTGAGGGAATCGATCTCGTCGCCGAAGAATTCCACACGCAGCACTTCGTCGGATTCGAAGGCCTGGATGATCTCGATCACGTCCCCGCGCACGCGGAAGGTGCCGCGGGTGAAATCGAAATCGTTGCGCAGGTAGTGGATGTCCGTGAGCCGGCGGAGGAATTCGTTGCGGGGAATGTGGTCCCCGGCGCGGACCAGCACCATCTGCGCGGCGTAGTTCTCCTTCGAGCCGATGCCGTAGATGCAGGAGACCGACGCGATGATGATCACGTCGCTGCGTCCCTCGACCAGCGCCGTGGTGGCCTTGAGGCGCAGGCGGTCGATCTCGTCGTTGATGGACATGTCCTTTTCGATATACGTGTCCGTCGAGGGGATGTACGCCTCGGGCTGGTAGTAGTCGTAGTACGAGATGAAGAACTCCACCGCGTTCTCCGGGAAAAATCCCTTGAACTCCGCGTACAGCTGCGCCGCCAGCGTCTTGTTGTGGGAAATCACCAGCGTCGGCCTGTTGACCGCCGCGATCACATTCGAGATCGTGAAGGTCTTGCCGCTGCCCGTCACGCCGAGCAGCGTCTGGAAGCGGTCGCCGCGTTCGAGTCCCTCGATCAGCTGCCTGATCGCCTCAGGCTGATCGCCGGTGGGTTTGTAGTCGGAGACGAGCTTGAACGTATTTCCGGGCATGGCGGGTCGAGACTCATTAAAATGACAAGATGACAAGATGACAATATGACAAGATAATACGACGACGAAATATACACGAAGGAAATATGGATGACGGATCTCGGATCGCCCGATCATAAATTTACATCATACCGCTCATTCTGTCATCTTGTCATATTGTCATCTTGTCATTTATGATCAACCATCCGCACACATGACGAACTCCCGGCTGTTGATCACGGGCTCCTCCGGTTTCCTGGGCTGGAACATCGCCCGCCATTTCCATGCGAGCGGGTCGGGAGTGACGGGGACCTGGCTGCGGCACGCGCCTGACGGAGCCGTCATGCATCGGAGTGTACGGGCGGATCTGACGGCGGCGGATATGCGAGCACTGCTCGACGAATCCGCGGCGGATGTCGTCGTGCACTGCGCGGCGCTCTCCGCGCGGAAGGATTGCGAGGCGGATCCTGCGCGGGCGCGTGCGGTGAGCGTCGACGCCACGCGCCGCCTCGCCGGGGAGGCGGCCATTCGCGGCGCGCGCTTCGTCTTCATCTCGACCGATCTCGTCTTCGACGGCGACAACGCTCCCTATGATGAAGCTGCGCCGACGTCGCCTCTTTCAATCTACGCGGAAACGAAGGCGGAAGCGGAGCGTCAGATCCTGGCAGTGAATCCGGAAAGTTATATCATCCGCACGGCGCTGATGTACGGAGCGGGACCGGGCGGAATCCCGGGCTCGTTTCTCAGGTGGACCCTCGACGCGCTCCGGAGAGGCGAACCGCTGCGTCTCTTCACGAACCAGTACCGCACGCCGCTGTACGCTCCCGATGTCGCGCGGCTCATCGCAATCCTGCTCGCGCGCGAGGCGCCGCCCGGCATCTATCACGCCGCCGGACCCGACCGCCTCAGCCGCTTCGAGATCGGCCATCGCGTCGCGGAAGCGTTCGGTTTCCCTGCCGCAAGCATCATGGCCGCGGAAGCAGAGCGGCCCGCGGGACTCGGACCGACCGACGACTGCAGTCTCTCGACCGCGAAAGCGTCCGCGCTGGGAATGCGCTTCACCACATTCGAAACAGGCCTGCGAGAGTTGGCCGGATAGCACGAGCACGAGCACGAGCACGTGTACGAGCACGAGCACGAGCACGTGTACGAGCACGAGCACGAGGACGAACCTGGGGGCGGCGCACGCCAGTGCGCCGTGCTGGATCCTGAGCCTTTGCGCGCGCCCGAGGCCGTCGTCGCCTCAACGGACATCGCTTCCTACAGCCTACAGCCTATAGCCTACAGCGCCGCTGGAGTGCCGCGAAGCGGCACGGAGGCGGCACGCAGGCGGCCCCCTACCTTGCCTTTTCCGTTACCCACCGAACGACCCGCTCCATCGAATCCACCCACTGATTGGGAAACGTGCGCAGCCCGTGGTTCGCGCCGTGGTAGACGACGAACTCGACGTCGCGGCCGAGTTCTTTCAGGGCCTGGTACATCTCGCGGGAGTTGGAGATGTTCGTGTACTGGTCCCTGTCGCCCTGGAGAATCAGCGTCGGAGTGACGATGTTCTTCACGTAGGTCTGCGGCGCGCGGCTGATCCAGGGATTGCTCATGTCCAGCGGCTTCTCCCAGTAGTTGTGGCCGAGGAACATCACTTCGAAGGCCGGCTGCCAGGAATTGCTCCAGTCGGTGAACCAGCTGAAGATGCCGAACATTGACACGGCGGCCTTGAAGCGCGCGGTCTGCGAGATGGTCCAGTTCGTCATGTATCCCCCGTAGCTCCCGCCGGTCACCGCCATGCGCGTGCTGTCGGCATAGCCCTGCGCGATCAGCCAGTCCACGACGTCCATCGCGTCGCGGTAGTCGCCGCCTCCGAGGTCGTAACGGTTCGCCTGTCCGAAGGCGTCGCTGTAGCCCGAGCTGCCGCGCACGTTGGGCATGACCGTCGCCCAGCCCTGCGCGGCGAGGATGTGCGCGGGATAGGCCTGCATGAAGTGGTTGTCGAAATCGCCGTAGGGACCGCCGTGATACGCGAGCAGCAGGGGAACGCGCGTTCCTTTCCTGTAGTTCGGAGGCAGCACCAGCACGGCCTCGATGTCGTACAGTCCGTCGCGGCTGCGCACGGTGATCACCTCCTGCCGGCCGAGGGTGAAGGGCTTGAGCTGGTCGGAGAAGGTCGTGACCGGTCGAACGCCCTCGCGGTCGAGGAGATGGATTTCGTCGAGCGTGGCCATGCCCGCGGCGGTGAAGACGATGCCGCCCTGCCGCGCGATGTCGAATTCGCGCAGGACGAGAGCGGGATCGGTCAGCGCCTGCACCACGCCGGACCTCGGATCGACCCGGGCGAGCACGGCCGAGCTGCGCTGGTTGAAGAGGGCGATGAGCACGCTGCCGTCGGGGGACCAGCGGAAATCCTCCACGCTGTATTCCGCCTCGTCCGTGAGGCGGGAGAATTGCCGGGTTTCGAGATTCAGGAGAGAAATCTCCGTTTTGGCGAATTCGATGTCCGGCACGGTCTGCGTGATGCAGGCGACGAATTTTCCGTCGGGGGAGACGCGTCCCATGCTTTCGGGACCGGCCATGTCCGTCAGCTGCTCGGTGCCGCCGTCGAGGGTGACCGCCCAGAGATCCCATTTCTGCTCGTCGTTGTATTCGCCTGTGTAATTCGTCTGATAGAGCAGCCTGCTGCCGTCGGGGAACCAGCTGAATTCATCCGCGCCCGGATCGAGATCGCAGACCTTGCGGGCTGTCCGACGCGCCGCCTCGTACAGCCAGAGCTGTCTGCCGGATTTCGGATCGCTGCTCACCGTGATGTCCAGCTGACGCGCCTCGCGCCTCTGCTCCTCGTCGCGGAAGCTCGCCGGAATGTCGCCCTCGGTGACCAGGGCAATACGCCTGCCGTCCGGGGACCAGGCATACGATTCGATGTCGCGGTCCAGCGAGCAGAGCAGAACGGCCTCGCCGCCTCCGGAGGGCAGCGCGAACAGTGCCGTGAGTCCTTCGCGGCGGACGCCCTGATGGTCGATGAAGGGACGCGCGGAGAGGAAACTCAGGTCCCCGTCCGGCGACCACGCGGGATCCGTGCAGGAGGCATCGGACCGCGTCGCCTGCGTCACCGCGCGAGTGCGGGTATCCACCGTGTAGACCTGCGTGCGCCAGCGGTTGGCCGCGGTATCCGCTTCGCGGATGGTGAACGCCGCGCGCGCGCCGTCAGGCGAGAGCCGCGGCGAGGAGGGCTGCCGCAGCATCGCCTTGTCCGCCGGCGTCATCGCCCGCTGGGAAACCGCGACGAAGGGGAGGAGCCCGATGAGGATTATCAGTATCGTTTTCATTTTACGATGATGACATGTGACAAATCCAACGGTTCAGCCCGCATACATCTCCCGACCGGGTACACATTCAGTTCCCTGTCGAACCAGGGAGAGCGCTCGTAGAAGAACTGCAGGCGCGCGCGGGGGGTGGCGGCGAAGCTGCTGTCGGAGACGAGCTTCGCCTCGAATTCCGCGCGCAGCGCTGGATCGGCGTCGTACATTTCCTTCGCGATAAGCTCCATGACGTACTCCTCGAAATATTCCTTCGGCTCGAAGATGGTCGTGAAGAAACCCCAGTAGACGAAGGAGTCGGGGGCGTCGGGCTCGAGCAGATTCACCGCGACGCGCATCGCCGGCTGGGCGAGATCCACCACCCACGTGCCGGCAGGCCAGGTGACGTTCTCGCGCCGGATGCTGCTGGTGAACTGCACGGGGAAGCGTACCTCGTACGGACGTTCCCGCCATTTCACATTCGCGAAGGTGTAGCGCTCGACTTCGAGCGTGACGGCCTGCTTCAGGCGCTGAAGCCGCACGCCGTGCAGCCGCAGCACGTCGAGGACGTCGAACCATTCCCGCGGGATCAGGTAGAAGCGCGGCAGACGGGCGCTCACGACGGCCCGCACGTCGCTGAAGAAGGGGAGGTCCACGGTGACGGGACGGCTGTGATCCCACACCTGGTACTCGCCGCCGGAGATGTCGCTTTTCCGCATTTCGGATGCGTATCCCCGGAAAGAGATCGTGCCGTCCTGTCCGACGCTGCGGAACTGCAGGGGGAACGACGTCGTGTCGCCCTCCGCGATACGGCGGATGTCTTCTTTCTCCGCCTCCACGATCGCCTCGCGCAGGCTCCCATCGTTCCTGTTCATGTAGCGCAGCACTTCGATCAGCACGCGGTAGGTGGCGGTGACGCGCGCCTTGTACGGCTTGAGCATATGCGTTTCGATCAGCAGGTTCGCGCGGTTGCGCACGGCGGCGTAGCCGGTGCTCAGCCGCGGCGCGGAAGCCCAGTCCACGAGGCCCTTGCTGAGGTCCCTGTCCTCGCGCGGAAAGACATAAGGCACAAGCGGATCGCCCGCGCGCTCCATCGCGTGGAGAAAAGCCGATTCCAGTTTTTTCTGCCAGGCGGCGACAGGCGCTGCCATGTTGCCGTAGGTCTCCATCGCGTAGGAGGCGTTGTACTGGAAATCGATGCCGTCGGTGACGTGACAGTCGATGAGCATGTCCACGCCCCAGGCCTCGAAGGCTCGCAGCCATGCCCGCATCTCCGGCGCGTCGGCCTTCATGTAGTCCCTGTTGAGATTGAGATTCTGCGCCGTGGTGCGCCAGCCCATTTCCTCGGGACCGTTCTGGTTGATGCGGTTCCAGGGACTGATGCGCTCGTGTCCGTCGAGATTGAAAATCGGCATGAAGAGGATGATCACCTCATCGGCGAGATTTTCGAGGGAACGCGTGATCGCGATCTCGCGCATCAGCATGAGCGAGGCATCCTTTCCGTCGATTTCCCCGGAATGAATGCCGCTCTGTATCAGCACGACTTCCTGCCCGCTTTCCCGCGCCGCCTCGGGCGTGAAGTGCCCGTCCTTCGAAAGCACGACCAGGGGAAGCCTGCGTCCCTCCGGCGTGACGCCGAAGTACTGCAGTTCGATCCACGCCGAGGCGCTGTCGAGGCGCTGCAGGTACGCAAGCGTGTGCGCGTAATCCGGCGTGGCGACGCAGCCCGAGCGCTCGTAATCCGTGAGCCATCCCTGCTGGGCGGAAGAGGGGGAAGCGAGCACGAGCACGAGCACGAGCACGAGCACGTACTCGAGGATAGCGCGCTGGGGCGCGCCTCTCCCAGACTCGTCCTCGTGCACGTCCTCGTCCTCGTGCTCGTACACGTGCTCGTACACGTCCTCGTGCTCGTGCACGTGCACGTGCTCGTCACTGCCAGCTTCTGTCGGATGGGCTGTCATGTACCTGGTATTCACTCTCGTGTCTTCGCCAGCAATCGCAGGATCTCGATGTACAGCCACACGAGCGTGACCATGAGGGAGAAGGCGCCGTACCATTCCATGTGCCTGGGCATGCCGGAAGCGCTCATGCGGTCGATCACGTCGAAATCGAGTACGAGGTTGAGCGTGGCGATGACGATGACGAAGAGACTGAAGCCGATGCCAAACAGGCCGCCTTCGAAGAGGAAGGGAATCTGTATGCCGAAGAAGCCGAGTCCCATCGCGATCAGGTAGAACAGGGCGATGCCGCCGGTCGCCGCGACCACGCCGATGCGGAATTTCTGCGTCACGGGAATCAGCCCCGCGCGGTAGGTCACCAGCATGCCGATGAGGATGCCGAAGGTCAGCACGATGGCGGGAATGACGATGCCGGGGTACAGCGACTCGAAGTAGGCGGAGAGTCCCCCGAGGAACATGCCCTCGAGGAAGGCATAGGCGGGCGCGGTGTAGCGCGCCCATTCCATCTTGAAGGCAGTGACAATGACGAGGATGGATCCGCCGATCAGGCCGATGAGCGTCTTCCCGGAGAAGCCCGGCACGGCGGCCGCGGACATGTCGGCCCAGGTCCATGCAGCGCCGACGAGCAGGATGAGCGCGAGCAGGGCGGTCTTGTTCAGGGCCCCGTTGAACGTCATCGGCGGGGCGTCGCCGCGCGCATCCGCGATGGCGCGCAGACGGTTCTCGCCGAGCATGGGATTTCCGGAATTCATGATATGCTATCTCCTGGTTGTTCGTCCATTGCCGTTCCCCCGATAACATACGGCGCATTCTGGAAGTTCGAAAAAGCGAAAGCCCGGAAGGCCCGGGCTTTCGAAAACGCTGACAGTCGCGGGACAGGCCCGCGGTTTCACACTCCCGGGATCAGTGCGGGGAGCCCTGCATGGGCGCGTCCGTCTTGGGCGCTTCGCCCGTGTGGGGATTGCCCGGACTCGTCTCCATCTCCTCCCCGCCGCCGACAGGGGCTCACCGAGATATCCGTGTCCAGCTCGACCGCGGTCATCGTCAGTTCCTGTTCGCCCATCGTGAAGCTTGAACGGAGGGTGAGGCCTTCCCACATGGAAATGCGCATGCCCATCATCGGGAGCACGTACACGTCGCAGATCTTGCCGAGCACGGTGTCCTTGCCCACCTTCTGACCCTGGCTGCGGAGGATGAACGCCTCCTGGAAATTCTCCTTTTCCTTCGCGGTGAAATCGGCGACCATGGCCGCGAGGCGCGAGGTGTCGTGCGTGCTCCGCGTGCCTTCCTTCGTCTTGAGGTTGATCGTGTACTGCGTGGTGTCGTTGACGATGTCGAGCTGATGGATATCCTGCCTCATCCCGCCCATCGTGAAGGTCATTTCATCGAGCTGGCTCTGGTACATGCCGTAGTTGGCGATGGTATGCGTCTTCTTTCCGGAAGCGGCGCCGCCGTATTCGTACACGATGCGGGCGCTGGAAACGTTGTACAGCTTGATGGAGGGCGGCGTGCTGCTCAGTCCCTCGCCGCCTTCGGACGAGCAGGCCGCGAAAACGAGCGTGAATGAGAGGAGAGTGAGAATGGATAACCGGGTGGGCATGGGTTCCTCTGTGTGGGTCGATTGTGGAGATGCGGGATCGTGGGCAGTGAGGGGTTCGAACCCCCGACCTTCTGGGTGTAAACCAGACGCTCTAGCCGGCTGAGCTACCCGCCCATTG
>CAZWNO010000068.1:9205-11171 GCA_964635845.1 uncultured Chromatiales bacterium
CCGGGATGGAGCATCCACTAATATACAAAACCCGCATTGGAAATGAAGGGGTAAAACGGCATCTTCCACCATACTGGCGAATCCGGCTTTTCCCGAGGAAGCTGTCCCATGATACGAGTGATGTTTTTCATCGACCGCGGCGAGGCGTCCGCCGCCTATGCCGAAGACCTGTTCCTGCCGCTGCTCCGCGACCTCCCCGGCGTGCGCCGTCTCGAGGCCGCGCGCGTCATCGCCCGCGCGTCGGGGGACCTGCGCGCCGAGATCGTCATCGACCTGCTGTTCGATGGCGAGGAGGAGATGAACCAGGCCTTCGCCTCGGCCGCGGGACGCCGCGTCTCGCGGGAAATCATGCAGAACGCCGGCGCGGGCATGGAGATGGTGACCGCGGAATCCCTTGCCGGATGAGCGGATTCGGCGTACATTTCCATATTACATCCAATTATCGCAGAACAGTCCAGCCGCATGAAATTCGATACCATCGTCGTCGCCACCCGCAACGCGCACAAGGCACAGGAGATCCGGGCCATGTTCGCCGGTCTGCCCGTCACGGTCAGGGATCTCCGTGATTTCCCCGACTGTCCCGAGGTGGACGAGGATGGAGAGACGCTCGAGGACAACGCCCTGAAGAAAGCGCGTGCCGCGCACCGCTGCACGGGCCTGCCGGCGATCGCCGACGACACGGGGCTGGAGGTCTACTATCTGCTCAATGCTCCCGGAGTGTACTCCGCGCGCTACGCGGGGGAGAACGCCAGCTACGACGACAACAACCGCAAGCTGATCCGGGATATGACGCAGGTACCCGCGCGCCGGCGCCAGGCGCGCTTCCGCTGTCTCGTAGCCCTGGTTGCTGGAAACGTCGAGGAACTGTTCGAAGGAAAGATCGAAGGTAATATTCTCCTCGCTCCCCGCGGCACGAACGGTTTCGGCTACGATCCCCTGTTTCGTCCCGCCGGGTATACGGCAAGCTACGCAGAGCTGAGCGCCGAGCAGAAGAACGGGATCAGTCACCGCGCACGCGCCATCGCCGCGCTGATTTCATTTCTCAAATCCTGAACGAGGCCGTCATGCGCATTCCCGCCCTTCTCTCACTGTTCGCCGCCGCACTTCTCTGCACAGCCTGCGTGGACGAGGCGCCACCGGTTTCCACGAGCGGCGTGCAGCTGTTCGCGGACGCCGGCTACTATCCCCTGCTCGCGGAGACCGTTTGGGAATACCGCATAGACAGCATCCGCGGCAACACCGTGCAGAAAGGCGTGGCCGCGGTGCGCTCCACGATCGAGGGAAACTTCCGCAACGACTCGGTGGAGTACCGCGTGCAGGTCAACGAGGTCAGCAGCGGCGCCACCGTGGAATACGACACGATATACGTGCGCAAGGCGGAAGAAGGCGTGCGCCTGTCGAGTCCCGGACTGCAGACTCTGAGCGGACTCCCCAGCATCCCCGGCCTGTCGCTCGGCGATATCCCGCGTGATTTCATCGTCGTGCCCTACACGACCTTCCAGGGGACCTGGGAAATTCTCAATATCGAATTCAGTCCGATTCCCCTGCTGTCGATTTACTTCCGCGTGAAGGGACGCAACCTCGGCACGAGCGACGCCATCACGGACCTGCGCACGTTCCGCGGCTGCGCACACATGCAGATCGTCGTCGAAGCGCAGTTCCCGGATCCGGCGAATCCCACCGATTTCCTCAATCCCATCCGTCTGAACGAGACGGCGGACTTCTACTTCACGCGGCCGCAGGGACTCGTGCTCGCCGAAGGGTCGGCCGCCGTGTTCCGCATCCTCCGCGGCAGCATCCCGCTCGACCGTACCTACCCCCGCGTCCGGCAGGAAGTCACGTCCATGACCATTGCACAGCCCGATCCGTTCTGCGTGAAGTAGGGACTATCGAGCACGAGCACGAGCACGAGCCTGGGACCGGCGCACGCCAGTGCGCCGTCTTGGATGACGAGCACGAGCACGGA
>CAZWNO010000068.1:11271-21994 GCA_964635845.1 uncultured Chromatiales bacterium
AGACGAGCACGAGCACGGAAGACGAGCACGAGCACGGAAGACGAGCACGAGCACGGAAGACGAGCACGAGCACGAGTACGAGCACGAGTACGAGGACGAGGACGTACTCGACCTCTTGCTCGCACTAGTCATTATTCTCGAAGAGGGCGCGCTGGGGCGCGCCATTCCCAGGCTCGTGCTCCCGCCTTCGTCCGGCTTCGCCGGACTACGGCGCGGCAAGCTTGCTCGTACTCGTCCACGTCCTCGTACTCGTACACGTCCTCGTGCTCGTGCTCGTGTTCGTGCTCGTGCTCGTCCTCCGTGCTCGCCCTCGCGATTCCTATTCCCCTTGCGCGGTATGGCCTGATATCGCTAATATTGAGCTTGTTCCTATTTTCCCGTAATAAACAGCGTTGAGACATGAAGCTTTTCAAGCGTACGAATGGAGTCATGGCATGGGGCATCTTCCTGCTCGTCCTGGTGATGGCGGGTCCCGCCCTTCAGGCGCAGCAGAAAAACAGCGCCGTCGCGAAGATCGGCGATTACACCTTGACTCTCGGGGAATACGAGCGTCAGTACATCCGCAACAACGGCGGAGAGACCGCCGCGTACAAGTCCGGGATGGACAACCGCATGGAATTCCTGGACCTCCTTGTGAAGTATCGCCTCAAGGTGCTGGAAGCCCGCGACAAGGGCTACGACAAGGATCCCGAGATCCAGCGGGAACTCAGTGAATACCGGAATTCCCTCGCCATCCCGTATCTGACCGAGCGCGCGCTCATCGATCCGAAAATCGAGGACCTGTACAGGCACCGTCTCGAAGAAGTGCGCGCGGCGCATATTCTCATCCGCATTACTGTCGACAGCCTCGGCGTGTCAGATTCGCTCAGCGCCTACAACAAGGCGATGGACGTCATCCGGCAGGCGAACGAGGGAGTGTCGTTCGACACCCTCGCGCGGCGGTACTCGGACGACCGCGGCACCTCGGAAAACGGAGGCGACCTGATGTGGTTCAGCGCGGGTATGACCGTCCCGGCATTCGACCAGGCGGTGTACGCGATGAAACCGGGCGAACTGCGCGCGCAGCCCGTGCGCACCATGTTCGGGTACCATGTCGTGCGCATGATCGCCCGCAAGCCGGCGCGCGGAGAAATCCAGGTGAGCCATCTGCTCGTGCGCCTGCCGCAGGAAAATCCCGCCGACACGGCTGCCGCCTTCGCGAAGATCAGCAGCATACTCGACTCCCTGAAAAAGGGCGGCGATTTCGCCGCGCTGGCGATACGCAATTCCGAGGATCCGAGCAGCGGCGCCAACGGCGGCGATCTCGGCTGGGTCGGCCGGCGCAAGTTCGTGCCCGAATTCGAAACCGCCGCCTTCGACCTGAAACCGGGTGAACTCAGCGGTCCCGTGCGCACGCAGTTCGGCTACCACCTCATCAAGGTGTTCGGCGAACGTCCCCCGAAGTCCCTGGAAGAATCCCGCCAGGAACTCAAGGACCTCTACCGCCGCTACAGCTACGAACAGGACAACGCAGTCTTTATCGACGGCATCGTCGCGAAATATAATGTGAAGGTCAGCACCGACGTCACGGCCGCTCTCATCGGCAGCGTCGATACGACCGCGACGACCTCCGCGCCGGGCTGGTACAACAAGGTGTCGGACGCGCTGAAGCAGAAAGTCTGGGTGACGCTGAAAGGCGCCAAGGTCACCGTCGGTGACGCGATCAAGACCATCGAGCGCAATCAGGACCTGCAGTCGAAATCGCTCAACCGCCACTCGCTGGCCGACGTGGCCGTCCTGATCGGACGCAAGGAAGCGCTGCGCCTGGAGACCGACAATCTCGAAACCCGCTATCCGGAATTCGGCACGCTGATGCAGGAATATCGCGAGGGCGTGCTGCTGTTCCGCGCCGAACAGGACGCCGTCTGGAACGCCGTCAAGGTCGATGAGAACCGGTTGAAGGTTTTCTGGGAAGAACATAAAGCAGAGTACACCTGGCCCGACCGCGTGCGCTTCAGCGAGATCTTCGTCACCAGCGACAGCCTCGCGAAGGTGCTGCGCGACAGTCTGAACACCAGCATGGATTTCGGTGAACTCGCCGGGCGTCAGACGCAGCGCACGGGCTACAAGAAGAAGATGGGCGACTGGGGATTCCAGGTGTACGAGGCCAACGAACTGTCGCAGGCCGCCAGCAAGGCGGAGCCGGGCTGGATCGAAGGCCCGATGAAATTCCAGTACGGCTACTCGATCATCAAGGTCACGGAGAAGGACAAGGCCCGCGAGAAGACCTTCGAGGAAGCGCAGTCGGAAGTCTCCAGCAAGTTCCAGGAGTTCGAGAGCAAGCGCCTCGAGCGCGAGTGGATTCAGTCGCTCAAGGACAAGTACGGCGTCACGATCCATGAGGACGTGCTGAAGAAGGCCTTCACCGATCTGAAAGGCTGAATCCCGCGACCGGAATCCCGCGGGGAGAATTCCTTCCCGCGCTGCGTCATGCATCTGTAACTTTTCGATCAAGCCTCGTGAAACAATTTTTCTCCCTCGGCGCCGCGATCCTTATCGCGGCGCATTGTATCACCGCATGTTCCTCCGTTCCCGAATCCGTCCTCGCCCGGGTGGGCGGCGATACGCTGCGCGTCCCCGAATACGAGGAGATGTTCATCCGCACGCGGTTCACGCCTCCGACGGACATGCGCGAACGGGAAGTGTTCCTCGACACCTACATCAATTTCAAGCTGAAGCTGCAGGAGGCGGAGGCCGCGGGCCTCGCCGCGCAGCCTGAATTCGCCGCCGACCTGCAGAGCTACCGCGATCAGCTGGCGACGACCTTTCTCTACCGGCGCGAGCTGGTCGAGCCCGGCATGCACACGCTCTACGACCGGCGGCTCGAGGAAGTGCAGCTGCAGCATCTCCTGATCAAGTACGTGAAGGACGAACGCGGCGAGATCGACACGATCGCGACGCGCGCGAAGGCCGAGGAAATTTTCGCGAAGGCGCGCAGAGGCGATACACCCTTCGATTCCCTGATCCTCGTTTACAGCGAGGACGGCAGCAAGGAACGGACGGGCGGCGTGCTCGGCTGGTTCATCGCCGGGACCTCCTTTCCCGAACTCGACGACATGATGTACGCGGTCAGACCCGGCGCGATCGCGCCGCAGCTGCTCAGGACGGTGTTCGGCTATCACATCTTCCGCCTGCTCGATCGCAAGCCTGCCCGGCAGCGCCTGCGCCCCGCGCACATCCTCGCGCGCCTCGACCTGGACAATCCGAACGACACAGCCGCGGCCTACGCGCGGATCGCACCGCTGCTCGACTCGCTCCGCAGCGGACGCGCCTCGTTCGAAGATCTCGCCCGGCGGTATTCGCAGGATTCGGTGTCGGGTCCGCTCGGCGGAGACCTTGGCTGGGTCAACCGCGGCACGAATCTCGAGCCGCGCTTCGAGGAGGCGCTGTTCAATCTGAAAGTCGGAGAGGTCTCACGCGTCGTACGCACGGCCTTCGGCATGCACATCGTCAAGGTGCTGGCCGAGGAACCGCCGCTTCCGTTCGAGGAGCAGAAGGATCACCTGCGCGGCGTCTACAACAACGAGCGCTTTCAAACGGATCTGAAGAATTATCTCGCGCGGCTTCTGGTGAAATACGATTTCACGATGCAGCGGAAGGTCGTCACGCAGCTCCTCTCGCGGCTCGATACGACGGTGACGACGTCGACGCCCGGCTGGGAGCGCCAGCTGAAACCGCAGGATCTCGACGCCTATCTCTTCCGCCTGTCGTTCCGACCTGTCCCGGTGCGCGAGGTCATCGCGTTCTCGAAAACCGAGGGATCGGTGCAGATGCGGCGCATCACGGCCGGACTCCTCGACACGCTCGGCACCATGCTGGCGGAGCGGCTCGTGTCGCTGCACGAGACGGATGGATTCGAGGAACGCATCCCGGAATTCCGCCGCCTGCTGCAGGAATACCGCGCGAGTTCGATGATCACCGCGCTCGAGGATCGCGAGATCTGGAGCCGCGTGACGACCGACGAGGACACCGTCAAGGCCTGGTTCGATCGGCACCGCGCATATTACCATGTGCCCGATCGCGTGCGCTTCGCCGAGATCTTCAGCTATTCCAAGCCCGCGGCGGACGAATATCTCGATTCGCTCAGGAGGGGAACGGATTTTCTCGATCTCGCGTCGCGGCGCACGCAGCGGCCCGGGTACTTCGCCCGGAAAGGCGTGTGGGACCTTCTCCCCATTGACGCGAACGACCTCTCGAAGCGGGCCGCGACGATGCAGATCGGCGAGATCGCCGGTCCCATCAGCAACGCGGACGGTTTCAGCCTGATCAAGCTGCTCGAGAGGCAGGAAGCCCGGCTCAAGACCTGGGAGGAAGCGCGCTCCGAGGTGATAGCGCAATACAAGGAGCAGCGCGCGGAGGAGCTTCGCGCGGCATGGCTGCAGTCGCTGCGTGAGAAGTACGGCGTGGAGATCTGGCGCGATCATCTCACACGCACGTTTCCCCCGGAAGAGACCCCGGCGCAGAACTGATTTTCCCCTTGCCGGACGTTCCGCCCGGTCGTATTCTTGAAAGATAGTATCTATTCGGGTACAGGTTCATGAATCATCGCATCCTTTTCCTCCTGCTCCTTCTCCTGTCGCTGTTGCCGCCGCTCCGGGCGCAGAACGACCAGGTGCTCGATCGCGTCGTGGCGGTGGTGGGCGACGAGATCATCACCGAATCGGAGCTGCAGCTGCAGCTGCTGCAGGCCACGCGGGCGAATCCCGGCAGCGTGGACGCCTCGATGCGGACGCGCATTCTCGATGCCATGATGAACGACAAGCTCATACTCGCACAGGCGGAACTCGACAGCATCCAGGTTGCGCCGGAGGAGGTCAACCGCCGGCTCGACGAGCAGGTCGCCAGGTTGACGCGCTACTACGGCAACGTCGAGCGCTTCGAGCAGGCCGTGGGCATGACTGTCGCGCAGATGAAACGCGAGTACCGCGATGACATCCGCAAGCGCATCATGATCGAGATGATTCAGCAGCAGGAACTCGGGCAGGTCGACATCACGCACCGCGAGGTCGAGGAATTCTTCCGCACCTACGGCGACAGTCTGCCGCAGGTACCCGAACAGGTCGCGCTGCGTCAGATCGTCGTCTTCCCGCGCGTGACCGAGGCCTTCACCCAGGCGGCGCGCGCGAAGGCGCAGTCCATCCTCGACTCCATCCGCGCGGGCGTCTCCTTCGAGGAGATGGCGAAGAAATACAGCGACGACGCCGGATCGGCGCGCAACGGTGGCAACCTCGGCCTCGCGCGTCGCGGCGTGTTCGTCAGGGAATTCGAGGAAGCGGCATTCGCCCTCGAACCGGGACAGGTCTCCGAGCTCGTGCAGACGCAATTCGGTTTCCACATCATCAAGATGATCGAGAAGAAAGGAGAGGCCGTCCGTCCCCTTCACATCCTGATCAAGGTTGCGAAGACCGGCGAGAGCGACCAGAGCGCCATCGACACGCTCAACGCGCTGCGCCGGCGCATTCTGGCCGGCGAGAAATTCGAGGACCTTGCGCTCCGGTACTCGGAGGACGAGGAGACGCGCAAATTCGGCGGCAGCCTCGGCGCCATCGAGACCGGCGAACTGACCGACGACATGAAAAAAGTGCAGCAGGAACTCTCCGACGGACAGATCAGCGAGCCGGTGAAGCTGACGATGAACAAGGACTACGCCTTCGCGATCGTGCAGCTCGAGAAGCGCATCGCGCAGCATCGCGCCTCGCTCGAACACGACTACCAGCGCGTGGCAAACTTCGCGAAGATCTTCAAGCAGAACCGCATGTACGTGGAGTGGATCGCGAAGATCAAGGAGAATGTGTATTGGAAGGTGAATTAGCGGAGTCCGCCATCAATCTCGATTTCGAAGAATATGATCTGGACAACGGGCTGCATGTGATCCTGCATCAGGATCTCACGCTGCCGATCGTGGCCATCAATCTCTGGTACCATGTGGGATCGAAGAACGAGCACGAAGGCGAGACCGGTTTCGCGCATCTGTTCGAGCACATGATGTTCCAGGGTTCGGAGAACGTGCCCGCCAACATGCACTTCCATCATGTGCAGGGCGCGGGGGGAACGCTCAACGCATCCACGACCTTCGACCGCACGAACTATTACGAGACGCTGCCCGCGCATCAGCTCGAGCTGGGACTGTGGCTGGAGTCGGACCGCATGAACAGCCTCGCGGTGACCGAGCAGACGCTCGAGACGCAGCGCAACGTGGTCATGGAAGAGCGGCGCTCGCGCTACGACAATCAGCCCTACGGCACCATGCAGATGGAGCTGTTCGCGCGCGCCTTCAAGATGCAGCCGTACCGCTGGCCTACGATCGGCAGCATGGTCGATATCCAGTCCGCGACGCTCGAGCGCGTGCAGGCCTTTCACCGGATGTACTACCGGCCGCAGAACGCGTCCCTCTGCCTCGCAGGCGACTTCGACGTGGAGACGGCGAAGTCTCTGATCGGGAAATATTTCGGCGATATCCGGAACAGCGACGTGGAGATCTATCGTCCGTTTGTGCACGAACCGCCGCAGACCACGCAGGTGCGCGACTACGTCTACGACAGCATCCCGCTTCCCGGCCTGATGGTCGGAATGCAAATCCCGGATATGAACGCTCCGGATTTCGTTCCCCTCGACATGCTGTCGTACATCCTGACGTCGGGAGACAGTTCGCGCTTCTATTTCCGCTTCGTGTACGAGGCGCGCATCGCGCAGTCGATCCTCTCCTACGCCTACGATCTCGAACTGCCCGGCCTCTTCCTGTTCCGCATGATCGCGCAGCAGGGCAAGACGCCGCAGATGCTCGAGACCATGCTCTGGCAGGAACTCGACGACATCCGCCGCAACGGTGTCACCGCGGACGAACTCCGCAAGGCGAAGAACCGCATCGAGACGATGTTCGTCCGCGCGGTGACCTCGCTGCAGTCGCGCGCCGATCTGCTGAATTCGTTCCGCGTGCTGGCGGGCGACGCCGCGCAGCTGAACGCGCACCTGGCAAAAATCGACGCCGTCACGCTCGAGGACGTGCAGCGGGTGGCGGCGAGGTATCTCACCGAGCACAACGCGACATGCCTGTACTACCTGCCGTATCCGAAGCAATCCTCGGAGAGGCTCACATGAGCGGCGCAGCACACATTCTCGACCGAAGCAGAGTCCCGCTTCCCGGCACGCCGAAGGATCTGGCCTTCCCCGATTATTTCGAGCACACGCTTGCGAACGGGCTGAAGGTTATCGTGTACGAAGCGCATGCGCTGCCGCTTTCGGCGGTGAGCGTGGTCGCGCACGGCGGCGCCTCGGCCGACGGCGCGCAGCCCGGGCTCGCGGCCATGACCGCCGAACTCCTGAGCAAGGGCACCGCGGCGCGCAGCGCCACAGGGATCGCGGAGGAAATCGAATTCCTCGGCGGCAGCATCGGCAGCGGAGCGGGCTGGGACAGCAGTTCCGCGGGACTGAGCATCCTCTCGCGCCATCTGCCGCAGGCCTTCGACGTGCTCGCCGACGTCGTCCGGAATCCCGCCTTTCCCGCCGGGGAGATCGAGCGCGCGCGCGAACAGCGGCTCAGCGATATCCTGCAGAGCAAGGCGAATCCCTCGTCGCTCGCGTACGACCGTTTCTGCGCCGCGGTCTATAGCGCGCATCCCTACGCGCAGCCGCTCGACGGCACCGAGGCGTCGGTAACATCGATGCAGGCCGCGGAAATGCGCGCGCTGCACGCGCGTCTGTTCGTCCCCAACAACATGTTCGCGATCGGCGTCGGGGACATCGATCCCGATGCCTTCGTCCGCCTGTGCGAGAACGCCTTCGGCGACATGCAGCCGGGCGCGCGCTTCGAGGAGGGCGACTACGCGTCGTCGAGGAGCGCGGACCGCCTGGTACAGGTGGTCGATCGTCCCTCCGCGGTGCAGTCCTCCATCCTCGTCGGCCATGCGGGCATCCCGCGCGGTCATGACGACTACATCGCGGTCTACCTGCTGAACATGCTGTTCGGCGGCTACTTCGGCTCGCGGCTCAACCTGAATCTGCGCGAGGACAAGGGCTTCACCTACGGCGCGCATTCGCGCTACGACGCGCGCCGCCTGGCGGGTCCCTTTTCCGCGGGCGCGGAAGTGCGCAACGAAGTCACCGACCGCGCGATCGAGGAGATTCTCTTCGAGATGGAGCGGCTGCGGCAGGATCCAGTCGGCGGGGAGGAACTCGCCGCGGTGAAGAACTATGTGGTGGGCAGCTTCCCGCTGCAGATCGAGACGCCCTCGCAGGTGGCGCAGCGCATGATCAATATCGAGATTTACGGACTCCCGAAGTCCTATTACAACAGCTTCAACAGCTCCATCCTCGCGCTGACGCCGGCGGACATCCAGCGCACGGCCCAGCGATGGCTGCATCCCGACCATACGGTCATCGTGGCCGCCGGGCGCGGCAGCATGCTTCGCGACAGACTCGAGCGCTTCGGCGCCGTCGAACTGTTCGACGCCGACGGACAGCGCATCCCCAATGACGAATCCCAGGTACAGGACATATGAGAACCGATCAGCATCTCACCGACGACGTACAGGCCGTTGCCGCATTGAACAAGAGCTACCTCGCGCTGCGCGAGGAAATCGGCAAGGTCATCATCGGACAGCACACGATCATCGAGCAGCTATTCACCGCGCTGCTGGCGCAGGGACACTGCCTGCTCGTCGGTGTTCCCGGACTGGCGAAAACGCTGCTCATCAAGACGCTGGCCGAGGCCATCGACCTGAAATTCAGCCGCGTGCAGTTCACCCCCGACCTGATGCCCAGCGACATCACGGGCACGGAGATCATCGAGGAAGATCATTCCACGGGACAGAAGGCCTTCCGCTTCATACGGGGACCGGTGTTTGCCAACATCGTCCTCGCCGATGAAATCAACCGCACGCCGCCGAAGACACAGGCCGCGCTGCTCGAGGCGATGCAGGAGCACAGCGTCACCGCCGCGGGAATGAAATACCTGCTGGAGGAGCCCTTCTTCGTGCTCGCCACGCAGAATCCCATCGAGCAGGAAGGGACCTATCCGCTGCCCGAGGCGCAGCTCGACCGCTTCATGTTCAATCTCTGGCTCGACTATCCCACGCGCGCGGAAGAGGAGCTGATCGTCAAGAACACCACGAGTCCCCTCGTCGCCAGTGTGAACACCGCCCTGTCCGCCGAGGACGTGATGTACTATCAGGCGCTCGTGCGCCGCGTGCCTGTCGCCGACAACGTGATTTCCTTCGCGGTGGATCTGGTGACGCGCACGCGTCCCACCGAGGACAGCGCGCCGCAGTTCATCAAGGACTGGCTGCGCTGGGGCGCGGGACCGCGCGCATCGCAGTACCTGATACTCGGCGCGAAGACGCGTGCGATTCTCAATGGCCGGCCGATGCCCGACATCGAGGACGTGAAAGCCGTCGCGCGTCCCGTCCTGCGCCACCGGCTCGTGACCAACTTCAGCGCGGAAGCCGACGGCGTGTCGGCCGTGCAGATCATCGATCGTCTGCTCAACGAATAACCGGGGCCTCGCCATGCGCACTGTCATCGCCGCCACATTCATCCTTCTGCTTCTGGCGCCGGGCGCGCACGCGCAGCAGCGCCACTGGATCTATTTCACCGACCGCGGTCCGGATGCCGGCGAGCGGCTCGCCGCCGCGACCTCCGCATCGCTCGGCATCAGCGCGGACGCGATGATGCGCCGGAAAGCGGCGAATTATCGGATCGGCACATCCGGGATAAACGCGTCGGATCTCCCGCCCGCGCCCCGGTACGTGCGCGAGCTGGAAGCGCTCGGCGCGGATGTCGCCGTGCAGTCCCGCTGGCTGAACGCGGTGAGCGTCCGCGCCGACGAGACGCAGCTCGCGCGTATCGCCGCGCTGCCCTTCGTTGCGCGAATCGAACCCGTGCGCCGCGCGATCAGGATCGCCCCGCAACAGGATGCGATGGCGAAACCCGCCGCACCGCTGGCATCGTACGGACTCGACTACGGCAATGCGCTCGCGCAGATGGAAATGATGGACGTGCCGCGGGTGCACGACATCTGGATCGACGGGACGGACATCACCGTGGGGATGCTCGACAACGGCTTCCGCTGGCGTCCCCACGAGGCCATGTCCGGAATCAGGGTCCGCGGCGAATATGATTTCATCAACCAGGACACACTGACCGAGAACGAGGAAGGCGATCAGTACGGGCAGGATTCGCACGGGACGGTCACGTTCTCCTCGCTGGCGGCATTTCGTCCGGGCAAGCTCATCGGACCGGCATTCAACGCTGATTTCTATCTCGCGAAAACCGAGGTCAACGGATCCGAGACGCAGATCGAGGAAGACTACTGGGTGCAGGGCATCGAATGGCTCGAAGCGCGCGGCGCGTCGATCGCGAGCGCCTCGCTCGGATATGCGGACTGGGACGACGGGACGGGCTACTTCTATGCGAACGGCGACTTCGACGGCAGGACCGCCGTCACCACGCGGGCGGCCGTCGAGGCCATGCGCCGCGGCATCGTCGTCGTCACCGCGATGGGCAACGAGGGCAGCGCGCCCGGTACGCTCATCGCGCCCGC
Organism: uncultured Chromatiales bacterium; assembly: GCA_964635845.1. Lineage (GTDB taxonomy): Bacteria > Bacteroidota > Ignavibacteria > SZUA-365 > SZUA-365 > SZUA-365. The sequence goes on from CAZWNO010000068.1 coordinate 21,848, forward strand.
GGACGCCGACAGCATCGTCGCCGTCGGCGCGGTCAACTACACGAACATCATCGCCGGCTTCAGCTCGAGGGGTCCCACCAACGACGCGCGCATCAAGCCCGACGTCTGCGCGCCGGGCGTCTCGGTGTACTGCGCCAACAAGTCCGG
>CAZWNO010000069.1:0-21930 GCA_964635845.1 uncultured Chromatiales bacterium
CCCGTGGCACGATGGCGATCGGGTGTGTATTTCTTCACCCTGCACACCTCCGCCGACCAGGTGATCGAAAAAGCCCTGATCCTGCATTGAGGACGGGAACGCGGACCGCGGTACCCGCCGGACAGCCGATGAAGCCGCTGTTGCATGCAATTTTGCGTGTGTGCCTACTTCAGTAGGACCATCCTGCGCGTGACGCTGATACCATTCCATCCGAGACGATACATTTCCATCCGAGACGATACATTTACACACCAGACGGCAGCTCCGCACCGATGAATGTGTATGAATGTGTCCCTGCCCGATACTCGCCATCTGCGAGTACCGCGACTTGCCGTCCGAGATGGTCGAAGACGGTCAACGTCACGTCGCCACGGCTCGGGATGCTGAACTCGATAGTTGTCGAGGGATAGAACATACGATCGATCGGCATTTTCCATTGCATCGCTACCGAGGTATCGACACGAAACACGAGATGTACCGAGCCATCGTACCCTTGGCCGTACCCTCCTCCAACGAGAATTTCTCCTTCAGGGGTGGTCTGAATGCATGCGAGTCCAAGGTTACATTCCCTTGCATACACCTTCGAACAGATCTTTTGTCCTGCCGGATCATACTTGGTAATCCAGACTGCATTGACATTGTCACTGCTATCGCGAGACCGAGAAGGCATGTGCATCTCTCGCGTCCGACCGCATGCAGCCACAGGTTGATGTCATCAGTCAGGTGAAAATCGAGGCCGAGCGCAAGTGAACGAGAAGCCCCGGTGAACGCCGGGGCATTCCTCTTTCCTACCTGCCGCTGACTTCTGTTGCCTCTCTCTCCGAAAATGACGATGTTGTCCGGAAATACCGGATTGGTAACCTACGGGTTGGAGGACCTCATGAATGCCAGTTTGCTTCGCATTGCGGCTGCGGTGTTTTTCACCGTTGTTGCCCCTGCCATGAGTTGCGCGCAGGGCGCGGCAGGAATCGCGTTCGAGTACGATACCACCAGGTCGTTCACTACCGAGGCGGGACAGCCGCTCGTGCTTCCGATGCGCGCCTGTGACGAACGCAAGGGCACCGTGGAGAACTGGGACGACATCGGCAAGGACGTGACGCTTGCTGTGCGCGGCTCCCGGGCGGAGACTGATACGAGTTCGCGGTCGTGGAACAGGCGTTCCCGCGCGTTCACCTGGGTACACGTCAAGGCGGGCGATGCGGTGCTGTCGTTGGATTCGATCCGCTTCGTAGACGACGAGCCGTTGCTGTATTACACTATCCCCAAGGTCGCATTCGTGAAGGGTCATGCGACGCTCTCTTTCTCTCAGAGCCGGGCGGACAGTGGCATTGTCCTGGCCCTCGCACCCCGCTGGAATTTCCTGCAACAGGATTCACCCACGCTCTCATTCCTGCCCGGTCCGCCGGATAATTTCCTGGTGGAGATCACCGGTCAGACGGCCAATACAAACGAAGTCTACTGGCTGCGACGCTATGAGGTCGTGGTGACTCCGCGCGACAGATATCTCAATCCGCAACCGGACAGCACACTATCCGTTCTGTTCACCGCAAGATTCCCGAACGAGTTCGATTATAACCAGCCGCGGATTGACGACGTGTTCGGCGGTCCCGTCCCAGTCCATGGTCCGACGCCGTTCATGCTTGCATCGCGCATTCCACGTCCGGATTCGACCTACTATCAGAACCGGGCGGCGCAGTGGATTGCCGTTCGATCCATTATGGACTCGGCAATCAACGGCCAGAGTGACGAGTACGCGGTCATTCATCATGCACCGAATCCGTCTTCCCTCCTTTCGCCGGAGGATCACACGCTGTTCAAACTCAGGGGCTCAAGAACAGAGGAGGTGTTCGCCTGGGAAGAAGCGCAGCCGAAAGATCCGTACAACAACATCCGGAGATCCCGTTTTGACAGCACGGATCGGGGTTCCGATGAAGTCCACTACAGGATACGGATTGTTGATGCCATCACTCTCACGCGTGCCGTGGAGTACAAAAGTGACAACTTCGGGAGAGATCCCCGATGGACGGCGCGGCACTACGACCTGAATTCGATTATCGACCAACTCAGCGGATTGCCCACGACGCGCAGATTTGACATGGTCTGGTATGTGGAAGCGACGGATGGTCTCTACGTTACTGAGTCCAGCCCGCCGTCCGAAGGACAGATCGGCTTTCGAATGACCGTCGACAAATACGTGTACCATGAGGACCCGGACGCGGTCGATGGTATCCCACAGTCTCCGACTATTGCGCTGCATCCGAACTACCCCAATCCCTTCAATCCCGAGACGGTGATCCCGATCCTCTTGCAGGCCTCCGGCCATTGCCGCCTGCAGGTGTTCGATATCATGGGTACGGTGGTGGAGGTTCTGCAAGACGGTTTCCTCGACGCGGGATCGCATCGTTTCACCTTCGATGGCCGCGATCTGCCTTCAGGCGTCTACTCGTATCGACTTGAAAGTAACGGAGAGGCACGCACGCGCAGCATGCTGCTGCTGCGGTAGCTGTATATCTCCCTGCGTCCGGCATCATTCATGCACGAGCAGACCGCGTGAGACGACTCCGCGTGCCGACTGCAGCACAAGCAGGGAGAGGCCGGACGGCAGTTCCTGCGCATGCAGCGTGCATGAATGCCAGCCTGCAGATTCCTGCGATGATGTGTGGATCACCTTTCTCTCGCGGCCGAGAAGGTCGTGTACGGTCAGACGGACAGATTGCGTCCGAGGCAGATAATATCGCACGCTGCCCGTTCCGTGCAGGGGATGGGGAGTACAGTATTCAAGAAATGGCGCAACGGGAAGCGCGTTCGGCTCCACGCCTGTCGGATGCTCGCGGACAATAAAATGCTGCGGCTGCGACCACTCCCCGACAAAAGCATCATTGCGTCCGCGCACCTGCCACTGGTACAGCGTATCGTATTCGAGTCCGTCGATTGGATACAGCGTCCATATCAATCCACTGTCCGCGGCGATCATCCTCCCGCCACCGCTGCGGAGCACGAGATCACTGGATGCGGTATTGTCCATTATCTGCCATCGCAGATCGGTTGATGCGGCGGTCTCGACCGTATCGAGCGGAGCAAGCGGGACAGGAATTGGTGGCGGACCGCGATGCGTCTTGAATTCATTCGCGAGGCTCCACAACGCACGAGTGCCATAACCTTCGCCATGCGACCGCACACGCCAGTAGAATTTCGTGTTCAGAGGCAATCCTCGCACCACCGTGGTCGTGTCCGAGAGTGTGCTGTCCTCGCTGATCATAGTGAAGAAACTCTGATCCTTCGAAAGCTGGAAATGATAGCCATCGGCGCAAGGCTGGTTGAACCAGGAGAAGCGCACGCTGTCGACAAATCCCGAATCATCCCTTGTCGGACGATCCAGCCACGTGAGGAGGCGCCAGGTTTTTACGTGGAACGTATTGATGGCGCTCCATTCCCCCTGTGACGTATCCTTGATCGCCGCCACCCGCCACCCGAGCATCCCGTAGATCATTCCTTCATACCGCTGCTTCACACGAAGGGTGATAGCATCGCCTGTCACCACGCTATCAATGTGCATCGGGCGAAATCTTGAATCCGGACTTTCGAACACCTGCAGACGATACGCGGTCGCACCGGCGCAGGGAATCCACTGAAAGTGAACAAGGCTGTCAAGGCAGCCGGCACTGTCGACAGGCCAAAGCAGATCGGGAGTGCAGAGACTGTCGGGATTCACCGGACGCGCATGCGATATGTTGAATGCGCTCACGAGGAAGAACACACCCGCGAAGAACGCCGAATGCATCGTGCGTCGCGAAATCCGGAGAGAACTCTTCACCATCCTATCAAGCTTGCGCGTATTCATCGTGCACCCCCATGTATAACGGATATACGCATCGTTTTTGCCTGATTGGCGGTGGTCACGAGCAGCGTGTACGATCCGTCGCGCAGCGTCGAGATGTCGGCGGATAGCTGCGACGGTGCAGGCGGCGCGTAGCTGCGTGTCATCACGGTGCGGCCCAGTACGTCGAACATTGTAAGATGGAGTTCCTCGCCCGCCGGAACGCCATGCACGGAGAGATGGACAAGGTTCTCGGCTGGCTGCGGCCAGGGGGCTTCCAGCATCAGTCCGGAAACATGCGCAGGCTGCGATGCGGGGAGCAGCCCGTCCATCCCATACATCCGCATCCAGGGTGTGCAGCCCGGCGGCATGCGGTGCTGCCAGACGACATACACGCGTTGATCCCGCTCGGCCAATGCAGGATGCACCCGCCAGCCGTCTCCGCTGCTGACGATGTGTTCGGGACCGATGCGCCGCCAGTCGGCATCGAAGATCGCCAGACGCAGTTCGTTTCTGTTGTCCGCGATGGGCGTGGCCCAGGCAATCAGCGTGCGGCCGCTGTCGAGCGGCAGTGCGGCATAATCCGCGCGCGTCATGCCCGCTTCCTCCATCGCCAGCTCTCGCGTGAGCGTGTCGCTGCTGACGTGGTACACGTGCACACGTTCGACGAGCTGCAGGCTGTCGCGTTTCCTACCCTGGAAATCGAAACGCTCGATGAAAAGATTGTCCTCTCTCATGTCCCTGCGCAGTACATCGATCATGCTTCCGCGGCGCGGCAGCACCGCATCGGACAGATCGAGATCGCGGACATGCAGCGTATCCAGCGTAATGAACGGCTGCATCACTCCGGTGCCCGGATGCAGCAACGACATCGCACGGATGAAGTGCTGCGTATTGCTGGTGAACGGTTGATCGTCGGGAAGGTCGGTGCGTTGATACACGACGCATTCATTGTCAACCGGCGCGGAGACGCGCAGCATTCCCCTCGAAGAATCGGCCCATTCGCTCCATCCATTCCCGGTCACGGATCTGTACAGTGATGCATACCGAGTCCCCGGTGACCAGCGCAGGATTTCACTTTCGATACCGTATGCGTGTGCACCCGCCCACGTTGAATACTGCGACTGGTTCCGTTCGACGATCACGGCGTCACCATATCTCCAGCCGCACAGGGAAATCGTCGAGGCACCGGCGGCCGATCCCGGTTCCATCATGCTCGATTCACTCGCATCCGTCTGAAAGACATCCGACGACTGCAGCAGCGTCGAACCGAGCCCGTGGCCGAACTGGAAATCTTTGGTCCAGCCGACAGTACCTCCGGTCAGCTGCACCCATGTGGTATGGACGCCCGACCAGGATTCTCCCTCGAGCGCGTACACCTGCGCGACATTTCCGGGCGGGAGTTCGCGATCGAGCAGCGCGGGCGTTTCATCCGTCCATGCCGCGCTGTCTCCCCATGCCACCAGTACCTCCCCCAGTTCGTTCACCGCAAGCGTCAGCGGGGAGGAAGTCCACACCGGCTTCGCGCAAAGCTGCAATGCGGGCGAGACCGACGAGAGCTGCTGCGCCGCACAGTTGAATATTCCTGAGAAAAGCAGGACGAGAATAATCACAGATGGAAAAATGTCGCGAGTGTTCATGGAGTCCCTCGATTGGGGAAATGGGATGAATCCGATCTGTTTTTCACGAAGCGGCGGTTCGAATCGGGCGCTGCACCAATGACACATGACGCCGGCGATCGTTCCCAATCCTGTTTTGCGGACTGCCCGCTGCGGATGAGCGCAGTCACCGGGCGTGCTGCTTTCACTCATGAATATATTGCATTCCGGACATGGATGCCGTATTATATCCCGACGAGACACGCTTTTCGCGCGATGGAATACCGAGGAGCGCGATGCCTGTGGATAAAGTGAAATGAACCTCTGTTATGACGACAATTTTCAGGGGGAGTATCCCATGCTGCAATTTTCCATCCTGCACCGCTGTCCACTGATCCTGGCATTCTGTATTCTTGTCCTGCTGATCCCGCGGGGCGCCGCCGTGCGCGCGCAGGGAAGCTGCGTCAGCGCACGCGTCGCCGAAGCGCAGCGGCTGCTGCGGGCGACCGAGCAAAAGGTGATGGTCGAAGGACGCGTGACCGGCTTCGACGGAAATCCCGCGCGCAAGGCGCATGTGCATTTCCGTCGGCGCGCGTGGGGACCCGCGATGCCATATTCCTACACCGTCGACGTGGCGGCCAACGGCAGCTACCGCATGAAACTGCCCGAAGGTCTCTATGACGTGAGCTTCACCGGGGTGGATCATCAGCAGACGAGGAAGTATCCGGCCTTCTTCGAGAACGGGCGCGACAATCGTATCGATGGCAGGCTCCCGCTCTCGCCGTTCCTCACCGTCGATCAGCTCGATACGGTGATGATCAGGTACACCGATCTGCTTACGATGCAGGATGTCGAAGCGCGGATGCGGCGCATCGGGCCGGGTGTGTACGAGTACGAGGCGCCGGTGAGTCAGCTGCAGGGCGAGGTGCGCTATCACCTATGGGGAATCATGCCCGGACGCCGGGTCAACGGCACGCAGGGCGATTTCTTCCGCTACGACGGCGACGGCGATTATCAGAGCGTGATCCGTCTGTCACCTGGAGATTCGGTGCTCCGGGTCCGATTCGATCATTCCCTGCTGCCGACAGCAGGGCCCGCACACCCCGAGGCGCTGCGCGACAGCGCGTGGGGCACCCCGCTCGATCATCCCGTGGCCCGCACCCTGTCCCGCATCGCCACCGTGCAGGAGGAAATGCAACGTCTGCAGGAAGCTGGTCTCCTGGGATTCACAGAGCCGGAGGTGAGGGCTGCTCTTGCCGCGTCGGTGCGCGGTATCACCGGATACCGCGTGCTGGATTCCGCAGGCGCCACGCGCACGGACGCTGTCGTTACTATCCGATTTGTCCTTGGCATAAACGACGATATGCTCTCGGTTGACACGCTGGTCTTGCGCCGCTCGGACGAGCACGAACGCCTGATCGTGCGCATGCTCGCATTGGCCGACTCCTGCCTGGCGCAGTCGAATACAACGGATGGCCAACTCTGTTATTTGCCGTTCCTCGAAGCGCAGAAAACCACATCCCTGTTCATCTCCCGTCACATGGATGCCCTGCGCGATGCGTTCCGTGCCATCCCTCCGTCCTCCCGCGCCTGGACGCTCTCGCGGGCGTTCACCCTGTCCGCCCGTGTCGATGGCATGGATTCGCTCGACTACCTCCTACGCATGACGCGGGAGCAGGAAAACGAACAGGTGGTTGTCGAGGCGTACAGGGAACTGTTCTCTGTCCTCGAGATGCGCATCGGGACCTCCAACCGCAGCAGCGCGGCAGGGGAAATCTGGCGTGAGCTGCGCGACTCCCTTTACACCGCGGTGAAGGACTGCTTCGGCGCCACCGAACATCTCGCGAACTTCATCTATCAGGTCGAAGGACCGAAGGCATATTATCGCCATCAGGTGGAGGAGGCCAAAGCCGTGGCCGACCTGGCCGAGGAGCGGATGTCCATCTTTCCGCCGGATACGCTCGCCGGCAGGCCGATGCATGATTTCCGTTATCCGGTCTTCGGCGCCTCCGGACAGGAGGTCACGCGGGCGACCATGCTGGGGAAGACCTATCTGCTGGCGATCACCACACCCGGAAGCATGCCCGAGCATTATCTCGCCATGCTCGATGAAGCGATGCGTATGCACGGCGACCGCGGGCTCGTCGGCGTGTTTGTCATCCGCGCATCGGATACCACGCGCATTCCCCGATACCTGGAATACCTCGCTTCGTCCGGCATCATGGAAAGCCGGAACGTCGGTTATATACTGCTGCCTGCCGACGAGCTTGAAGCAGAGCGCTACTCGGCCCGCCTCGCGGATGAGTACTATCTCGTGGACAGCGAAGGCATCATCCGGGCATCGGGCGACCGCCTCTTCGGCGAGTTCATTTTCCCCACGCTGGCGCGGTACTTCGAGAAAAGCCGGCAGTGATGGGAATTTTTCCGGGCCTGGAATTCGCGCACGGCTGTGATTTCCTGCGGAGGTGGAAGTAGTCACCTGCATCGAAGCGCCTATCAGTTCCCCACCACCAACACCCTTTCTTCCTCCTTCACTCGACGATGGAGAGACTTGCCGATGAGAGCATTGCGGGCAGTTGTGCCCGCGAAACCGCGGCCGTCAGGCAAAGAGCGGCCATGACGAATTTGTCCATCCTTATCCGCGAGCTGCTACTCGCGGATACCTTTTTATGTCTGGGATGGATTGTTCCCTTCGGCTACGCCTCCTCTGTTGTGACCGATCAGTTCGTGCGTCTTCCGTGCATGATGATGGCTCTGGCACCGGAACTCAACGATCCGGCTACCCATGCCTCGTTGCCGTGCACGGCGATGCCCCAGAATCTGGCCGATTCGATTCCCGGCCAATTCTGCCAGCTCCTCCATGTCTTGCCGTTCCAGTGCCTGATCGTGCAGACATCGCCGCAGATCATGATGTCGTTGCGGTTGTTGGCCGCCATGTCATGACCATATCCCGCGTAGGGCGCCATCAGATTGATCCAACGTTCGCCGTTCCAATGATACGATCGCATGCCATCGGTATAAACATCGCTCAGATGATCGTACCAGAGCGCTTGCACGCCTCGAGGAAGACTGTCGGCGCGCCAGAGGCGGACCGTTTCACCAACGATGGTGTAAAAGGTCGTGCTACCGGAGAATTGGTACGTTGCCGCGACAAGGACTGTATCGTTGCTGCCGTGGATGCCGGTGATATCCCATTCATCCGGAATCTCGTTCGGTATGCGTTTCCAATAATTGCCGTTATAATGAACAAGTTCTCCATTACGTCCACCCATCCAGATGTTATTTGGCCCGGATGCCCAGCATTCGTGCACTGATCCTTTCATCTTCTCCCAGATTCCGAGGTCAGTGCGAAATCTATTGCCGTCCCAGTGAATGAAGGTTGTTCCCGGGCTGAACCATATGTTATCAGGTGCATCGCCCCAAACAAGGTTGAGTTCATGTGGATACTGGGTTGTATATCCAGGGATCGAATCAATGACCTTTTCGAACACCCACTTCTTCCCGTTCCACCGGCAGGCATTGACATACTCTGATCCCACACCGATCCATCCAACCGCCCAGATGCAGGTGTCATTGATATAGCAGATATCGTGAAGAATGCCATGGGCGTCGAGTTCGTCGACGATGATTGGCGTCCATACGAAATCATGTGACGTCGTATCCGGTCCGGAAGCTGGAGGGGGATCCTGGATCACGTCTTCGCTGCAGGTGGTACAGACTGAAACTGTAGCGAGACAGGCCGCCAGGAAGAACATGCAAGCACTTTTTCGCGGGCGGCCTCGATCCTTTATCCCCTTCAATCCATCACCCATACGGCCTCCAGCAAAGATCACGTATCAGATGAAAATGTCTAATAAATTCATGTTTATGACAAAGTCAAGTGAAATCCTCCCCCCACGGCATACTGGTCACGATCCCGGTTCGTGACCCCGCGTTACCGATTGTAGTATTATGACATATGTGCGCTACCCGACGAACATTAATTTTTTGTAAGGTAGAATCGTCCGAACCCAAGGATACCGTTGATGTCTGATTACGAAACGGTGTTATCAGTAAAAGAGACTCGCTACTGCAGCCTATCTTTATCGCAGCATTGCGGTATGTGCATTGCTCTGGCAGAGTGACTCATGTATATTACCCGCGACAATCAGGATGACCATGCCCGATATGAGCGTGCGCAAAACACTTTTTTCGGTCGCACTCTATCTCCTCATGGCAGCATGACTCGAGGCGCAACCTGTCGTCATTGTTGATGCCAGGCTTATGGATGACAACACTCCGTGGCCATCGTTCCGGGTATATGTGGAAGAAACCGATACGACTTTTACCGGTTCGCAGCGTGCGCCCGCATATTGCCAACTGCCCGGCCCCGGATCGTATCACCTTCATGTCCGTGGTGGATTGGAGCTTGAACCTGTGGAATTGCAGGTTGTCGCTTCGAGCATGCACGACACTTTGCGCATGACCGTATGTCTGCAGTGGATGTCCGAGGCCGCACAACCGTATCCCGTCGCATGGCCGGATACAATCCTCGCCTATCACGATTATCTACGGGCCTGTACGGATGCTGGAACTGGTGTGCGAATCCGTCTTGACAGCGCACGCTGGAAGGGGTCGGACGGTGTGACGTGCAGTGTTTCCATCATCAATCCCACCGATGTCCCTGTCCATTTCATCAATCCCTGGAAATACGGCTGCTGGGAAGTGGTACTGGGATCGGCGGGGGATGAACTGCTGGGAGGCGAAATTAATTCCGCTTGGCAGCTGGATCCGACGCGAACCTACCATCTCGATCTTCATTCCTTCGAAATTCCACCTCGGGACTCATTGACCGGTATCCAGCTGGGATTCCGAATGGAGGTCCCGCGAACATTTCAGACCGACAATGTCCAGCTTGCGGTCAGGCATGTATGGCCCAGGCAGGATACGCTCTGGCTGTGGCGTGAGTCCATAGACCGTTCTCATCCCGGTTACTTGCAGATGGCGAATCGCAACCTGTACTTCATCTGGTACATCTACCAGGGTACCCTGCAGAGCAATGCCCTGCCACACGATTCTTTCCCCATCATGAATCACAACGGCGAGTGATACATTGTAGCGTGCAATTTTGAGTATGTGCAACTACTCATGACTCACTGGTGCTGTGGTCCCGTCCAGCGATGGGCGGGGCTTTTTTTGTCCACAAAATAGTACGGGCTTGTGTCATTGCGGATCCATCCCTAAAACAGGATCATCGAATTATGCGCTGTTAAACATAGACATATTCCTGGGATACATTTGGCACGTTAGTTGCTCGCACGCTCTGTGGTCTTGCGCCTCATATCAAACACATCGAGGGTATTATGGGAAATCTGCTTCGTTCAATTGCGGTGATCGGTCCGCTGACAGCCATTGCATTCCTGATTGGCAACCTCCGCGCGTACTCTCAGGTAACTCCGCAACCGGAGGAATTCTTCAACACTGGCGGTGCTTCTGAAGATGTCCTCCTTTCACTTAAATGTGGTCCGGTGCAGGCAGCGAAGATACATCCTGCGGTCGCGGCAGATGAATACGGCCGCTACGCGGTTGCGTGGCTCGACGGCCGGGATGGGTACTTCGACCTGTATGTCCAGTTCTATTCGCGAGACGGGAGTGTTGGGAAAAACGTTAAGGTGAATCAGGACGCTCCTGTTGCCTACGGTGGTACCGGGGGACGCAGCGGCGCATTCACGATGGCATGCAACAACAGCGGTGATCTCCTGGTAGTCTGGGAGCGCGGGACGGAGTCCCCCCTTCAGGAATCCCGAGGCACCTGCGGTCAGTATTTCACGATAGACGGCTCTCGAGTCGGAAGCAACTTCGTTATTGCTTCAACGTTTGTCACGTTCAAATCCCGGGCTTCTGTCGCGGTTGCACCCAACGGGTGCGCGCTGGTTGCATGGTTTCGTACGCACGATTCCCCTGATATCACGCATCACTATGGACGCGTCGTCGCGAGAGGCGGTGAAGCAGTGACGGAAATTATCACGATCGATGATAGCGACGGTACAGGAATCCAGCAGTGGGCCGACTGGCTTACCTCGCAGCGCGTGATGGCATATGGAAACTCCTGGTTCAATGTTGTGTGGGGAGAGACACGGGACGGAAAGCCGAGCTTACGCATGCAGCGTATCGGGCAGGATGGGTCGCGTATCGGATCGAACCTGGAGGTCGCATCCCCGGCAGTGGATCTATCTTACTATGCACCATTCATCGCCCCTCTCTGGTGGTCCCGTATGCTTGTTGGATGGTACTCGCGTGCCGGAAGCTGGGGCGGAGCCAATCCCGACCAGCGGTATCATCTTCATTTTCGTACCGTAGCCGCCGACGGGAGCTGGTACGGCACGCCGGACAGTGTCGCCGTTCGTCTGGATGAAAACATATGCATAGGAAGTGACGGCAGGAATCGCATCCTCATTACAGGACAGCAGAGAGCTCCCGTCGTGCTCGCGGTAGATACGCTCGGACATCTCCTGCACCCACCGGAAACCTTGGCGGCAGATGTCCTTGGCTTTTCTGCACCTCTTACAGCGCTGGCAATACCACCAGATTACTTTGATTCCATACCTGCCGTGATCGGGATGAACTCCTCATGGTCTCGGAGCGCGCACTATGAACATCAACAACAGGGTTTTATAAATGAGGATTTCCATTTTCGTGCGGGTTTCGTGGAGCCCGGTGATGATGTCTGCGGGGCATCACAGAATGATCCCGCCTATTGCGTGAGCAGCGCCGGAATCGGTCTCGCAATCTGGGAGGATATGTCCTATCTCGAACCACGTATTGGAGGCGTGCTGGTTGACCACGAGACAGGAAAGGTACTGCGCACAATATCACTGACGCATGAGGGACTGGATGGATCGTATTTCTCTCTCTGCTGCGAGGCACTGGATGACGGAGGATTTGTGGTTGGCTATCGCTGTGTCAATAATCAGTTCGGCAGTGAGCCGGCATATATCCGCAAACTCGATCGATTCGGGGAAGCTGTGGGTGAGCCGTTGTATCTCGATGGAGACACGGATTTCCTCACGATGAGGGTTGTTCAGGATGGAGAAATCCATTGCCTTACGGCGGTAAATGAGATCAAGAGAATCCGGCTGGATGCAAATCTCACACTACTGGGGACGGACATATTGATGGGATTAAATGACGGAAATATCCGAAACGACATCCTTACGGCCGCAATCGGCCAGGATGGACGAGTCGCCGTGGCCTGGCAGAACGACACACTCATCAACTCGCAGAGCCATCCTTCAGATTCCATCACCATCAGGTACTGGGGGGAGAGAGACCATCAATCATTCAGGCAGATGACAATCCATCTGGAATATCCCTGGCAGCTTCCTTGGTTCAGGTATCAGGATATGGCGATCGATGAACAGGGACGCATCGCTCTGGCAATTGTCGCTGAACCAACAACGTTGTTCTCTGATGCGTTGTCGGCATGGACGAACATCTCTGTTCTCTCACCAGAGGAGAGTCGAATTCTGCGGCGATGGAATCTCGACAGTGCCTGGGCGCAGATTGATCACTTTGCATCCGGGAAGCTGTTTTGCTCATGGAATCATCAGCGTAAAGTGCGCGCATTTCAGTGGACGGAGAGCAATGACAGTACTGCATGGATGCAGCTTCACGAGTTTACCCATGATCCACCTCAACCCGAATGGTACTTCCATGATTACGCGCTCGCCGTCGGGGAGAAGGAGGTGCGCATACTTTACGAGTCCGCGAAACATGGGAACACAGGATATGATATCTGGACCGGACTTCGAACGATTGATACGACAGAAGCTCAGTCTCCGGCGCGCATGGAAGAGGAACTTGTGGTTCTACCGAACATGGTGGCGGAGCAGGGACTTGTCCGTTTCCGCACCGCAGCCGATGGACATGTTCGTATCCATCTCTACGATGGGATTGGTCGGCGTGTGCGCGAGTATGTGGACGATGATATGGCCTCAGGGAACCATTGGCTCGATCTTCAGGTCGCTGGACTCAGCAGTGGACGATATTTCCTGGTGATGGACGCAACTCAACGAACGGTCAAGCGGGTAACCATTCTGCGATGACCAGAGCGATCAATGTTTCCTGGGCACGAAAAGTGTCCCAAAGGAACGATTTATCCGCTCGTGTGTCCTTCGATTGACTTGCCGCTACGCTTTCGACACCATTCGGTCTCGATTCTCGCAGCAGCATACCGATCATTGACCGGCTGCTCGGTCACTACAGCATCAGCGAGACGGAGGCGGCATACGCGTATCTCGCACCTGACCTCATGCGGCCGGAGGTCAATCGCATCTGTCAGGTCGACATCGACGGCAACAAGAAGTGAACGAGAGCCCCGGTGAAAGCTGGGGCATTTCTTTTTATTCTACCTGTTGATTCGGAATTTTTCCGTGTGTAATGTGTCTCTGCAATACGATGTGATGTTTTGCCCGGAGTGATCATGAACAGGATTCTCGCAGGGGCGATTTTTCTTTGTTTTACAGTGCTTGGTAGTATTGCTGCCAAGGCACAGTACGGCTGGTTTTGGCAGAATCCGTTGCCGCAGGGGAATAACTTGTCCAAAGTACAATTCGTCGATTCAATGACGGCCTATGCAGTTGGATCTGCTGGAACGATTCTTCGAACTGAAGATGCCGGAGGGCACTGGGAAATATTACATTCTGAGCCGAAGGAGTCTTTTAGTACTATCGCAGGCATTGGCAAGGAGAGGATTACCGTTGCAGGGTGGGGAGTATTTATACACAGTAACGATGGGGGCAGGACCTGGCAGGATGTTGCACCCAATACGAACACATCAATCAATTGCATTGACTTCGTCGATGAGGAGCTTGGGATTGCAGTAGGCTATCACGGTGTGATCTTGTCATCCTCGGATGGGGGGATGAGCTGGGATAGTCTGAGAAGTCCGACTGATAAACGGTTGGATGGATTATCATACCCGGCTGAGAGAACTGCGATTGTTGTTGGTTACGATGGCCTTATACTGAAAACGACAGATGGTGGCCAGGATTGGGTGCAACAGGAAAGCAATACGACGTACCCGCTTTTCAGAGTCTGCTTCACCGATACCTTACACGGTGTTGCTGTAGGAGGTCTTGGAACAATTCTACACACATCTGATGGTGGAGCGCACTGGATACTGAGCATGAGTGGGACGCAGTCTTCACTATTCGATATCGCCTTCCTTGACCGCCAGCATGGCACCGCAGTTGGGGAGCACGGTACTCTGCTTGAAACCACCGATGGAGGTCTTTCGTGGGTAGATAGAAGTCTGAGCCGTGAGGAGAATCTTGCCGGAGTGGATTTCTGTGGAAGCAAGGGAATCATTGTGGGGGGCAGCGGTCTTACATTGCGGAGCACTGATCGTATGAAAACCTGGAATTGGATCTCATACGGTGTGACTGACTGGCTGCAGAAAGTACATTTCTCCGATTCGCAACATGGTACTGCCGTTGGCGACGCAGGAAAGATACTCCGCACAACCGATGGTGGTGCCACCTGGCGGGATACAACAATCAATCGCTTGCATAGGTACGGCGGAGTATGCTTCACGAATTCGGACACAGGGATAGTCACCGGATCTTTCGGCATGTATCTGAGAACCACGGACGGTGGTGCTCAGTGGACCGAACTCAATGTTGGTGTTGGAATTCGTGCCAATGACATCTGTTTTCCCAATGCCTCAACAGGGATAATCGTAGGAGATCAGGGTAGACTATCAATAAGCACCGATGCAGGCGAAACCTGGAAGCAGGTGGAGCTTGGCATCACAGCCGATCTGCGTGCTGTATCCTTCGTGGACAGCAAGCACGGCGTCGTGCTTGGGAGTGATGGCCTTGTTCTGAACACGGACGATGGTGGAGTCTCCTGGAAAGCAAACAGCACTCAGAACGATTTTCTGGACATAGCCTGTGTGAAAAAGGATTTGCTCCTTGCTGTCGGAAATGCAGTGATTGCCCGAAGCACCAATATGGGGAAGCACTGGTGGCCGGTGAATGGTGGGACAGCTGAATGCCTGTACAGTGTTGCATTCGTTGATACTCTGATCGGGGTCGCCGTTGGATCTGGTGGCGTGTTCGTACGTACCACCGATGGTGGAGAAACCTGGACCGAGACTGAATTGGGTACACTGAACTACCTTGGAGACGTGACAGCATCACCCCCCGCTACATTTACAGCTGTAGGAGAGCACGGCACCATCCTCCGCACCACCACCGGCGGTGTGACTTGGGTCGAGGATCGGCCAGCAATCCCACAGAGCGTCTCGCTTGCCCAGAACTACCCCAACCCCTTCAATCCGACAACCACCATCCAGTACAGCCTGCAGAAACCGCAGCGTGTCTTGCTCATTGTGACCGACCTCTACGGTCGTGAAGTCCGGCGTGTAATTGATGGTACCTTTAAGGAAACAGGATCACATCACGTCCAATTTGATGCTGCAGGACTGCCGTCGGGAGTGTACCTCTATACCCTGCTCGCGGACGGTCAGCGTCAGACGCGGACGATGGTGTTGTTACGGTAGAGCGTCCATCACAGGGGATATGGCCGGACGACTGCCGCGCTACCGTACGATACTCAGCTTTCGAACGGCATGGAAGGCGCCTGCCTGCATGCGGACGAAATACTGTCCGCTGCGAATGGACACGCTGCCGCGATCCGGGTACCAGGCGCTTTCGAAGACGCCAGCGGGCTGGAAGTGATCGACGAGCGCCGCCCGTTCGCGGCCGAGCATGTCGTGCACGCTGATGCGGACGTTCGCGTCCTCCGCGATCCGGTAACGGATGGACGCATGATCATGCACCGAGAGCGACATCGGGTTCGGATGCACGTCGCCGAGTTCGAAGCCCAGCACCGCGAGGTCCGCGAGGTGTACCTGGATCGGCGCGAAATCGTTTGTCGTTCCGTCGTAATCCCGCTGGATGAGCCGATACCAGTACACGGGTGTTTCTCCCGGCACGAAATCCGAGAGCGTGTATGGATCACGAAAGCGGTATTCCTGCGGAAGGGCGGTCGTCCCGTGCCCGGGGAGAAAGGTACGGCTCTCCCATGGCCCCTGCAGACTCTTTGCCCGCTGCACCTCGAAATGGAAATTGTTCGTTTCCGTCTCGGTTCGCCAGAACAGCTGCACCGCGTCGCCCTCCACCTGGGCGTTGAAGGCGGAAAGCTCCACCGGAATGTAATCGGTGCAGATGCGGGCCTCGAACACCTGGTCGACGCTCGTGCCCACCGCTGTGCTCGCCGGTACGATGCTCGTTCTCGTCGCGAATTGATACGAACGGGGAGAAATCGTGTTGAGGGAAGGTGTGGTGAATTTGAATTTCACCTGATGAGCGCTGTCTCCGGTAACGCGATACCCGATGAGAAAATCGTGCCGGGTGTGCGTGACAGTTACATAGGGATGCGGAGGATTCGGCGGATCGATTTCGAAGAAGCCGTGATTCAATCCCGCGCGTGCGAGGAAGAAGATATTGAATACATCCGCATAGGGATTGAACGCTTCGCGGATGAAAATCCTGATCGTATCCTTGTCGAGCGGACTGGCGTTCAGCAGTTCAAAATCCAGTTTCACCGTCCATACTGTACACTGCGTCACCGGTTGGACGGGATTGACCGGAATGGACACCTTCGTTGCCCAGTCATGGGTCGGGACGCTCTCCGTATGATAGGTGTACGTGGCGCTGCTTGAATTCTGATAATAGAAGAAATACGGGCAGGCGAAAGGCGACGCGGTTCTTGGCGATTTTTCCATCGAAGATTCCATCAGGTGCCCGAACGGGGAAAACGCCGACAGCTGCGGAAGCTCTCCCCGGTCTACGTCGCCGCTCCCGGCTGCATTGATCTGTGTAAAACACATCGAAGGCAGCAGAAGACCAAACAGTACAAACGTCAGCAATTTCATAAGTGCAATTCCTCCGCTCCAGCGAATCATTCCAGGCGTCGGGACGGCCATTCTTCTCTGTACCATCACTAATTGTCCGAACCTACGGAAATGCCACGTCTGAATCAATCTCATTCGGAATACCGTGAGAAGCGAATCGAAGATCCGGATTAAATGTACAACAATCACGCTCATGAAGAACCGGCTGGAAGTCAGGCAGAGCGCCCCTCTGCATTTCGGCGTTTGATCCGGATTGGATTCTCCTCGATAAAATGATGACGTTGTCAGGGAATACCGCACGCTACCAACGGGGTGGAGGACCTCATGAAAAGCTGAATGTATCGCAATGCGATGACGACGGCGTTCGCCGTCGCCACGATTTCCCTTTGCCGAGCACAGAACAAAGTCGGTGTCGCTCTTGAGTATGATTCCGCGACGGTATTCACGGTGAACGCCGGCGAGGAGCTTCGTTTCGAGCTCGTGGCATGTGACGAAAACCTTGAGGTGTTTGATCAATGGGACCAGTCGGACCGCGGCGTCGTACTCGTGGTGGACAGTTCCTTCTTCGTGTTTGCTACGGAAACGGGCAGAAAGATCCCCGAACGAACGGCACTCGCGAAGTGCAAGGCCGCCGCTGCCAAGGCAGGCATCGAGCGTGCGAAGTTGCATAAATTTCGAAGCTCGTTTGCGAGCCACCTTGTAATGGCGGGGGTGCTGATCCAGGACGTGAGCCGACTGTTAGGGCACCACAGCATCAGTGAGACAGAATCCGGATATGCGTATCTCGCTCCTAGTCAGATGAAGCCGCAGGTCAACGTCATCTGTCAGGTTGACATCGACGGCAAGAAGAAGTGAACGGGAGCCCCGGTGAAAGCTGGGGCTTCCCTTTTCCCGCCTATCTCCGAGTTTTATTGCTTCTCTCTGCAAAAATGACGATGTTGTGCGGAAACACCGGATTGGTAACCATCGGGGTGGAGGACCTCATGAAAATTCGCATGCAACGATTCGTGCTCGCGGCGGTTTGTGTCGCCGCCCTAGTTTCCATCATGCGAGCTCAGGACCTGGTGGGGGTTACGCTTGAGTATGATTCCTCGACGGTGTTCACCGTGAACGCTGCCGAGGAGATCCGCTTCGATCTGGTGGCGAGGGAATGGAACCTGGATGTCTACGAGCCGTGGGATCAGGTTGGCAAGGACGTTGTGCTCGTGGTGGATAGCTGCTACGCCGAGGTAGACACAAGCATACGGTCCTGGAGCGCCGATCCTGACAACTACAGTTGGCTTCGGCTTTGGTTGAACGATTCAGCACTCACCGTCGACTCGGTGGTCCATTTCACCTGGAATCCCAGGATGTATTACACCATCCCGCATTCCCGCTTCGTCGATGGAAAGGCGACACTCCGTTTTTCCCAAAGTTTTTCCCAAAGCTGGTCGGGCCAAGGAATCGTCCTGTCGGTGGTATCGGGCGGGCATCCAAATCTTCCCCGGAGATCCCCGCCGATTACCGTGCGCCATGCCCCGGTGGAGAATCTCTTCCTGACAATCACGAGTTCGCTACAGGAACCCAACAGTGTATTCCTGCTTCGGCGGTATGAAATCGTGGTGTTGCCGCGTGACCGCTACTTGAATGTCGTCTCCGACACCATTCTCCGTGTGGCGTTCACCGCGCGCTACCCGAACGAGTTCGATGCGCAGCCGGGGGTGAGCGACATATTCTCGTCACCGGTCTCCCTGAGGGGAATGACCAATTATTATCTCTCCTCGCGCATTCGCCGCATGGATATCATGCACGATGAGAGGCAATGGCTGCGTGCCTACAGTCCCGACGACACAACCATTTTCGGTCGAAGCGATCCGTACGAGATCCTCGATCATCCCCCGAACCCGTTTGCTCTGCTCCAGCCAAAGGACAGCACGGTACTCAAGCTGATGAATCCTTCCAATCAGGAGAAGTTCACGTGGACGATGGCCGCACCGCAGGATCCGTACACGGACATTCAGATATCGAGATTTGACCCGACGATGTATTCGGATGAAGTGAAGTACAAGATCCGTTTTCTCGACGCGGGAAGTCTGTTACGGGAGATTGAATTCGCATCGGACAATGGCGGGCGGGATGCGTCGTTCACCGTCTCACATGAACAGCTTGCCGGCATCATCGATCAGATTTCCGGCACCCCCACCACGCAATATCTGGACGTCGTGTGGAATGTCGAGGCAACCGATACACTTTATACAATCCTGTCATTACCGCCTCAAGACAAAACTCGACCTGGCCATCTCTTGCGGCTCTATAAAGACCCCGGGGATGGTGTAAGCACCATTTCAGAAGAGATCAATTTTTCTCTCCACCCAAATTACCCCAACCCCTTCAATCCCGGGACCGTGATCCCGGTCGAACTGCACGCCTCGGGCTACTGCCTCCTACAGGTGCTCGATCTGATGGGGAAGGTCGTGGCCGTGCTGCACGACGGCTTCCTCGAGGCCGGTGCGCATCATTTCAGCTTCGACGCGCATGATTTTCCACCGGGCGTGTATTCATACCGCGTCATCATGGATGTCGCCGTTCGCACGCGTCCCATGCTGCTGCTGCGGTAAACTGCCCGGGAAAAAACATCCAATAAACATCCAACATCCAGTGAAATCCAGTGGATTCAGGTGGATCAGGAGGATTAGAATTAACGAAAACAGCCCGAAATCACTGATTCCGGGCTGTATCGTAGTGGGGGCGGAGAAGGTGGGATTCGAACCCACGGTACGCTTTCACGTACACACGCTTTCCAGGCGTGCCAGTTCAGCCACTCCTGCACCTCTCCGTGTATGGCTGCTCCGCCGTCGAAACGACAGGGACAATAAATGTACGGTTTTTCCGCTTTTTACAAAAGCGTTCAGTGCGCGACCGGGGAGAGACGCATGGTCACGCGGTCTGCTCGTCGCCGGACAGGGCCGGCCGCACGGAAAGATACAGCAGCAGAAGTGCCGCGGCGAGGATCTGTTCGGTTGCCGACATGAACGTTTTCCGCGATGTGTACGAAATTTCGTGTCAGCGCAGGAGCAGCATCCGGCCGGTCCGCGTGGTTTCGTCCACGCTGAGACGGTAGAAGTAGACTCCGGGTCGCAGGTCGTGTGCGTCGAAACGGACGGCATGCGCACCGGCGGGACGGTATTCATGATCGAGCAGCCTCCGCAGCTCCCGGCCAAGGACGTCGGTCACCACAAGCGAGACGTTGGCCGGCGAAGGGAGATCGAATCGAATCATGGTTTCGCCGCTGAAGGGATTGGGGTATGGAGTCTGCAGTGCGAATTCAGCTGGGTGAGCTGTGTCGGTGGAGGTCAGGATCTTGCTTGGGGCGATCTCCACGCGTGTCTCATTTCCGATCGAGGTGAGGGGAAGCTCCTCTGCGCCGGCTTCCAGAAAAAAGCGCACGTATCGCATCGACCAGGTTCTGTTCCATTCCTTCAGCCGGAATTTCCATGTGTAGTGCAGGCTATCGCCGGGTTTCAGGATATCGTGCAGGCGATATCGTTCATTCCCGACCGAATCAGGATCCAACTCGACAAGCGCCAGTTCCTCAGAGTGATCTCCCCGAGGATCAATCCAGGTGATGCCGACCGACACTCCATGCAGATCCCTCGTCCCCGCATTCCAGACTGACCCGATGAGATTGAAGGAATCTGGAACATATCGCGCGTGGGGTTTGTCGAACTCGAGTCTTGCCACATCGCTTGTACAGAAGCCGTCGAACTTCTGAATCCCAAAAGTGTCTTTGATTGAGGCGATCGGCAGCCAATCCACACATTCAATCGGATTCCCCTCGTCGTCGATCGCAGTGGCATTGAAAAGTGCCATGCGCCTCGTTATTCGGTTCTCGACGTCGATGAGCCATTCAAACACTGCGCTGTCGCCCGGAACAATGCTGACATCCGTAGCAAGGTTTCGTGGTGAGGGAGAAGCGGGATTCAGATCGAGTCCATCTGGAGGGAAAGAAATGTACACCCGCTTGATGCTTCCGGTCTGATGTGACATGTTCCAGATCACGTACCGCGCTGTGAAGGGATTCGGTTCGACACCGAACCCGTCTGCCCGTCGTGAGAGGGAATCAGGGATCTTCAGGCAGCTCGCGAAAAGCGGGATCAATCCGTGGATGCGGGTGGAGCAGCGCACCTCCGTCGAATCGAGCCGCAGGCTGTCCAGGTATGTCCCCGTGACGGTGAAACGGAACTCCGGCTGCGCTTCGTACCGAAGCCGAGGCACCCAGCGCACAATCCATTTCAACGTCGGAACTGGATCGCCGAGCCACCAACGATCGATCGGCGATGGCGCGAAGTATTTCGTCAGCGAGTCATTCGGATTCACGAGTTCGACGTCGGGTGGAAGTACAAGCGTGCCGGTAACCCCATATGCTGGTACGCCGCCATTATTGACACAGGTAAGGCTGACGGTAAATGGATTCGGGATATAGGAATCCGCTGTATCGTCGAAATGCAGTGAATCCGGTACGTAACATCGAGGAGCGAGTACTGGGGAATCCAATGGTGGAATGATCACCGTGGTTTCACACGCGGCCGAATCCGCGTTGGCCGTCCACACCACCACCCTGACCGTATATGATATTT
>CAZWNO010000070.1:0-21436 GCA_964635845.1 uncultured Chromatiales bacterium
GGGGGGGAGGATTAATGGATTCAACATGCCGCGGACCGGCCAGACATTGCGTACGGTGGCGTCCCATTGGGGAGCGACACCCCAGGACCCGATCCAGAATTCCGGATCCTGTGCCTGAGCCGTGCAGCAGCAGAGCAGAAAAAGGAAAATGATGTGCTTCATGAAACCTCCCGAGGTACGGTCAAAAAATAGTGAGCACCGACTGCGTCACGGCGTTTCCCCGACGCAGAAAGACGAAGTAGTTACCCGGACGGAGTCCGGAAATCGATATGGAAATATCGGCGGTTGTCGCGGAGATAAGTTCTTCGTGCCGCGATACGACACGGCCAAGCGCGTCGATGATCTCTATCGTGACCTGTCCTGGTGTGACGTCGTGCGTCCGCAGATTCACCGTGGCGGTGCCGCCGAATACGGGATTCGGATACAGTTGCATTTCAAATGTCGATGACGAGGCGGGAGGCAGGACATCGGTGCGCAGGTTGTCGGCGCCTAGGCAGATGATGAATCGCCGGGCACGGTGCCATCCGATCGTCGGCGGCTCGGCACCACCTCGGCCACAGACCGCGAAGTCGTCGTAACCGTCGCCGTTGACATCGCCGATATCAAATGCGCCATCGAGCACGTAGTCCTCCGAAGCGATCATCCCGATATGCCCGGTATGTTCGCGCACGAGTCCGCCCGGCCGCATCGGGTACAGGTAATACAGACTTCCGTCGCGCATGAAATACGTGGCCCAACTGATGAGCAGATCGCGCGTGCCGTCACCGTTCATGTCGCCGACGGGATTGATGCTCCATGCACCGACGATGCCACCCAGCGTCGGCCAGGGATTCGGGATGGAATCGTTCGGTTCGATGTTTTCAGGCAGCTCACGCGAACCCAGAAAAACCAGGGGATCGCCATATTCCCTGTGGACGGCGGCATCGACGATGTCGTCGATCCCATCGCCATTGATATCGAAAACCGCTGAGACACCGTCTTTCTCTGGACTCCAACCGGTATCTGAGCGCAGCGTTCTGTCCGGGAGTAAAGCCGTCGCCGAACGGTTGCCGAGAAACAGATCCCAGTAATTTACGCGCGTAGTCGTTTGCAGGTAGTTACCGTGCATGAGAATATCGTCACATCCGTCACCATTCAGATCGCCGATTAAAATATCCAAAGGATAATCGGTCTGACTTCCATGCAGCACTCCTTGGATCTCCACGTCGGGGATCATATCGAATCCAGGACCGCCGAGAAAAATGATGGGATCGTACCGCATCTCGAGTCCACCAATGAATGTTGTTGTAAGGAGGTCATCGAATCCATCGCCATTAAAATCGAGTACCTGAAGACCACTGCGATGGTTGCCACTCTCAGGGAAGGTAGCCGATCCCCAGTATTGCATGGTATCACCTTGCGCCACCAGGTCGGGTTCAGGACCAAGAAACGGAGCAGCGCTCTTCCCGAAATAGACTGAGATTCGGCCACGTTTTTCAGGATCGAGGTCTTGATTCTTCAATCCTACCCCGGTAACCAGATCTCGCCGGCCATCGCTGTTGAAGTCCCCGCAGGCGAGTCCGCTCGATCCGCCGGAGAGAACAAACGCGGGCTCGTGATCGAAGGGATCGCCTCCCCGGAAGATGAATGTCGTGTCATACTCCGAACCCATCGCGAAATCGTCGAAGCCGTCGGCATCGATGTCCCCGAGTGCGAGACACCATTTCGAGAGTCCTGGGTGTGCGATATGCGTGACCGTCTGCCACTCGAGTATCTGCGTGTGATCGGCGGATTGCGCCGCTTTGGGCAGCCAATCCCTCTCGACCTGCGCACGGGCCACGCCCGCAAAGGCGAGCAGCATGAAAAGCCACAGCCATCGGCTACCGGTTCCAGCATCCGTGATCGTGGCCGACGGAACTGTCAGACCCGGCGGTCGGAAGACGGAAAATTGTTTTCTCATCGAAACCTCCGCTATGACTCCTTGTTCCGCAGGGGTCAGGCGCGTCCTCCTCCGGCCCGGGCGGGATATTGCTTTTCCCGATTATACAAACATCGGAGATTACGGTCAAGTTCGGAATAATATATCCGTCGGCATGCCCCGACACCTACCCGATGGAGGGTATCATGCGAAGTAGCGATGCGTTATATTCAGGGTGATATCCCCACTACTCCGGTGACGCATGCGCTCGATCATTACCATTCTTTTCTGCCTGCTGTATTTCTCCTCGTCGGCGGCACAGGACAGCGTCGACGTCACCTTCCGCTATTACCCGGCCGGGAATCCCTCGGTCGTGCACCTGCCGGGAGAATTCAACAACTGGGCGAACAACAGCGGCGGGACCATCAATCCCGGCGCGGCCTGGACGATGGTGAAGCAGCCCGACGGGAGCTGGACGAAAACCGTGCGTCTCCGCGTCGGCGGCGGTACGGGACCGGACGCGTCGTACCAGTACAAATTCAACGAAGGCGGATCCTCCTCCGGGTGGCTCGCCGATCCGCTGAATCCTCGCACGTTCGGTTCCTATGGAAACAGCATCATCCATGTGCGCCGTCCCACGGTGTTCCACCTGCAGCCTGTCGAAGGGAGCATCGTCGGCACGGACACGCTCGTCCTGAGAGCGGACGTATTCCCCGTCACCACACAGAGCATCGACACGGCTCTATCGCGCGTGTTCATCGACGGGCGGCAAGTGGCGACATTCGGAAGCAGCTACGATGCGGCAACGGGCATGCTCCATATGTCACTGCCCCAGCTCGCGGATGGGGAGCACACCCTGACCATCGTCGGCGCGGAGCCGCGAGACTACGAGAGCAGCGATTCGACGCGCTTCACCGTGCGCGCGGGCGCACTGCAGTGGATGACGCGCGACAATCCCCGCGTGCTCGCCGATGACGCGCTCGTGGTGGTACGAAGCCATACGGGCGGCATCGGAAACGTCATCATCGTCCGCAACGGCATCGACTCCGTCACCGCGAGCGCCGCGGGCGATCTGTATTCCGCCACGTTCGCGCTCGCGGAAGGCGACAACCGTTTCGTGGCACATGCATCGAAGGACGGCAGTCCCGTGACCAGTACGGAACTCCTGCTCCACCGCTTCGTCGACCACGCGCCGACAGCGGCCATGCAGATCGGTACGTCCTCCGGCAGCATCAACTTCAACGCATTCGCCAGCACGGATCCGGACGGGGACGTCCTGACCTTCCACTGGAGATCCGAGGACGAGAAGAATCCCGCCGCACTCGCTATCGATCAGGACGGCGCGCTGATTTCCTTCCCCGTTCCCCCGAAGCCGGGCGAGTATTACTTCACGCTCGAGGCGCGCGATCCGCAGGGGAATCGCGGTATCGCACGCAACTACGTGCGCGTCTCCGCGGGCGATGACGAGCCCGCGCTCGGGAGGATCGAAGAGAATCCCGCATGGGTGCGCGACGCGATCGTGTACGAGATCTTCGTGCCCGCATACTCCGCCCGCGGCGATTTCCAGGGACTCATCGACGGCATTCCCCGCATGAAGCAGCTGGGCGTGAACACGCTCTGGCTCATGCCGATCATGAACAACGTCGGCAGCATCAACGAGATGAACGGCGGATACAACATCGTCGACTTCTACGATGTCGACGAGTCGCTCGGCACACTGGCCGACTTCGACCGCTTCATCGATTCCTGCCGGGCCAGCGGTCTTCGCGTCATCCTCGACATGACGCCGAATCACTGCTCGGGCTCTCATCCCTGGGTCGAGGACATCCGGAAGTGGAAGGATTATTCCATCTATCGTCCTTTCATCGAGCAGCGCATACTCGGAGGCGATCGCGGGCTCGGGCAATCGATCGTCGAGGAAGGCGGCTATCCGATTTACGCGCGCTATACGAACTGGGGATTGGCGAACCTCAATCTCTCGAATCCCGAGACGCGCGATGCGATGATGGACGTCTACCGATTCTGGCTCGTCGACCGTCGGACCGACGGCTTCCGCCTCGACGTGTACTGGGGACCGCAGGAGCGCTACGGCGCGAATGTCTGGTGGCGGCCGTTCCGCGAGGAAATCAAGCGCTACATGCCGGAAGTGTTCCTGCTCGGGGAGACCGACGGGACGGGACCGGGCAGCGAGGTCAACTACGCCGACGGCGGCGGCGGCCTCGACGCGGGCTATGACTGGAACTGGTACGGACAGGTGAAGAACACGCTCGGCAGCGGCGACGTCGCGGCGCTGAACAGCCGCACGACGAATTACTCGCCGAACGACCGCTACAATCACTACACCGGACCGAACGCGCATTATTTCCGATTCATGGAAAATCACGACGAGGAACGCATCGCCCAGATTTTTCAGTCCAACGGCGAACGCACCAAGCCCGGTGCCGCCGTGATGCTCACCGCACCGGGCATCCCGATGATTTACGCCGGTCAGGAAATCGGATGGCGCGGAAGGCGCGACCGCATCGGCTTCGGCAATCCCCCCCAGCCGGGATTCCTTCCCTACTATCAGAAACTGATCCGCATCCGTAACTCCCATCCCGCGCTCCGGTCACCGCGCATCGTCACGCTCGCGCACGGCACCGCAGGAACCTACGCCTACCTGCGGCCGGGCATCGAAGGAAACATCGTCGTCGCCGCGAACTTCAGCGACCGGCGCGTGCCCGTCACGCTGAACATCCCGTCGAATGTGCTCGATCTCGAAGCACCGCTGCAGCCGGGACGGACCTATTACCTGAACGACCTGTCCGTGGATTCTTCATTCGCCGTCAGCGCGGAGGACCTTGCCTCGTTCGCCTTCTCTCTCGCGCCTTTTCAATCCCGCATCCTCCTTTTCGCCGACACCTCGCTCTTCCCGACGGTGACCGGGATCGAAACGCCATCCGATGGAGCGGCGTCGCGGTTCGCGCTCGGTGGCAATTACCCGAATCCCGTATCCGAAGGCGGAACGACGACCGTGCCCTACTCACTGGGCGGACATCCCGGCGACGAATACGAGCTGCGCTTCGTCGTGTATGACCGCATGGGACGCGAGCAGCTTCGCACTCCCCTCCTCGTACGGCACAGCGGCACGCATGCGGAATCACTGGAACTCGCACATCTGCCCGCGGGACAGTACTGGCTTCGCGTGCAGGCAAGCAATCGCAATACGCGGGAAGCATGGACGCAGACACGGGGTATCAGCATCCTGCGCTGAAAGCATGGACCGGAAATGCGAAACGTCCCGCGCGATGCGGGACGTTTCAGCTGCATTCCGTCGGAAGCACTGCGTCAGAGAATCGAATACTGCAGTCCCAGGGCCAGCGCCTGCTTGATCTGCGTGCGCCGCGATTGCGCGATATCATGCACCATCAGCACGTTGAGCGTGACATTGACGTAGGAATTCACCTTGGCCGACAGGGTGTTGTCCCAGCGCACATCCCACACATCCAGTTGATCGAACGCGGAGAAAAGGTTCAGCTGTGAAGTAAAGAGGACATTCTCCATCACTTCCGTCTTGAGTCCGGTGGCGGATTCGATGCCGGTCTGGAAGCGGAAGGTCTCCACCTCCGCTTCGGTTTCGGGATCATCGGCGAAGGCATATTTCGACGAGAACGTTTCCTTGAATGCCACACCGAGACGCGTGAAAAACACCTCGCCCTCTGCATAGGTGAAGCCGACGGATTGAATCAGGTAGCCCGGATCCCACAGGCCGGAAGTCTGCACCTTCTCGTCCAGACCCGTCTGTTCGTTCTTGATCATCTTGTATCCCGGCGCGAGCTGCGTGCGCAGCTGATTGGCGACGTAGGGATCGATTTTCCAACCGATATTCCGCGAGTGCAGGCTCTCCCAGAAGAATTCATCCTCCGATTTCTCGAAATCCGCATCGCCCAGCTTTGTCTGACCGTAGGTTATCTTCAGCGTGTTCTTCCAGATCCAGTCGGGCTGCTTGTAGAAAAAGAGTCCGTTGGTCAGGAAAGTCCATGCCAGTGTGTTTTCACCGCCCTGCGTCCAGTCGTGCAGGGACACCTGCGTCAGGTTCAGACCGGTGCCGGCGACGAGGGTGTTGTTCCAGCCGTCCGGCGTTTCGGTCGCTTCCTGGGCGATAGCCGCGGAGCCAAGAAGCAGGAAGGCGGCGACGATGATCGAAAGGCGCGTGTACATAAGGTACTCCTCTGTATGGTGTTGGGATAGCAGCGTCGAGACATGATACTACGCCTGGCGCGACGGCGGCGGTCACTGGTCGAACTGAAAAAGTCCGGAGCGCCGTCGCACGCGTTCGGCGGCGAGTTTCTCGAAAAGCACCGTCATCGCGGCCAGCGCCACCAGCATCACACCCGTGGCGACCTGTGACGGATAGATCAGACTGGCGAGAACATTGATGATCACTCCCATGCAGACCGCCGCGACGAGAATGCCGACGAAAACGCCGACCGTTTTCTCGCCTTTCCGCAGGGGTTGCGAGAACGGGAGGTACGGATTCGCCATGACCAGGACCTGCATTATCAGATGCGAGAGCAGGCTGAGGATCAGCACATGGATGACCACGTTCCGGAAGCTCTCGAAATACACGGAGAATATCGCTCCGAGTCCGAGCACATAGGGCAGCACGAAAAACACCATGAGCACATCCTTCATGGCCAGGACCAGCTTGCCCTTGTCCGACGGCGTCGCGTGAAAGATCCAAGACGCCTGCCACGCGTCGCTCCGCGCCATCGACGCCAGCAGCAGCACGGGGAAGAACGCCATGGCGATGTAGAGCAGGATCGCTTTCTCCACGTGCTCGGCGGGATTGACGAAAGGATCCGCGAGTCCCCCTCCGGAACTCAGTCCCGTGATCAGGTACAGGACCGTCAGCGGGATGATCGCCAATACGGACATCCGGAATTTCATATCGTATTTGAACTGATTCCGTATCAGCAGGGCGGCGGCGCGGCCCTCGTTGCGACCGAACAGCGGCGTCGCCGTCTTCGGCCTGCGTCCGTTCCGTCTCGGTCCTTCACTGTTCTCGTCGAGGCGCGAGAGCGTCGCGGCATACTCGAGCGACAGCTTGCCGTACGCGTAGGTCGTCAGCATCAGTATCACGCCCGTCCCGGTCAGGAAGGATGCGAGGCTGAGCCAGACATTCCCGCCGGCCGCGAGCTGCAGCAGGCTGGAGAACCATGTCGGCGGCAGCACGAGCATCCATGCCTCATGGCGGAGTTGCGCGCCCGTGATCATCTGCTCGTCGAGAAGGATGGAAAATATCATTCCGCTGCCGTAGACCATGAACGAGAGCAGCAGCTGCAGGTAGCTGAACATGCGGCGCAGTTTTTTCGGGTGCACGACGCGCATGAGATTGACGTAGAGGAAGACGATGAAGAGCGCGACAAGGATCGCTGCCCCGAACATGCCTGCCAGCGACGCGAGGCCGAGCTGTGGCCGCACGCCGTAGCGGAACGTGTACACGATCGCCGGGATGAACCCGATGGCGAGTGTGATCACGGCGAGGTATGTCATGAGGTTCGCCATCCGCGAGGCGAAAAAGGTCCGGGACGTGATGGGCCGGTGCGCAAGGACCTGATAATCGTCGGGCGAGACGACCACGGACTGGAATTCAACGAGCACCGATGCGGCGATGGCGAGCATGACGATCGTCATCATGACGGTGCCGGTGAAAAACAGGTCCGCGTTCTCGATCACGATGAAGCTGAGCACCAGTCCGAGAAATCCGTAGAACACCGCGATCTGCCAGAGGCCCGGGAATCTCCGCTTGCTCGGCTTCCTTCGCGACGAGGAGAAGATACCCGTCCGGAAGTCGACCCGCAGCGAGGTGCGCAGCAGCGTGCGGAACTGCACCGCGTCGATGTCGAAGCGCGTGAGCATCCGGTCGATCATACGCGGTCCAGCGCGGCAAGGAAATCGCTCGTGAGTTCCTCGGCGTCACGAACGCCGGTGATGCGGCTGAAGGCATCTTCCAGTGAAGATGAATCGGTGTCCTCCACGATGCTCTTCGCCGTGCCCGCGATGATCTGCTGTCCCCTGTCGATGATGATGATGCGCGTGCACACGCGCTCGACGACCTCGAGTATGTGCGAACAGAAGAAAATCGTTTTCCCCTGCGCGGCGAGTTTCCTGAGCAGTTCCTTGACGATCATCGCGGCATTCGCATCGAGCCCGTTCAGCGGCTCGTCGAGGAACAGCACCTCCGGACGGTGGATGAGCGCGGAGGAAATCAGCACCTTCTGCTTCATTCCCTTGGAGAACTCCGCCATGCGCTGGTCCTTCGCATCGAGGATGCCGAACAATTCGAGCAGATCGTTGAAGCGCGATTCCGCGAGCGCGGGATCGAGATGGTACAGGCTCGCGACGAAATCGAGATACTCGGACGGCGTCAGGGTTTCGTACATCGCCCCGGATTCAGGGATGTACCCGATGCGCCGCTTGACCTCCATCGGATTGCGCTGCACATCGAACCCGGCGACCTCGGCTGTCCCCGTCGTCGGCTGCAGCATGCCGGTGAGCATCTTCACGGTGGTGGATTTTCCCGCGCCGTTGGTGCCGAGGAAACCGACGATCTCTCCCGGGTACACCGTGAGCGTGAGATGGTCGACCGCGGTCTTGTCTTCGAATCGCTTGGTAAGATCTATCGCACGGATCATGCGGCGCCGGTGTGATTGATGAACGACATCAAAGCAGCAGGAAATATCGGAAAAAGCGGAGTGATCGAAAAACGGAAACGGCCCGGATGCTCGCGCTTCCGGGCCGTCCATCTCGTCGATGCCGTGTCTCAGTCCCAGTTGCAGCGGAGGATCGTGCCGTTCTGGCCTACGACCCATTGCGTTTTCTTCGCGACGCTCTTCACGGATACGAGGCCCACGTCCGCGACGCGGTCGAGCTTCGTCCACGTGCGACCGCCGTTGTTGCTCACGAGAACGGCGCCTTCCGGACCCACGGCCATGCCGTTGAGTTCATCGCTGAAATCCACGTCGGCCAGCGGCAGGTACAGGTTCGTCTGCCCCTTGCCCCAGGTCCTGCCGCCGTCGTCGGTGTAGAGAAGGGCCCCGCGGGTTCCCGACACCCAGCCGAATTTCCCGTTGAGGAAAGAAGCGGAGAGGAAATCCACGCTCGCGTCCGCGACGCCGCCGACATCGACGGCATCCCATGTCGCGCCGTCGTCGCAGGAGCGGTACATCGTCGCGCGGTCGCCGACTGCCAGCCAGCACAGCTCGCCGATGTATTCGACGCTCTGCATACGCAGTTCCTTGGGGAAGGTGTTGATGGTCCAGTTCTGCCCGCCGTCGAGCGAACGGCAGTACTTGCCATCGGTACCGACCGCGATCGCCACCTTCCGCTCGCCTGCATCGACGCTCAGGAGATTGAATCCTTTCTCCTGCTGCACCGGAGTCCAGGTCGCACCGCCGTCCGCCGTGCGCGCGATGAAGCCGCCGTAGCCGACGACCAGCCCGTTTTTCGCATCGAACATGCCGAGGTCGTCAAGTTCGATGGCCGACGCGTTGGCGTCCATCCACGTATCGCCCCCGTCGTTGCTGTAACGGACCGTGCCGTCGTTGCTGACGACCCAGCCGTTCTGTCCGATGAAGTCGACCTGGTAGAACGAAGCGCGCGGGCCGCGGCTCACCGATGTCCACGAGTCGCCCCAGTCGGTGGAACGAAGGAGCGCCCCTTCCACGCCGAGCACGATACCCGTACCCAGGTCGCTGAAGGACACGTCCATCAGATCCTTGTCGGTCCCGGAGTTCAGCTTCGTCCATGTTTCGCCGCCGTCCTCGGTCTTGATGATGACACCTCCCTTTCCGATACACCAGCCGGTCTTGTCACCGGTGAAATACATGGAAATGAGCGTCACGCCCGTGGGTGTCTCGATCATCTTCCAGTCCTCTCCGCGGTTGCTGGTCTTGAGCATGAGACCGTTGCCGCCGCAGATCAGCCGTACGCGGTCGTTCACGTAGTAAATGTATTCGGGATTGCCGGGGAGGTTGAAATCCTTTTTCACCCAGGACTCACCCCCGTTGACGGTTTCAAGGATCAGGCCGTTCCATCCCATGGCCCAGCCGCGACGGTCGTCGTCGAAATAAATCGAGCGCAGGAAGAAGGGTTCCGGGTAGGACTTGTCGATCCATGTGTTCCCGCCATCCTTCGTGTGGAGTATGAGACCGCCGACGCCGCAGGCCCAGCCGACCTCGCGGCTGAAGAAGTTCACGGCATACACGCGTTTGGACGTGCCCGTATTCTGCCGGTGCCAGGTGCGTCCGCCGTCCGTCGTGCGCGAGATGATGCCATCCTCGCCGCAGGCCCAGCCATATTCGGAATCGATGAAACTCTGGTCGTGGAAGGAGATGGTCGTATTGCTCTCCGTCAGCTGCCAGGTCTGGCCATCGTCGGTGGAACGGATGATGCGTCCCTGATCGCCGACGATGATGATGTGATTGTCTTCCGGCCGCTGAATGCTGTTGTTGGTGACGCCATGCGGCAGCGGATTCTTCCAAGACCATGTCTGCGCCTGCAGCGGCAGGCCGCAGAGCAGCATGGCAAGAACGAACACGGCGCGTCCCCGCCTGTCGGAGACAAAAACCGATGCGATCCGGTTTCTCATGAGCATGTCCTCGCTGTTTGAACTGGACGAATGGATATGTATCGAACCAGAAGAAAATACGCTCTCCTTCGGGAAAATGAAAGCGGAGATGTGCATCCTCTGATAATTCGCCGGATTTCCGTTTCGCGGTGGATTTCGGTTTGATACAGTACCGCCGTATCTTGATGATTGCAGAAAATGCTGAAAAGAAGGATCATCATATCGCTTTGCGCCGCCGTGATTCTCACGGCGTGCTCACAGACGGAGCAGCGCCGGAAACCGCTCGTCGTGACCAGTATCGCTCCGCTGGGAGACTGGATCGCGGCGGTAGGCGGAGACGATGTGGATGTGCTCGTGCTCGTCCCGCCCTCCTCCAATCCACACACCTTCGAACTCTCGCCCGGTCAGCTCCGCGACGCGAGCGAAGCGTCGCTCGTCGTGCTCAACGGCGCCGGACTGGAGTACTGGTCGGACCGGCTGCTCGACAACATGCGGACGGCGGACATTTCCGTCGTCACACTCGCCGACAGCGTGGAACTGCTGCAGGATGGCGGGCACGATGGACACGATCACGCGCATGCCGCCGGCAATCCGCATTTCTGGCTCGATCCCGTGATCGCGGCCGCGGCGGTGCGTCGCATCGCGATTGCCGTCGCCGCGCTCCTGCCACCCGACCGTGGGGATGCCATCGTCGCCCGCATGAACGCGTACGTCGGGGAGCTTCGTCGGTTGGACGCGGAAATCCGGAATTCCGTGAGCCGGTGGAAGCAGCGTCGGTTCATCGGCGATCACAGCTCCTGGGTGTATTTCGCACGCCGCTACGGATTGGAAGAGGCCGGGGTGATCGAATCCGTCCCAGGACGCGAAGTGTCCGCGCGCGAACTCTCGTCGCTGATCGGCCTGATGCGGAAGCAGGGCATCGATGTGGTCTTCGCCGACAGGAGTAAATCCACGCGGTCGGTGGACATCCTCGCCGAGGAAAGCGGCGCCCGCGTCGCGCTGCTCGATCCGCTCGGCGCCTCGGGCCTCGGGTACATCCCGCTCTTGCGATCGAATGTACGGGAAATGACGGCGGTGATGCGATGAGCGAACGATGGGTTACAGAGGTGATGCGATGAGCGAACGATGGGATATAGAATTCCGCGGCGTGTCCGTGCGCTATGACCGCCTTCCGGCGCTGGAGGATGTGAGCTTCGGGATTCCGGCGGGAAGTTTCTGGGGGATCATCGGGCCGAACGGGTCCGGGAAAAGCACCTTGGTGAAAACGGCGCTTGGACTTCTCAGGCCCTATCGCGGGACGGTGCTGACGCTGGGACTCGATCCGGCGGATCTCGGCGCACTGCGCGCGCGCATCGGGTACGTCCCGCAGTATGCCGAACTCGATTTCTCCTTTCCACTGCAGGTGATCGACGTCGTCGCGATGGGGATGTACGGAGAAATCGGCCTCTTCGGACGCGTCACACGCGCGCATCGCGAGCGCGCCTACGCCGCGCTCGAGCGTGTGCAGATGCAGGATCTCGCGCAGCGCCAGATCAGCATGCTTTCGGGCGGACAGCGCCAGCGCGTGCTCATCGCGCGCGCACTCGCGGTGAATCCCACGCTGCTGATACTCGACGAGCCCACCGCGGCCCTGGACAGCACTTCGTCCGAGGGCCTGTACGAGTGGATCAACACCCTGCACCGCGAGAGCGGCATGACCATCGTGCTCGTCACGCACGACATCGGCGTGGTGAGCGAGTACGTCGACTCCATCGCCTGCCTGAACCGCACGCTGGTCGCGCACGGACGCCCCGCCGACGTGCTCAGCACACCGACGCTGGAGAACATGTACGGCTGCGGCGCGGTGCTCTTCGGCCACGGCGAGGTTCCGCACATGGTCGTGCGTCATGAAAAGAACTCTCCCCCGGATCACGGATGAACGACCTGCTCTCCCATACTTTCATGCAGCGCGCGTTGATCGAAGCGGTCCTCGTCGGCGGCATCTGCGCCGTGATCGGCGTCTACGTCGTGCTCAACGGGTTGTCGTTCATCGGCGCGGGCATCTCGCATTCCACTTTCGCCGGTGTCGTGATCGGGCTGCTGCTCGGGATCGACCCGCTCGTCACCGCACTGCTGTTCTCCACGGCCGTCGCGGTGAGCATCGGCTGGGTGAGCGAGAAAACGGATCTGAAGCACGACACCTCGGTGGGGATTTTCTTCGCTGCCACCATGGCGCTCGGCGTGCTGCTGATCGGCTTTCTCAAGGATTACTACGTGGATGTCTTCAGCTACCTCTTCGGCAACATCCTCGCGCTGACGTCGACGGACCTGTGGGTCAGCCTCGTGATGACGCTGCTCATCGCGGGCATCGTCTTCGCATTGTTCAAGGAATTTCTCGCGCTGAGCTTCGACGCCGAGGTTGCCGCGGTCATGGGACTCCCGGTGCGGCTGCTTCATTACCTGCTGCTCGTGCTCATCGCGCTGACGGTGGTACTCAGCGTGAAGTCGGTGGGGGTGGTGCTGGTTTCCGCGCTGATCGTCACTCCGGCCGCCGCGGCGTATCAGCTGACCGTGAATTTCCGGCGTATGATGCTGCTTTCCGTTCTCATCGGCGTCGGATCCTCCCTGAGCGGACTGCTGCTGTCCTACTGGATCGATTTCCCTTCCGGTGCCGGGATCGTCCTCATCGCGACCGTCGTTTTCTTTCTCTCCTGGATGTTCTCACCCCGCCGCCGAAGGAAATAAAGTCGGGGGCGCTGCCCCCTTCTATCCTTCTTTCCCTCTACCCTCCTGCCCTCCTTCCCCTTTCCTTCCTACCCATATATCAACGGTATCAGCACCATAGCCGCCGCGATCGCGA
Source organism: uncultured Chromatiales bacterium (assembly GCA_964635845.1). Taxonomy (GTDB): domain Bacteria; phylum Bacteroidota; class Ignavibacteria; order SZUA-365; family SZUA-365; genus SZUA-365. Next base: position 13,348 of record CAZWNO010000070.1, read on the forward strand.
GCCTTTTGTAGCCGCTGGAGCGGTACTGCGCGTCCGTCTTCTGTTTGAGGGTGCTCGTCATGCGCTCGCGGAAAAACGGCATGAAATGGAATGGCACCATGATGTCGAAAAGGATGACCATCGCATAGAGGAGGATCTGGGAAACCCGCGCCGTCTCGAGCACGAAGTGCATGATCAGGAACGCCAAGGCCACGCCCGTCAATCCGAATGTGAGCAGCTCGAACAGGCCTGGCCTGCCGGAACGGTATAACGAGATTTCGGACTCTCGATATCCTTTAGGATCGACGATGGCGCGCAGCGCGCTGCCGACGTACATGACCAGGAAGGCGATCAGGGTAGCGAGTTCGAAAGTCTGCATGGAATCCGTCCATCGGGAAAATATGCAATAACTGGCAATATACGTCCGGATCCTCACTTTCCACAGTGCGGCGCAAGTTGCATTTTGCCCCCTCGCTTTCTACTTTTCGGGCATGGTAGAGTCAGTGAATGCGACTCCTCTCCTGAACCAAATACACCCAGCGAAAGCAATCATCACGACGACTTCTGTCTTGAGAAAGCTCATCATCCTCCTGCTGATCGCCGGACAGGCGGCCATTGCCCAGTCACAGGGTGAGGGTCCTTCCGCATTCCGGAAAACGAACGACGACGACGAGAGCAAGTTCACGAACGTCGGAAGCATCCGCCTGACTGTCTCGAATTTCGGGACGCTCGGACACGGATTCAACAAGTGGCCGTTCCAGCCCAACTGCGAATACCCCGCGGGATCTGGCATCGAACACATCTTCGAAGGCGGACTGTGGGTCGGCGCCTTCGCCGCGGGAAAGGGGCCGCATGTCTCCACGGCCGCCGTGGATGTCAGCTCGGTGCGCGATGTGGCCGCCGGATTCGAATACACGAATGCGGTCGGGACGCGCACGGAAGAGCGCTCGTCGCTCGCCGATTCCCGCTTCTATTCCCCGGATGCCGTCAGTCACCAGGATTTCGTCGCCGACTTCACCGATTCGAACCGGGTGATCCCCGGCACGAGCGTGACCATCCCGGAGCACGATGTGCCGCTCAAACTGGGCGTGCACATGGAGACCTACGCATGGAATTTCTCCTTCGCGGAAAATTTCGTCGTCTTCAACTACACGATCACGAATGACAACAGCGTGGCGCTCGACAGTGTGTACGTCGGACTGTGGATCGACATGGTCGTGCGGAACACCAATCTCAGTCCGCCGCGCGGGTCCGCATTTTTCAACCGCGGAGGCAACGGCTACGTCGATTCGCTGCGGATGTGCTACGAGTTCGATGTGAACGGCGATCCGGGCTTCACCGACAGCTATCTCGGGCTGGCCGTGCTCGGGAGCGATCCCATCCAGTATTTCGGTCCAAAGCCCGCGGGCGGCGATTCGCTCGGCGCCCGTGTCACCTTCAACTCCTGGCAGTTCCGCAACACCACGGATCCGATTTACTTCAGTCCTGAAAACGATCGGGAGCGCTACGAAAAAATGTCCAGCGGCCTTCCGACGACCGAGTACAGCAACCTGCGGAGCGCGTCGAACCGTTCCTCCCTGCTCACCACGGGACCTTTCCGCCGCATCGAGCCGGGCGAGAGCGTCAACGTCGTGTTCGCGATCGTCGCCGCGAAGAAATTCGGCAACGATCCGACGGCCGACGACACGCAGCTCGCGAAGAGCAATCTCTTCCGCGGCCTGCATTTCGCACAGCAGGCCTATGACGGCGAGGACAAGAATCGCAACAACAGCCTCGATCCGGGGGAGGACCTCGACGGCGACGGCAGGCTCACGCGCTATGTGCTGCCTGCGCCTCCCATGGCTCCGCGCGTGCGTGTGATCCCCGGGAATCAGAAGGTTACGGTCCTGTGGGACGATCGCGCGGAGGTTTCCGTCGATCCGATCTCGGGAATGAAGGATTTCGAGGGATACAGAATCTACCGCACCAACGCGGGCGTGGACCTCGATCCGAACAGCGTGCTTTCCAATTCCTTCGTGCTCATCGGGGAATACGACCGCAGCGACAACCAGCTCTTCTATAACACCGGCTTCGGCGCGGTGCGACTCGCCGAGCCCCTGATGCTTGCCGGCGATCCGACGGAATACAGGTATCGCCTCGACATCCCGAATCAGCTGAACGGCTGGCAGTACGTCTATACCGTCACCGCATTCGACTCGGGAGATCCGGTCAACAACGTGGAGAGTCTCGAAAGCAGCCGGCTGCAGAACGCGAGGCGCGTCATTCCCGGCACGACTCCCGATGCCGCGTCCGGCGGAGAGCCTTTCGTCTATCCCAATCCCTACTACGCGAGCGCCATGTGGGACGGCAGCACCGAACGCGAGCGCAAGCTCTACTTCGCCAACCTCCCGCAGCGAGCGGATATCCGCATCTACACGATGGCGGGAGATCTCGTCCGCTCGTTCCGGCACGAAGCGGAAACATACAACGGGAACGACCTCGACTGGTTCGCGCGCTACACCGACGGGACACAGGCACTTTCCGGCGGCGAGCATGCGTGGGACCTGATCTCCGACAATGACCAGGCGACGGCGACGGGCCTGTACCTGTTCACCGTCGAAAATCTCGATACAGGTGAAATTCGACGCGGAAAATTTGTCATTATCAAGTAACCATGCAGGAGAAATTCGCATGAGACGGTTCTTACCGATTCTTTCAGCTGCATTATTCGTCCTGTTCTCTGCGGCAGCGGTGCAGGCACAGTTCAACACGGATACGCTGACGGTCAGGCAGGTGCAGGAAGTCCATCCTGATACACTTGCGGCAGGCAACCAGGCCTCGCCCCGCGTCGGCGACACGGTCACCGTTGTCGGCGTCGTCTACGCCGCGCCGCGTTCCAGCGCGGGCGGTCCGCCGCTCTTCGCGCTGGGGAACGCCTTCACGCTGTACATGATGGATGAGGCCGGCGGTGCGTGGAGCGGACTCAACGTTCGCGCATCCGATTCGCTCGCGGCCGATGCCATCCTCGTCACGGCAATCGATACGGGTCAGGTCGTGCGTCTTACGGGCGTCGTCACCCAGTACTACAACACCACGCAGTTTGAAATCGGCATCGGCAGCGGATGGAATGCCGACGTCATGGTCGAGATCCTCGACGATCTCGGCCATCGTCCCGATCCCACGAAGATCAACATCACCGACCTGGTGAATGGCGGTCCGCTCAGCGACATTCCCATGGCGCAGCAATGGGAAGGCGCATACGTCCTGATCGAAGGCGCGCAGGTGGGCACGGTAACGCAGAATACTTCCACGGGCCGCTATACATGGACGATCACCGACGGCCAGGGAAACAGCATCGGAGTCTACGACCAGAGCATCCATTTCCGCGGCGGTTCGCAGGGATTCGATCCCAACTGGGCACCGCCGGCGCCGGGCACGACGATCAGCGCCATCCGCGGCGTGATCACCAGCTCGGGGCAGGGCATCGTCATCGCGCCGATCTATCCGGGCGACATCGTGCTCGGGACCTTCCCGCCCGTCGTCACCGCGCTCACGCGCGACATCGCGATTCCGAAATCGACAGAGACCGTTTCGGTTTCCTGCACCGTCGAGGACAGCAATCCCGAAGGCACGATCTCCAGCGTGAAGCTGATCTGGGGACTGCACGAAGGCGGCGCCGATGTCGAAAAAGGACAGATCGGTATGACATACGATCCGGGCAGCAAGGAAGCGGCGGGGCAGATTCCCGCCCAGGCCGACGGCGCGATCGTGTGGTACTACATCCAGGCGACCGACAATGACAACGAGACCGTGGTATTCCCGGGTGACATCCTCGCGGGGAGACCGTTCTACATCGTCCGCGACGGCGCCCTGCGCATCCGCGACATACAGTACACGCCGTACTCCGACGGGAATACCGGCGCGATCGGCGGCACGGTCACCATCCGCGGCACCGTTGTCGGCGGCGCGGACGATCTCGGCATGATCTTCATCCAGGATGACACCGCTCCCTGGAGCGGACTGATGGTCCGTGGCGATGAGAGCATCCGCAGCCTGGTCACCGGGCAGGACGTCAGCGTCACCGGCGTAGTCGAGGAACGCTTCAACGTCACGAGCGTCGGAAATGCGACACTCACCACCGATCACGGCATAGCGACTGTTCCCGCCCCCGTCGCGCTCACGACGGGTGTGTTCGAGAATCTCACGGTGCTGGACGGCAACGCCGATGCCGAGCAATGGGAAGGCATGCTCACGATCTTCAACGACCTCACGGTCACGAGCAGCAATCCCGACGCGCCGACCGGCGATTACGGCGAAGTGCTCGTCGACGACGGCAGCGGAGGAATGCGCGTCGACGACAACGGCACCTGGAAGGAAGTCTACACGAACGATCCGACGGAGACCGGAAAAATCTACCTCGCCGTGGGAACCACGATCGAGTCCGTCACCGGCGTGATGTATTTCAGCTTCAGCTACTACAAGCTGGAGCCGCGTACCGCGTCCGATCTTGTCAACGTCGGCCGCCCGGTCAATCCCCCGGCTATCAGCAAAGTCCGCCGCGACGTCGGCATTCCCACCAGCAGCGACGCCGTCACTGTCACGTGCATGGTGAAGGATGTGAACGAAGGCGGCAGCATCGCCACGGTCAAGCTGTACTACGCCACTGAAACCGGCAGCACCTTGAACGTCGACATGACATACAATCCCGCCGACAGCATCGCCACGGGAGTCATCCCCGCGATGGCCGACGGCGACGTGGTATCCTATTACGTCGAGGCGACGGACAACGACAACGACGCCTCGACCTACCCGGCGGATATCAGCGGTCCGCTTCCCTTCTTCATCGTCCGTGACGGCAACATCCGCATCCGCGACATCCAGTACACCCCGTACAACGACGGCCGCTCGGGCAGCGCCGGTTTCAGGGACGTCTCGACCCGCGGCGTACTCACCTCAGGCCCGGACATCGGTATGTACTTCATCCAGGATGACACCGCGCCATGGAGCGCAATTCAGATCTACTCCGGCAACATCAAGAACGAAGGCCTCGCCGTTGGCGACGACATCAGCGTGACCGGTACCGTCGACGAACGCTACGGCATCACGCAGCTCAAGGACCTCGTGATCGATCAGCGGCACGGAAGCGTCACCGTTCCCGACGCAGTGCCGTTGCAGACCTCGATCTTCGAGAACGGTGTGGCTCCCGACGGCGACCACTTCGCCGAACCCTACGAGGGCATGCTCGTGAAATTCGCGGACCTGACCGTCACCTCCACCAACGCGGATGCCGCGGCGGGAAGCAACTTCGGTGAATTCCTTGTCAGCGACGGCAGCGGCGACATGCGGGTCAACGATACCGGTACATGGGACAATGTCTACACCACCGATTCGTCTGATACGGGACTGATCTATCTCAAGCCTGGAACCACGATCGCCAGTTTGCAGGGCATCATGTACTTCAGTTTCCTCAACTGGAAGCTCGAGCCCCGCGATGAGGACGATTTCACCGATGTCGTGACGACCGTGAAGTACACGCCCGCGATCGTGAGCGACATCGCCCTGCAGCAGAACTATCCGAATCCCTTTGTCGCCGAAAGCGGTACGAGCATCTCCTTCACGATCCCGCGGCAGGCGCAGGTTTCCCTCCGCCTCTATGACGTGACCGGCCGCATGGTCGCATCGCTCCTCGATGGCAGCCATCAGGCGGGAAGCTACACCGTGCAATTCGCTGCACCCGCCCTGCCGGCGGGCATCTACCTCTGCAACCTCGCCGTGGACGGCAGCAGCCGCACCATGCGCATGATCGTCACCCGTTAACCTCGCGAGGGCAGGCGGACGTCTCGTCCGCCTGCCCCCCGTAATGCCAATGTATGGACTCCAATGCAGAGACTCCTGATTCCACTGATCCTCATCACCCTGTCAGCGGCGGTGGGATGCTGTTCCTGCAGGGATGCCGCCGGGAAAGCGCAGCTGCACCGCACGGTCATCCATTATTCTTCCGGTGGCGGTTTTTCCGGGATGAGTTCGGGATACTCCATCCTCGCCGACGGAGGTGTCGTGCGCTGGAAAGGCCACGGACATCAGCGCGAGGATACGACCCGTCTCGGTGTGATCGAGAGTGAAGATCTGCATCGCATGCATGCCGCGATCTACGCTCTCGATCCCGCTTCGATCCGCCAGCAGGAGCCCGGCAACATGACGACAGCACTTGAAATTGTCTCCGATGATGTGGTGTACACCTACACCTGGCCAGGCGTGCACACCGACGCCAACGCCGTGCCCGCAACGCTGAAACCGCTGCGCGAGATCGTCTGGCAGCAGCTGCAGCGCTTCAGGTCTGTCAGCGACTGATCCCGCACCTGCGATCATCGATCCGAGTACGTTCTCTTCACTGAATGCCGGAGTCCATCATGTCTTCAATACGCGCCCCTCGTTTCATCAGCATCAACTTGTTGATCCTCGCGTTCCTGTTCCTGGCGTCGCAGTCACAGGGACAGACATTCAAGCAGCAGGTCATCGACGCACATCGCCCGGCCGTCTCCGGGATCGGCACCGCCGCGGAGAGAATCGGTGCGGCTTTCGCGCGTTGGGAGAAATCCAACGAGGCGCTGCTCCGCCGTCCCGAGCTTCGCGGGGTGCGCGGCCTGAACGTCGAGCAGATCCTCGCCTACGACCAGCTCGTTGCATCGATACCGGAGTTCGATATCCGTTGGAATGACGATGGAAGCGGATCCCCGATCTACATCAGCGGCCGCCCACTGCAGCGTTCGCGCAGCACGTTCACCGGGCGAAGCATCCACGAGGCGACGGTGCGCGCGTTCTTCGCCGCATTCAGCGGTCTGCTCGATATCCCTGACGCCGGCGAAGCGTTCGTTCCCGGCGCAGTAGTTCGCGGGGAGAACGGACATACGCATCTGAAATACTCGCAGCTGCGATCCGGCATTCCGATCTACGGGAAAGAGGTGATCTGCGGCCTGCTCCCGAACGGCGATCTCGACCTCTTCATGGGACGCTACACACCCGCCTCGCGACGGAGCATCGGCAGTTTCACGCTCGGAGCCGAGGATGCCATCACCGCGGCCTCGGCACACGCCGGTGTACCGGCACGCGCGGAATCGGCCGACGCCGATCGCGCGCTGCTGATGAACAACGGCGAGCCCGTGGCTTCACGCTGCTGGTTCGATGACGGCACGCGGCTGCACGCCGCGTATCACGTGAAGCTGCATCCCGCGCTCCTCGAGCGCTGGGAGGCGCTGGTCTCCGCCGATGACGGACGCATCCTCCGCGCGTTCAACGCCGTCTGCACCGATGGTCCCCAGAAAGCCGCGGTGAGGGACCTCCTCGGACGGAATATCACGATCGACACCTATCTGCATCAGGGCACATATTTCCTGATCGATGCGACGCGACCGATGTTCGACGCGGCCAAATCGGTCTTTCCGAACGGCACCTTCGGTACCATCACGACGCTCTCCGCCAACAACAGCGATCTCGAGATGGTCACGCATGAGACTTCGTCCGACAATTCGTGGAGCGATCGCACCGCCATCACCGCGCACAATCATGCCTCGCTCGTCTACGAGTACTTCCGCGCGACGCATGGACGAAATTCCATCGACAACAAGGGCGGCAACATCATTTCCGTGGTCAATGTCACGCAGGACGGACAGTCCATGGATAATGCCTACTGGAACGGCAAGCTCATGGCCTACGGCAATGGCAATGCGGACTTCGATCCCTTCGCGAAGGCGCTCGACATCGCGGCGCACGAAATGACGCACGGCGTGACAGAGCACACGGCGGGTCTCGAGTATCTGAACCAGTCGGGCGCGCTGAACGAGGCGTTCAGCGATATCTTCGGCGCCATGGTCGACCGCGAGGACTGGCTCATCGGTGAGGACATCACGAAGAATCTGGTTCTCTTTCCCACCGGTGCAGTGCGGAGCATGGAAGATCCGCACAACGGCGTGACGCAGGGCGACATGGCCTGGCAGCCGAATCATATGAACGAGTATCAGCAGCTTCCGGAATCGGCGGACAACGGAGGCGTGCATGTCAACAGCGGCATCATCAACCGCAGCGCATTCATTCTCGCGTCGCAGATCGGGAGAGACGCCGCGGAGAAGATTCT
>CAZWNO010000071.1:0-236 GCA_964635845.1 uncultured Chromatiales bacterium
CGCAATACGTGCTCGTGCTCGTAAAACGTGCTCGTGCTCGTAAAACGTGCTCGTGCTCGTCCTCGTGCTCGTCCTCGTGCTCGTCTTTCACAATTGTAACTTGCCCCGCTTTAAGGATGTTCATAGATTTCATCCGGGTATCACGTTTTCCCATGTGAGGTTTTATGCGCGCAAAAGTACTGCTGTTATCAACGCTCCTTCTCCTGCTCCTGTCAACGACCCTCCCCGCACAGCCG
>CAZWNO010000071.1:246-18590 GCA_964635845.1 uncultured Chromatiales bacterium
GGTCCGGGAAGACGGAGTCTCGATACTGTATTCGATAGATCTCTACGACGCGAATCACATCACGGCGGTAGGATCGGAAGGAATCATCCTGCAGTCCGATGACGGCGGGGGCTCCTGGCGGACCCTGCCGTCGGGCACGTCGGACAACCTTCGCCGCGTGCGCTGGCACTCCCCCACGCTCGGCATCATCCTGGGAAATGGTGGTATCGCGCTGAAATCCACCGACGGCGGCGCGTCCTGGCAGCCGATGAACACCACGACCGACAAGACCCTGTTCGATGTGCATTTCATCGACGAGAACAAATGGATCGTCGTCGGACAGGCGTCAGTCGTGCTCACGACATCCGATGCAGGCGGCACGTGGGACGTCGGTGATCCCGACTTGAACAATTACAACGAAATCGCATTCAGAGGAGATCTGGGTATCATTGCCGGAAACAAGGGCACCATCGTCACGACCGAAGACGGCGGAAAACGCTGGCGGGATCGCAAGTCCGGGACGATCAGCGAACTGGCAAGCGTTTCCATAGGCGACGACAGCACCGCGATCATCGTCGGGGGCAATGGAACGATTCTCCGTACCCAGAACAAGGGACAAACCTGGCAGAAAGTCAGCGCGTCGATTCCGATATCCTCGTACCGGTTGAGCAGTGTGCGACATCTGACGCGGGATCGTGCCGTGATCTGCGGTTACTTCGGAGTCGTTCTCTGGTCGACCGACGCAGGCCTCACCTGGGAGCCGCAGGAGAGCAACACACAGCAGAACCTCCAGGCGCTCGCGTTCACCAATCAGAAGATCGGCGTTGCCGCGGGCTCGCAGGGTACGATCCTCCGCACGAATACCGGCGGCACGCTCGGCGTGACGCGTCTCGACGGCGGCGCTCCGGATGCGATGGCGATCGGCGATGCCTGGCCCAACCCCCTCTCGCGCAGCACTCAGGCGCAGGTCCGGATCGATCTGCGTCATGACGGTCCCGTGTGCCTCGGGGTATTCGATCTGCTCGGGCAAGAACGGTTGAGCCTCGTGTCCAGCGCTCTGGAAGCGGGAACGTTCACGGTTCGCTGGAGTCCCGCCGCCCTTCCGAAAGGCGTTTATTTCTACCGCCTCGAATCCCGTGGAAGCGTGCATGTGCGGAAGTTCACGGTGCTCGACTGACGAAAAATTATCTCACGCATCGCTCATATCGGTCTCCGCGCACTCCGTAGCCGCTGAACTCAGGCCAGCGCATCATGGAGGAAACGGACTGTTTCTTCCAGGACGGTTCTAAAGGCCGGCGTCGCTCCCTCGAACGGATGCCGCACGCCGAAGGTGTGATCCGCATTCGGTACAACAACGAATCTGCTTCGCGCGGGATCCGCGGCCGCGGCGATACGCTTCCCCTCTTCGAGCGGAACGGAAACATCCTGGTCCCCATGCACGATGAGCAGCGGCCGGGCCATGCGCGCAGCAGCCGCCGGAATGTCGAAGCGCTCCGTGTTGGCCTCGATGTCCTCGAGCATGCTGACATCCATGGGCATCATCCGGCCTGTCCGCGAGTTCTGAACTTCCATCCTTCCGGTCTTCCTCCATTCCGCACGAGTCTTCTTTCCCCAACGCATGAAGTCGGCAACACCCGCCCAGCTTGACACGGCGCCGACGCGTTCGTCCTCCCCCGCGTGCACGATCACTACTCCACCGCCGAGGGAATGGCCGACGAGCGCGATGCGGGACGTGTCGCAGTCCTCGGGCACGATCTCCCCCACCGAGATCGCGTCGACGAGGTCGCGCAGGTCGTCGAGCTGCCGGCTGATCGAGTTGTGCGCGAAGCGCTCGAGCGCGGTGAATTCCTCGAAATCGTCCTCGATTCCGTTGAGCGAGAAGTTGATACGCATCGCCGCGAAGCCTTTCAGCGCGAAGCGTTCGGCCGCGTAGGGAAATCCGCCCCAGTCCTTGAATCCCTTGAATCCATGGCAGATGATGACCACGGGAGCGCCGTCGGTCTCGACGGGCAAATGCAGGTCGCCGCGGATCAGGTCGCGGTGGCGGTTGACGATGTGAAACGGGGTGCTCATGTGATTACGATTATTGTGTCTGCTTTTCTATTTTGAACCTTGAAGTATTGTGAAATGGCGTGAAAGAACAAAATGTCCGCTGACACCGCCCCCCGCACCGCACTCGTCCACGACTGGCTTACCGGCATGCGCGGCGGAGAGAAATGCCTTGAGGTGCTCTGCGAACTGTATCCCGAGGCGCCGATCCACACACTGATCGCTTTTCCGGAGAAGGTCAGCGAGGCCATCCGCGGCCATGTGATCCGCTGCAGCTTCCTGCAGCGGCTTCCGGGGGTTGCGAAGCACTACCGCAGCTTCCTCCCGCTTTTCCCGATGGCGATCGAGCGCTTCGATCTCACGGATTTCGATCTCGTCCTCTCTTCCTCGCATGCCGTTGCGAAGGGCGTGCGCGTGCCGCCGCACGCACTCCATATCAGCTATGTGCACACGCCGATGCGCTACGTCTGGGATATGTTCGACCAGTACTTCAACCGTGCGACGGTCGGCAGCGTGCAGCTGGCGCTCATACGGCTGGTCGCCGCCCGCATCCGACGGTGGGACATCCGCACGTCGGCACGCGTCCATCATTTCATCGCCAACTCCCGCTACGTCGCCGAACGCATCCGCCGGATCTACCATCGCGACGCCGCGGTCATTCATCCCCCCGTCGACACCGCGCGCTTCGCCGTGTCGACCGCGAACGACGGAAGCTATCTCGTCGTCTCGGCACTGGTGCCCTACAAACGCGTCGACATCGCGATCGAGGCGGCCAATCGTGGCGCATTTCCGCTTCGCGTCATCGGTGACGGCCCCGAGCGCCCGCGGCTGGAGAAGATGGCGGGGCCGACGGTGCGATTCGATGGCTGGCTTCACGACCGCGAGATCGAGGAGGCCTACGCGTCCTCCCGCGCACTGCTCTTCCCGGGCGAGGAGGATTTCGGCATCGTTCCGGTCGAGGCCATGGCCTGCGGCAAGCCCGTCATCGCCTACGGCCGCGGGGGCGCGACGGAAACGGTGATCGAGGAACTCAGCGGCGTGCTTTTCGGAGAACAGACTCCGGATTCACTGCTGTCGGCGATCGACCGCATGGAGCGTCTGCGCTTCGATGCGCCAGCGATCCGCGCGCATGCGGAAACCTTCGACCGGGAAAACTATCGCAGGAGGATGGCGGAGTTCGTGGATGAGAAATGGGGTGAATGGAAAAGGGTACGGCGGGCGGATCCATGAATCCGCCCGTTGCCGTGGATCGGAACGATTTCAGGATTATTCGGATCTCAGGGCGTTGGCGCCGCTGACGATCTCCAGGATCTCGGTGGTGATGCTCGCCTGGCGCGCCTGGTTGTACTGCAGCTGCAGGGTGTGGATCAGGTCCCTGGCGTTCGTCGTCGCGGCGTCCATGGCCGTCATCCGCGCGCCGTGCTCGGCGGCGTTGGACTCCAGGAACACCCGGTAGAGCTGGAAGTTGAGGTGCTTCGGAATCAGGTATTCCATCAGCTCGATTTCCGAGGGCTCGTAGATGTAGTCGACGAAATGGATGTAATTGCCCGGTGATTCCTCGATCTGCTCCTCCAGGAGCGGAAGGAGCTGCTCGTCGCGGATGCGCTGCTGGATGACGGATTTGAACTCGTTGTAGATCATCTCGACATGATCGAATTCGCCGCTGAGGTAGCGCTCGAGCACGTCCGCCATGATGGCCGATGCGTCGGCGTGCGTGGCGGTGTTGAGCAGTCCGATATGCTGGTTGAGGATCCTGTATCCGCGCTTGCTGAAGTGATTGTAGCCCCGGCGTCCGATGCACAGCAGCGATACATTTCCTTCGGCGAACTGCCTGGCATACAGCCCGTGGATGCGCTGCGTGGCGTGCCGCACGATGTTCGTGTTGAAAGCGCCGCAGAGCCCCCGGTCCGCGGTCACCACGACGATGAGCACGCGCTCGGTCTCGTCGCGCTTCGCCATTACCGGAAGCGTGTCGCGGTCGACGCGCGCGAGGAGGTGGCGGATCAGCCCGTCGAGATGGGAGGCATAGGGGCGCGCGGACACGATGGCATCCTGCGCCCGGCGCAGCTTCGCCGCGGCGACCATCTTCATCGCCTGGGTGATCTTGCTCGTGCTGCGGATACCGCTGATGCGGCTGCGTATCTCGCGGAGATTGGCCATGGGTTACGCCTGGACTTTTTGAAGCGACAGGGCGAACGACGCGGTGAATTGCTTCAGCAGGGCGTGTAGCTTGTCCATCAGTTCGTCGCCGAGTTTTTTCTCGTCGGCGATTTCGGCGAGCACTTCCGGATGCCGCGTGCGCAGGTGTTCGAGATATTCGGATTCGAAACGCGAGACTTCCTCGGGGGGAATCTCGTCGAGATACCCCTTCACGCCCGCAAAAATGCTCGCGACCTGTTCCTCGACCGGCATGGGCAGGTACTGCCCCTGCTTGAGCAGCGCGAGCATGCGCGCCCCGCGGCGGAGGAGCTGCTGCGTGCTCTTGTCGAGATCGGATCCGAATTTCGCGAAGGCCTCGAGTTCGCGGTACTGCGCGAGGTCGAGGCGGAGCGGACCGGCGATCTGCTTCATCGCCTTGATCTGGGCGTTGCCGCCGACGCGCGAGACGGAAATACCCACGTTGACGGCAGGACGCTGGCCGGCGTTGAACAGGTTCGATTCGAGGTAGATCTGGCCGTCGGTGATGGAGATCACGTTCGTCGGGATGTATGCGGCAACGTCGCCCGCCTGCGTCTCGATGATCGGGAGTGCCGTGAGGCTCCCGCCGCCGAGTTCGTCGCTGAGCTTCGACGCCCGTTCGAGCAGCCGTGAATGGAGGTAGAACACGTCGCCCGGATAGGCTTCGCGGCCCGGGGGACGGCGCAGAAGCAGCGACAGCTGGCGGTACGCCACTGCCTGTTTCGAAAGATCGTCATAGATCACGAGGGCGTGCCGGCCGTTGTCGCGGAAAAATTCCCCAAGCGTCGCACCGGAGTACGGCGCGATATACTGCATCGGGGCGGGCGTGTTGGCATCGGCGGTGATGATGGTGGTATACGCCATCGCGCCCTTTTCCTCGAGCTTGGCGTACACCTGCGCGACAGTCGACGCCTTCTGGCCGATCGCGACATATATGCAGTACACCGGCTGGATGCCGCGCTTCTTCGCATCCTCGTTGTGCGTGAATTTCTGATTGATGATGGCGTCGAGCGCGATGGCCGTCTTCCCTGTCTGGCGATCGCCGATGATCAGCTCGCGCTGGCCGCGTCCGATCGGGATCATCGAGTCGATCGACTTGAGACCGGTCTGCAGCGGTTCTTTCACCGGTTGACGCTGCAGCACGCCGAGCGCCTTGCGTTCGATGGGCATGGAGGTCTCGGTGTGGATCACGCCGCGTCCGTCGAGCGGCCTGCCCAGCGGATCGATCACACGGCCGAGCATCGCCTCGCCCACGGGCATGGAAGCGACCTTGCCCGTGCGCCGCACGGTATCGCCTTCCTTGACTCCTGTGGCCTCTCCGAAGAGCACGCAGCCGACGTTGTCCTCTTCGAGGTTCAGCGCCATGCCGTAGTTGTCGTTCGGAAACTCGATCAGCTCGCCGGCGAGGCAGTTCTTCAGGCCGTAGATGCGCGCGACGTTGTCGCCCACCTGCAGTACCGTGCCCACCTCGTAGACGTCGATGTCGCTGTCGAAACCGCTCAGCTGCTTTCTCAGTATCGCCGATACTTCATCGGGTCGAACTTCTGCCATGTCTCTGTCGCCTTATGCTAACTGTGAGTGTTCAGATCCACCGTGCCGTCACGTTCCGCTGACAAAGCGGTCGTGGAGACGCTTGAGTTGCCGTCGAACGCTGCCGTCGTATACCTTGTCGCCGAGCCGCACCACGAGGCCGCCCAGGAGCGCGGGATCGATTTCGTACCGCGTCTCGATGCGCTTGCCCGACATGCGCTCGAGCGCTGCCCCGAGCGAGGCCTGCTGTCCGGCGGACAGTTCCACCGCGCTCTGGATCCGCGTGCTCAGGATGCCCTCGCGTTCGCGATTCATCTCGAACACCTCCTCGATGATCGGGAGAACGAATTCCTCGCGCTCCTTCTCCACGAGGAAGCGGATGACGCTGAGCGCGTAGGCGCCGATGCGTCCGGAGAACAGGGCGTCCACGACGGCGAGTTTCCGCGACTGGGGAATCACCGGCGATTCGAAGAACAGGCGCAGCTCCTTCGACTGGCGTATCGAATTCCGCAGGTCCGCAAGGTCGTCGAGAAACGACTGGCGTGCGAGGTCCGCGGGAGCGGCGTCGAGGATTGCGGCTGCGAATCGATGGGCTATGCGTGCGATGCTCATGGGCGTCGGTGTGCCGGATCAGTTTCTGGGAAGATTGCCGATGAAATCGTCGACCAGCTTGCGGTGTTTGTCCGCATCGAGTTCCGTGCCCAGGATCTTTCCCGCGGCGCGGATCGCGAGGTCGGCAACTTCCTCGCGCAGCTGCAGGAGCGCGGTGTCCTTTTCGCGCTGGATTTCCGCTTTGGCCTGGGCCGTCATCTGCCGCGCCTGTTCATTGGCGCTTTCGACGATGCTCTGCCTCATGGACTCGGCGCTGCTCTTGGCCTCGTCGAGGATCTTGCGCGCCTCGAGTTCCGAATTCTTCAGGAGCTTGCGATGCTCCGTGAGCAGTCGCTCGCCATCGGCGCGCGCGTCCTCCGCCCGCTGAAGGTCCTCGCGGATTTTCGTCTCGCGCTTTTCCAGCATCCCCAGCATGGGTTTCCAGGCGAATTTCTTGAGCAGCCACAGGAGCAGGCCGAACGTGATGAACGTCCAGATGAGCATCCCGGGTTCAATGGCCAGAAGTTGATCCATACGCTACCTCAATGTGTTTCCCGCGCGGTCGTGAAGGTCCGGGGCGGCTTATTTCAAGGCCAGGAGCAGGCAGACCACGACGGCGAACAGTGCGATGCCTTCGATGAGCGCGGCCATGATGATCATCGCGCCGCGCAGATCGCCGGCGGCTTCGGGCTGACGGCCGATGGCTTCGAGAGCGGCGGCAGCGAGTTTACCGATGCCCATGCCGGCACCGACGACGACGATCGATGCACCGATCCCAGCTGCTAACCATGCGAGTTCCATTGCGTGTCCTCCAGTGTGAAAAGTTATTTGAACGTTGTTGCGAATTCCGATGACGGCGGCGGCGCGATGTCCTAGTGACTCTGCTGCACCGACATGCCGATGAAGAACGATGAGAGCATCGTGAAAATATAGGCCTGCAGGAAGCTGATGAAGATCTTCAGCAGGGACATGAACAGCAGAAACGCGATGGACATCGGGGCCACGACCAGCGTGTCCATTCCGAAGATCAGCGCGTAGAATGCGCCGATGACGAGCGCGCCGGAAAGCATGTTCGCGAAGAGACGGATGGCGAGCGCGAAGGGCTTGATCACCAGTCCGAGGATCTCGATGACGAACATCAGCACGCCGATCGGGAGGGGAATGCCGTGCGGCACGAGCCCTTTCCAGAATCCGACGATGCCGTTCGCCTTCATGCCTCCGAAAATCATGAACGCGAAGGTGGTCAGCGCCAGTCCGGCGGTGATATTGATATTGCCCGTCGATGCCGCGCCGAAGGGCACGAGGCCGACCAGGTTCATCACCGCGATGAAGAAAAAGAACGACAGCAGCAGCGACAGGTAGCGCCGGGCGTCGTGTCCGAGGAAGGGCGCCGCGATCTCGTCGCGCACGAACACCACCACCATCTCGATCATGTTGCCGTAGCCGCGGGGAACGATGCCGGTGCGGTTCTGCCGCGCCGCGAGCCAGGTGAGCAGGACCGTGAGAAGCATCGAGAACCACATGTACACGACATGCCGGTTAGGCGACATGTCGAGAGTGAATCCGGCGATGTTGATCTTCCAGTTCCGCGGCAGCGGAAGTTCGGGGAACGGATATTCGTGGATGTACGGTGTGTTCTCGACTTTGTGCTCGAGGATGCGCATCATCTCTTCGGAAGGAGTCAGGTCCTCCGTGCCATGCCCCTCGGCGCCGTGACCGCCTTCGGTTTGCGCTCCCGGAGCATGACTGTCCCGGGCATGGTTGCTGTCGTGCGCGGCCGGCTGCTGCTCATGCTGACCTTGCTGTGCGTGCTGACCTTGCTGTGCGTACTGACCTTGCTGCGCGTGCTGACCTTGCTGTGCGTACTGGGGCGGATGTCCCTGCGCGGACAGCATGTCGGTGGCGACGAGTGTGAGCGCGAACACCGTGGCTGCCGCGATGAAGATTCCCAGGAGACTGCGAAGTACTGTCATGCTGATGGATGTTCCGGGACTCGGTTCTTCTTATCCCCGCGCGCGGCGGGGCTTGAGCATGTCTGTCTTCCTGTTGATGTGATATACCTCGACGATGAGGAAGATCGTGTAGGTCGCCATGAAGGAACCCACGAATTCCAGCACGTTTCCCGTCACGGTCAGGAGGAATACCGCGACCGCGGCGATCATCAGGAAGAAACGAACGGCCATCGCGGCGAGAGAGAAGAGCATGAACAGGTTATTGTTCAGGCGAAAGGCGCGCTCGATAAACACATACCCTAAAAATGCATTCGTCACACTTAAAATACAACCCGCCACCAGGTCGGGACCGAAGCTGTACTCCCCGTTCCGCAGAAGGGAGAACACGAAGAACAGAGTCGACAGCAGGCCCAGGAGGGCGAACTCGATCTTGACCTTCAGGAGTTGTTTTTTCATGTATGTTATCATGACTTGTCTTTTGAATTCCTCTGTTGTAGATGGTTTGCCGTTTTTATCACCGAAGTGAGACCGTAGACTATTCCTATGACCGAGAGAATGATGGTGAGCCAGGGGCTCGAGCCGAGCAGGATATCCGCTCCGTACCCCGCTCCGAAGAACAGGAGCATGCTTGCAGCCAGCTGCCAGCCGAGATTCGTGTAGGGAAGCAGTTCACGCAATGTCTCGGAGAGCGATTCGGCTGTTGTTTTCTTCCTTTTACCAGGCGCGTTCACTGCGTGGAATTCCTCAAAAATTCACAGCTTTAAATATATTATTATTTTGCTCGGAAACAAATCAACTCGGCTCAATACCATGGAAACGCGCCGCGTTTCTCATGATAAGACACATTTGATTTGTCCTGAATTCCCTATTCGTGAAAAAAGTTTCGCTTTGGTCCACCCCGTTAAACGTCCGTTCATCCCTGCGGTTTTCTCCCCCGTCAGTTTTTCGCACCCACTATCCGGCGGAACCGTTCGAGCAGTTTCCAGATGAACGTCCGCCACAGGTTGATGTGGAGCGATGCGGAAGACGACAGCAGGAAGCCGAGGTCCTGTCGGTCGGCGCTGCTCAGGGAGCGCAGCATGGTTCCGCCCCCCTGCTCCATCTGCTGTTCGATGCAGGATGTCAGCCGCCGCACGACCTCCCCGCGGAGTTCCTCGAAGCGCCTGCGCAGCTCGGGATCGGCCGTGTTCTTGATCAGCACGCCGAGGTGATCGATGATCAACGCCAGCTTCCGCAGCTGCTCGAGCGAACAGTGCAGGTCGAGTTCGCGCGCGACCCCCTGCACGAGATCACGGATTTCCTCGTACTGCTCCTCGCGGAAATCGAAGAGCCCGGGCAGGTCGATGTCCTCGACCTGGATGTACAGGCGGGAAAGGCGTTCGAGTTCGTGACCATAGCCGACGATGATCTCCTCGGTCATGGCGTCGACCTGCCGATCGAGTTCCTGCTGCAGCGAACGGAGCGAGTCCTCGTAGCGGCGGCGCAGGTGGGGACTCTGCGCGGTGTCGAGCTGATGTCTCGCTTCGGCCTGCCGTTTCTGCAGGCGCTCGATCACCTTGTGCTGCGCGGTGTCCTCCTCGAATATCTTGTCACGGATGTAGCTCCTGGATGCGATCAGCTGCGAGCGCCCGATCTTGATCGTATTGATGACGATGCGGTCGGCCAGCAGTTCGCGGATCTCGTCCTCGTTGAGCGCGCAGGCGCCGTCGGTGATGACGAGGATTTCCGTGCCCGAGAGCTGCGGCAGCGCGTTGATGTCATCCACCGCCTGGCGTATCGCCTTCGCCATCGCCGTCCCGTTGCCCAGCGTATGCAGTCGCATGATGTAGCTGATCAGCGCCTGGAAGCCCGCCCTGTCCCGCGCCTCGTGCAGTTCCCCGATCTTCGTGTCGAAAGTGCGCAGGCTGATGAATCCCAGTTCCTTCATGTTCTGCCGGAGGAAGTAGTATACCACCGCCTTGGCGAGGTTGATGCGGTTTTTCATTCCCATCGAACTCGAGGTGTCCAGCAACACGTAGAGTTTCTGCTTGCGGCGGTCGGGCTGATAGTCGTCCGAGTCGGGATCGACGGAGAAATAGTGCGGCTCGCGCGGATACGGCACCCACAGTTCCTTCTTCGCCAGACGGTTGAAGAACACTTCCTCGGGGAGCAGCCACTGGTAGTTATAGATGCGCGGAAGATGCTGCGGCGTCCGGATGAGTCCCGCCTCGCATTCCTCCTGATCATTGATGATGATCTCGAGATCCTCCCGGTCCTGCGGTGGAGGCTCCGCTCGCGCCGCCGCTTTCCGATGCAGCACGGGACTGAGCCTGAGTGCGAGCTCGTTGCGTTCGTCCTCCAGGACGCGCGCGATCTCGAAGACCGCCGTAAAATCCTCGGGCAGCTCTTCATAAATACGCTCGAAAAATCCCAGGTCCTCCATCACGTCGAAAAAATGTTCGTACGCACCCGGCATCGTGCTTCCTTACATCATCAGTTCAACATTCCCTCCTCGCCCTCCCGCCTTCGTTCGCCTGCGGCGAACTACGGCGCGGCAAGTGTCATCGCTCTCGAAGACGGCGCACTGGCGTGCGCCGCCCCCAGGCACGTCCTCGTACTCGTGCTCGTCCTCGAAGACGGCGCGCTGGAGCGCGCCGGTCCCAGGTACGTGCTCGTACTCGTGCTCGTGCTCGAAGACGGCGCACTGGCGTGCGCCGCCCCCAGGCACATCCTCGTACTCGTGCTCGTGCTCGTACTCGTGCTCGTGCTCGTGCTCGTACTCGTGCTCGTGCTCGTACTCGTGCTCGTACTCGTGCTCGTGCTCGTCCTCGTACTCGTGCTCGTGCTCGTGCTCCCGCCTTCGTCCGGCTTCGCCGCACTACGGCGGGCAAGCGTGCTCGTGCTCGTACTCGTGCTCGTACTCGTGCACGTGCTCGTGCTCGTGCACGTGCTCGTCCTCGTGCTCGGCCTCGTTCAACTCCACAAATGTCCCGCGCTCTGGAAGAGCCCGCTGATATCCCGCTCGGTCTTGTCGCGGAATTCCGCGATCTCTTCCGTCAGTGGCTCGAAGGATTTGACGTATCCCTCGAGCAGCCGGCGATTCTGCTCCTGCGTCGCATCGGTGATGCCGAGTGTCTCCTTCGCCCATTCCAGTATCGTGCGCCTGACGGGCTGCCCTTCGATCTCGCGGAGGGGCCGCTGCAACAATCGGGGATTCTCCTTGATATGCTCGACGAATTCCTGGAATTCGAGCAGACGCTGGACCTGATCGAAAGCCCGGGCGGAGCTGAGCTGCTTGAAGATCGTGGAGTACGATTTGAGGAACAGCTCCTTCTGATCGTGGATGCCGACGACGGTGTAGAGATACCAGAGCTGCCGTGCGTCCTCGGGGAGGACTTCCATGCGACCGTGAAGAAACGCGATGACGCGCAGCATATCCATCGCCCGCGAGTAGGTACGCGGCGAGATGTAGAAATCCTTGAGATGCGGATGCTCGTGCGGACGCTCCTTGATGAGCCGGTTCCGTTGCACCTCGTAGTAACGCACGACCGAGTTGGCGAGGAAGATCACGTTGAGCGGGATCCGGATGCTGTACTCCTCGTCCAGGCCGCGGATCACTTCCGAGGTGCGCTTGAGCACCGCGAAGGGAATGCGCTGTTCCGGAACCGAGGGCTGTCCGTGATGGAGGAGATAGCGCTGGGAGATCTGGTACTGCGTGTAGGGCGCTTTCGCCGGAATGAACAGCGCCTTGAAGATGAATCGATCGAGCAGCGCCTCGGTGATCTCGCTCACCCGCAGGTAATTTGTCGCGGCAATGACCGAGTGCACCCGTGCGGGCAGATTCTGCACGCCGAGAATCAGCGCGCGTTCATTGAGCGTGGTCAGCAGCGCCCGCAGGGTGTAATCGTTGGCGTCGAAGATCTCGTCAATGAAGCCGAATTCGCTCTCGACGAGCGAATCGGCCGTATTGTGCATGATCCTCCCCTTTTTCAGCTCCTCGATGTCGAGTCCGCCGAAATAGGTGTCCGGCTGCTGTTCCTTCGACGCCTGCACCTGGAAAATCCTCGCGCCGTCGAACATATTGAAGATCTGCTGTGCGAGCAGCGACTTGGCCGCGCCGGTCCGGCTCTGGATCAGCGCATGCTCGCGCATCAGCATCGCGGAAAAGATCTGGTCGATCACCTCCGTGCGGTTGATGATGCGGCGGTTGACGAATCCGATCGCATTGCGGAACTGCGCGTTGACCTGCTCGAGATGAAACGGAGTCTTCGGTTCTGCCATGATCTGTCGTGACGTTGGTGGGATGCAGGAAAGAAATGAATCTGCGTGAAATGAAAAAGTACGCGTTTGGACCGAAAGGTCAAACTGCGATGACGCGATTCCGCACCCATCGCGCAAATCCGCATCCATTCCTTGACACTCAGAGGGGAGAAACGTAATTTGTCGAGGTTAAGTGAACCATCTAGAGTATCACTTTAAGTACTCTGAAATTCACCAGAAAGAGCATCGAATGGTCAGACCTACCGTCCTGCTCCTGTGGCTGGCGTTCCTGCCGAGCGTCGTGGCTTTCGCTCAGGTCCGGGATCTGAAGGAAGAACAGGATTACGCCTTCGCCCTCGGACTGTTCAAGGACAGGAATTATCAGCTCGCCTACGAGAAGTTCCATGCATTTGCTTCCGTCTATCCGCGGAGCCCGCTGTTGCCCGACGCGGAATACTATTGCGCGGAGTCGCAGTACCAGAACGCGAACCTGACGGACGCCGCAATTTCCTTCGCTGCATTCCAGGAAAAATATCCCGAAAGCAAACTCGCGGATGACGCGGGATTCCGCGAGGGCGAGGTGTACTTCCGCCAGGGCGAGTTCCACAGGGCGCACGGACAGTTCGCCGCCGTCGTCAAGCGCTGGCCCGAGGGCAATCTCGCACACGAGGTCGCGTACTGGGCGGGTGAGGCGGCATTCAAGGACGGCGATCCCCCGCTCGCCATGCGGTATTACCGGATCGCCTACGAACACTATCCCGAGGGACGTATCCGCGACTACGCCTTTTTCTCCATCGGCTACGTGCTCGAGAAACAGGAAAAATTCGATGAAGCGCTGATGAACTACGAGGAGTTCCTCCGGATCTTCCCGGAGAGCGCCCTACGTTCGAGCGTCTACACCCGCAAGGGAGCCTGTCTCTATCAGCTCGGCGACCATGAGAAGGCCCTGACCTGGCTCGAAGCGCTCGGCGATTCGCCGGATCCGGAGAATGCGGCGGAACGCATGTTCCTCAAGGGCGAGGCGAATTACCGGCTGGGACGTTTCGACCGTGCGGAGGAATTCTACCGGAATTTCCTCACCGCCTATCCTGACAACGCGCGGGCGCAGCAGGTACAGTATTCGCTGGGATGGACGCAGATCGAACAGCAGAAATACTCCGAGGCCATCACGACCTTCGACGAACTCTCGAAGCGTGAAGGCGCGCTTGCCGAGGCGGCACTCTTCCGCAAAGGCATGGCCCTGCGGCTCAACGGAGCGCTCGAAGCCGCGCGGACCGTTTTCAGGGAGATGATCGCCGCGCGTCCCGCCGGTGATTACGCCGACAATGCGCATTTCGAACTGGGCATGGCGGCGTTCAACGAGAACGCGTTCGACCATGCGCTGAGGGAATTCACGGCCGTCACGGCCGGTTTCCCGGCGAGCGACGTCCTTGCGGACGCATGGTTCATGCAGGGCGAGACACTGCTCAAGCTGCGGCGTCCCGCCGAGGCGGCGACGGCTTACGGCGCCGCGGCCTCGACCGCGAACGCTCCGCAGAACGTGCTCGCCAAGGCGATGTTCCGCCAGGGCTTCAGCCTCTTCGAAGCCGGGCGCCACGCCGAGGCGGTCGTGGTGCTCAGGAATTTCCTTCAGCGCTTCCCCGCCGATCCCCGCAAGGCGGAAGCGCTGTTGTGGCTGGGCGAATCGCATTTCAAGGCGGAGGAATTCGAGGATGCCGCAATCGTCTACAATCAGGCGCTCGCCTCGACGCAGGATGCGGTCCTGCTGCAGGACGCGCTGTACGGTCTCGGCTGGGCGCATTTCCGCGCGCAGCAGTTTGCCGACGCCGAACGGGCCTTCACCCGGCTGACAACCGAGTACCGGGCGGGAAAGAACGATGTCGACGCCAATGTGCGTCTCGGCGACGCGCAGTACGCGCAGAAGAAGTTCACGGAAGCGGCGAAAACCTACCGCTACATCTCGCGCATGTATTCCGCGAATCCATTGGCGGCCTACGCCCTGCTGCAGCTCGCATCCTGCGAACACCGGCTCGGCGGCACGCCCGCGTCGATCAGCACGCTGCGCGGCATGCTCTCGCGCTACCCCGCTTCGGAGTATGCCGACGAGGCGCAGTTCAGTCTCGCCTGGATGTATTTCCAGAGCAAGGACTATGACGTCGCCATTGCGGAGTTTCGGAAGCTGATTTCCGGATATCCGCAGAGCCCGCTGGTCCCGCAGGCCGCGTACAGCATCGCCGACTGCTACTACAATCAGGGCAGGTACACGGAGGCCGAAGCCGCCTACCGGCGCGTGCTCGAGCAGCATGCCGATTCGCCGAAGGTGAGCGATGCGCTCGACGGCCTGGCGCAGACGCTGCGGATGCAGGGACGCGCCGCGGAGGCGGACCGCGTCAAACAGGAATGGCTGAAATCCAATCCCGGGGGCACCGCGGCCGACGAGGTCGTTTTCGCCGAGCTTCGCGAGCTGGCCGCACAGAACGATCCCGCGCGATCGATCCCCGCGCTGCAGCGCTTCATCGCGGCACATCCGCAGAGCAGCCTGTCGCAGGAGGCGCATCTGCTGCTCGGACGGGCCTTCCGCCAGAACAATGATCTGGCGGAATCCGAGAAGACGCTGCGCGAAGCGATCAGAATCAATCCCGGAGGAAACCTGGTGGTCGAGAGCCGCTTCGAACTCGCGGAGACCGCGCTCGCGCAGCAGGACCACCGGAAGGCACTCGCCATCTGCCAGGAACTGCTGGACGATCCCGCCGCACGCGGAGTCCGCGCACGCATCCATTACCGCTGCGGCCTGACGCAGAAAATGGAAGGCAATACGGCCGCCGCCCGGCAGGACTTCGAGGCAGCGCGGCAGACGCAGCCGCAGGATCCATACGCCGTCCTCTCCTCGATCGAACTCGCCCGTATCGCCGGCGAGGACGGGAATCTCGACGGAGCCGTCGCAGCCCTCAGCGAAATCGCAGGCAGCCGCGTCGACGAGATCGGCGCGGAGGCGCAGTTCCGCATCGGCGAACTGCAGTGGAACGCCCGGCGCATCGCGCAGGCCGAGGAGTCGCTGCTTCGCGTCGGGTACGTGTTCGCCGACGCCGCGCAGTGGAACGCACGCGCTCTGCTGCTGCTCGGAAAAGTGGACGAAGCGGCCGGGAAACAGGACGCGGCGCGGGCGCATTACGGGAAACTCATCCAGCAGTACGCCGGGACGGACGAGGCTCGCGAAGCGCAGACACGCCTGGAGATAATGAAATGAGGCATCTCCTCCTCTGCCTGACCATGGCCGTCCTCGCGCAGTCCGTCTCCGCGCAGGACAAGCCCCTGCCACCACCCCGGGATTTCAAGCCCGAAACGAAGGAAGCCCGCGACGTGCTGCCCGCGCTCACACTGCCCGAGTACGTGATCACCGGCAGCGACATGATCAGTTTCACGGAGGACCGGAAGGGAAGCGCCACCGCGCCGGACAGCCGCGACCTCACCGCGCGCGCCGGGCGCGGCAGCAGGGAGCCGCGTCTCTTCGACACGTTCCCCATGCGCATGCCCCTGTCCAAGCCGGACCTGACCGGAAGCGAGGAGCGATTCCGCATGCGCGCGGGAATCGGGACGTTTTCCACTCCCCTCGTCGAAGCCTGGTACGCCGACCGCTATCCGCACGGCGACGCCGCTGCGCACATGGCCTACGAGCGCAGCAACGGACATGTCGCGCACGCGGATTACTCGCGCATCGATTTCGGACTGAACGGAGGTACCTACCTCCCCCGCAGGCTTCCTCCGCTCCTCTCCTCTTCCCGCCTGCAGGGGGATCTTCGGATCGAGAAGAAGGAGTACGGGCTGTACGCGGACAGACTCGCGCACTTCGAACCCTCGCACGATTTCAGCCGGGAGACCTTCGGCTTCGACGCTGGTGTCGATCTGATATCCCGCAGGAATACCATACTGGACCATTCGCTTCGATTGTCGTTCGGACATTTCACTGTCGATGAGACGTTCGGCGTGCGTGACACCTTGGCGCTGGACGAATACCGGCAGATCGAAAACCGTCTTGCACTCGAGGGAGTCGCGAAAACGCGACTCGAAGGTCAGGCGCTTCGGTTCGCGGTGCTGCTGCATGTCAACGACCTGAGCGAGAGCGGTCCGCAGGCGCGGAGGCCGTTCTACAGCACCGCCGGCGCAGGCACCGTATTCACGCTCGATGAGCGCCTGCGCCTCGAGGCGGGCGCCGCCATGTATCTCTTCCGCGGCAGCGATCACGCAAGCCAGTTCCGCTTCTATCCTTCGGTAGCCCTCCGCCATCTGACGAGCGACGACTGGTCGCTCTTCGCCGGCTGGCAGCCCGAAGTGCGTGAGCAGACGCTGCGCGGCTTTCTCGGGCAAAATCCCTACATCATGCTCGCGTCCGCTGTCCGGCATACGGATCTGCCCCTTCGCTTCCTCGCGGGAGCCGAGTTCGATGACCGCGCGCAGAGCAGCGCACGGGTATCGGTCGAATACCTCTCCAGCTCGAGCTGGCCGCGGTTCTCCCTGCTCCCGGATCCCGTGCAGCAGCAGTGGGAAATGCGCTACGACGGCCGGGCCGGCATCATGAATATCAACGCCGAACTCGCGCACATCTTCGCATCGCGCACGCGCATCCAGGCGGGCGCTGTGCTGCGCAGTTCCTCGCTGGGCGAACACAAGGGACGCGTTCCCTACCTGCCCGACTACGAGGTCCGCGCACTCCTGCAGCACGACTTCCCCTTCGATCTGCGAGCGCAGGCGACACTGGAACTCATTGGCGAACAGGAGGCGGACGGAAGCGTGATCCCGGCGTGGATGCTGCTCGGACTGGACATCGAATATCGCATCGTTCCGAATGTCGGCGTGTTTCTCCACTTTGAAAATCTGCTCGACCGGAGCTGGCAGCGCTGGCCCGGCTACCGCGAGCGGCCGTTCTTCATGATGGGCGGCGTGACCGTGCACATTTGAACATGGCGAATGCTGCGGACATACTGCACCGCATCGCAGCCCGGCTCGGAATAGATCCGCGGGAGCTGCAGCCGTACATGGACAACATGCTGGAGATCTGCGCCTCGGCGCTCGATCGCGGCGACTGCGTCGAGCTGATGACCTTCGGCACCGTCTGTCCATCCGCCGACAGCGACGCCTTCCAGCCGCATCCCTCCTTGCTTCTCCGCCAGGAGGAGGATCAGTCATGACCCGCGAGGAGCTGACCGAGGCGCTCGCGTCGCGCATCGACGTACCCGCGCACAGCGCACAGGTATTTCTGCATGCCTGTTTCGATATCGTGAAATCGATGCTCCGCGCAGGCGAGGCTGTCGAGCTGCCGGAGATCGGCACATGGAGTCCGCGATTCGGACCGGACGGCGCGCTGGTCGAAGTGCGCTACTCGGCATTCGTTTCCACCACTTCTGCAGACGCGGGCAGAGAGCAGTTCGGTCCCGCCAGCAGCATCGATCCGCGGCATTTCATCCCCGCGGCGGCGCTTGATGTCGCTGCGCCTGCCGCGCGGTCCTCGGTCGATATCGCGGCCCTCGTCGCCGAAGTGCAGGCATCCTTCTCCCCCGCCATGACTGCCCGCGAGCGGGAATCCGCTGCGGAACTGTCCACCGCGGTAACTCCCGCCGCGGAAACGTCCGCCACGGAAACTCCCGCCACGGAAACGTCGGTTGCGGAATTGTCCGACACGGAATTGTCCGACACGGAATTGTCCGACACGGAACTGTCCGACACGGAACTGTCCGCCGCGGAACTGTCCGACATGGAACTGTCCGCCGCGAAACTGTCCGACACGGAACTGTCCGACACGGAATTGTCCGACACGGAATTGTCCGACAC
>CAZWNO010000071.1:18690-21328 GCA_964635845.1 uncultured Chromatiales bacterium
TTGTCCGACACGGAATTGTCCGACACGGAATTGTCCGACACGGAATTGTCCGACATGGAACTGACCGCCGCGGGGACGTTCGCCACGGGGACGTTCGCTGCGGCGCAGCAGCCCGAACCTTCACTACCGGACACCGCCGAAGCAGACCGCGGGGAGCGTCCGGCGACGACTGCGGAGGAGACAATCGGAGTGGATATTCCGATTGCTGTCGAACCCGCCGCCGACCGGGATCCGCTCTCGGACGAGGCGGTATTCCACCGCAACCGCGATCAGCTGTTCCATCCGCCGGAGGAGCCCAGCAAGCGCCCGCTGATACTCACGGCCGTGATTCTTACGATCTGCATTCTTATCATCATCGTGTACATGCTGCTGGACAGGACCGAGCCGCGCGAACTGCCGGGTACCGCACCGGTGGGCCTGGTGGCGGCGCACGGAGCGGCGGCGAAGCACGGCTGATGCCCGAACGGGCTGCGCCGGTGCCGGCAGAAACCGCGAACGATTTTTTCACCTTACCGGAGACTTCTATGACCCTGTTCGATCTGTTCCTCAAAGGCGGCTTCGTCATGTGGTTCATCCTTGCCGCTTCCCTGCTCGCGACATACATCGTCATCCAGAAGCTGATCACGCTGTCACGCGTGAAGGTGGACGGCGGGAAATTCATTCTCCAGATCCGCTCCGCGCTCGGCACGGGTGATCTCGCGTCGGCGGTTTCGATCTGCGCGGAAGCGGGAACTCCGCTCTCCACCATCCTGCGCGCGGGACTGATGAAGATGAAGCTGACGCATCAGGAAGTGAAGGACGCGGTCGAGATCGCGGCCCGCATGGAGGTGTACAAGCTCGAACGCGGTCTCGGACTGCTCGCCTCCATCGCGGGCATCGCACCACTGCTCGGATTCCTCGGCACGGTCACCGGCATGATCAGCGCCTTCCGTGTGATCGAGGTCAACGAGGGCGTTGTCAATCCGCAGATCCTCGCTTCAGGAATCTGGGAGGCCCTGATCACCACCGCGTTCGGCCTGATCGTCGGCATTCCGGCCTATTTTTTCTATAACTACCTCGTCACCCGGGTCAGTCATTTCGTCTTCGAGACCGAGGCCAGCTGCAACGACTTTCTCGACATCGCGCTCAGCGAACAGCGGAAGGCGCAGATCGCCGCCAAAAAGGCACAGCTGGCCCGCGAGGCGGCGCAGGGGAAGGCGTCATGAAAATCCGGCTGACACAGGACAACAAACTGCTCGATTCGTTCAGCTATTCTTCGCTGACGGATATCGTGCTCCTGCTGCTGGTGTTCTTCCTGCTCACTTCCTCGTTCATCATCACCGAGGGCATCAAAGTGACCCTGCCCGAGGCGGAGCATGCGACGACCACGGATCAGGAGCAGCTCGTGGTTGCACTGCTCAACGACGGAAGGATCTTCCTGAACAACGTGGAAGTCCCGGCGGACAGGTTCAGCAGCGCGCTGCAGCAGAAGCTCACCGATCCGGACAAGCAGGTCATCGTGCTCTCGAGTGATGCCGACGTTCCTCTCGAGCGCGCGGTGTTCGTGATGGACGAGGCCAAAGGCCTCGGCGCGACACGGTTCTTTATTTCCACAGAGCGGAAAGAAGACGATGACGTTCAACAGCGTTGACACGAAGAGCTGGGGTATTTCCATCGGACTGCATGCCGCGCTGATGCTGATCATGATATTCTGCGCGGCTTTCCCGGAGATCCAGCGCTTTCCGGAGGAAATCCAGCTTACATTTCTCCGGCCTGAGGTGCGGCAGCTCGAGCAGCCCCCGATGGCCGCCGCGCGCCCGCGGGTGGCGGAGACGAGCATGCGGCAGCGGTCGGCGTCACCGCAGGTGCGGAGTTCAACCACCGTCGCTCAGCCGGCTGCGCGACCCGCGCCCGCGCGGCAGTCCACGGCCCGCGATGCGGGAAGACTCGAAGCCGCGCCCTCGACGCCCGTGCCCCCACGCGACATCCGCGGGGGAACCGATGCCGTCGACTTCATGGATCAGGGCGGTGGCAAAGCCGGCCGGAATACCGCTCCGACCACCGGCGATTACACGAAGCGGGAATCCCGCGAGCAGGGCCTGTCCACCTCGACGCAGTCGACCGACCGCGTCACGGGCGCGGGAGCGGGACAGCAGAGCGCGATCACTTCGGATCCCGGCGCGCTCAGCGCAACGCCGCATTCCTCCGCGAGCATAGAATGGGACGGCGGGATCTCACGCAACCGTATCGCCGGCGTACTTCCCTCGTTTCCACCGGGCGCGAACCGCGAAGTGCAGGTTGCCGTGCGCTTTCGCGTGCGGCCCGACGGAAGCATGTACGGCATGACGATGATTCAAAAAGGCGATCCCCGCTACGAGCGCGCGGCGCTCGATGCGATGCGCACATGGCGATTCAACGCACTCCCCGCCGGTACGAAACCGGCCGACCAGGTCGGCACGGCCGTGTTCACCTTCAAGCTCAAGTGAGATAATATTGGGGACCCGGAAATATCGGGGACGCGGAAATATATTGTTTCGCGTTTCCATTCGTTGCTACTTTTCTTTTATTCGACGGGATGAATCGGTAAATCGCCGTCCCGTCCCCTGATCGAAGCAGGATGAAACGCAGACTGTCAAACGAATCCCGATGAAACGCCCTG
>CAZWNO010000072.1:0-20536 GCA_964635845.1 uncultured Chromatiales bacterium
CGGTGGCCGGGAGCGTGATGCCGCTCGGGAAGAGGCTCCAGAACCATTGATCGATTTCAACCGTTGAATAGTGTTGTGAATATTCCTGCAAATAATTATGCCGGCCGGCTTCGGTATAGATCAAGCCGATCCAGGAATCGTATTTCCAGCTGCAGGTGCCGATGCGGAGAGAAGACATGACAGACCATGGGACTGTGAGACGGGATGTGGATAGATACGAAAAAGTGGGGAAGAGGGAAAGGCGGAAAGGGGGATAGGGGGAAAGATGGAAAGATGGAAAGATGAAAGAGGGAAAGGGGGCCGGTGCGGTCGCGCGAATTCCAGGGACCCATTCCCAGGAATTCGATTTTCTGGTCGAAATGCCGTATTATTGTCCATACCGTACATACGCAACCGGAGGTGCTATGAAAAAAGCTATCATGATCGCGTTACTCGTCATTGTGGCAGGCGGATTCGCCGCCGCGCAGGAGAGAGAAAAAACGACGGAGAAAATCATCGTCGTGCAGGAAGAGTACAAGAAGGTGAACTACTATTCAATTCGCATCGGGGCATGGTTCCCGAAGGACAAAGAGCAGGGCATCACGCTCGACGACGTGGCCTTCAACAAGACACAGGGTGCGATCGACGAATCCCAGGCGCTCGGACTCGATTTCCACTTCCGTAAGTCGATGGGCCATCCCTTCTACACCGACCTGTCCATCGGCGGCTGGTACACGACGTACAAGTTCGATCCCAACACGGAAGTGCTTCCGAATTACCGGCAGTACGACGCCTGGACGGTGATCGCCCCCGTCACCATCGGCATGTCCGTCGCGCCGCTGCCCGAGAATCCGGTGCAGCCCTATGTCATGGTGGGACTCGGCGCGTATTTCGGCTTCACCGGCCATGACGTACTGCAGGTGTCGAACGAGAACCTGCCCGATGACACGGAAACCTATATCCGCTTCGGCTACTTCGCGGGTGTCGGACTCGATTTCATGTTCGCCGAGAACTTCGGCATCAGCCTCGGTGCGAAGTACCAGTTCCTCGAGTTCGATAAGCCCCTCTTCACCGGGCAGAAGGATTTCACGGGTCTGCAGGCATCACTTGGCGTGGCGATGAAAATGTGAGCACGCATTCGCGGGGTGGCCCGCCGTCTTCCGTTCCAGGCTGAGCCTGGTGATTCGCCTCCGGTAATCCGGAGGCATTTTTTTTTCTTCGGACGGGAATATCCGCCCGCCTGGCGTGTCATGCAACTGCCGCGGCGATACCGCATCGGACCGCGATGACTGCATGACAGAAGAAAACGACCGGAATATCTTGCATCTGATCCCCGGCGGTGCGAGATTGTCACGGAGCAGCATAACACAATGGAGGCAGGAGTATGAAACGGAGGCAATTCCTGGGCTCGGCGATCGCAACGGGAGCCGGGCTCGCCATCGCCCGTCAGGTCGGGGCGTCGCCCTTCCGCGCGCTGACGAGGCAAGGGGAGAGAAGTGCGGCCATCGCCGCGGAGGCGCTGCAGCTGCATCCCTTCATCGCCGCCCATCCGGATGCGGTGTTCATCCGCCGCACGAATGTCGCGACCAAACTCGACACGGCGGCGAAGCTCTCCACGGGCGCCGCATTCGCGGCCGAACTCTTCACTCCCGCCGCGACGGGCGAACTTCCCTTCACGCATGCGCTGACGATCAAGCCCAATCTCACCTGCACGATGGGAATGGGGAACTCGGCGGAAGGGATGGGGATCATCACCGACCTTGCCTTCCTCGAGGGAGTCGTGCAATCCATCCGCGACCTGGGATTTCCCGGACACAACATGTTCATGCGCGAGGGGAACTGGATGGGCGACGGACTCTGCGCGGGCGAATACCCGGTGACCGGCATTCTCCTCGATCAGATGGCGCAGCGCTACGGCGGCCATGTCTTCGACTTCCCGAGCGGACGTCGGCTGAACGAAATGACATTGGCGACATTGCAGTCCGGAACCGAGGTGATCTGGCGCGACGTGCCCGACGGAATGGTCTTCAGGCGCATCGGCTACATCGCGCCCTACAACGACGACGACAGCTTCCTCCTCAACATCGCGAAGTTCAAGGCGCATTCGATGGGCATGACGCTGGCTTCGAAGAACCTGCAGGGAACGGCGGTACCGCCCTACATCCATTTCTGCGAGGGACTCGAGTCCACGGCGGGACACCCCGCGGCGGTGCTCGCCGACTTCCAGCCTGACAGGGAGCAGCGGCTCAACGAAAGCTACTCGCGTCACCTCGCGGCCGGCGTGCCGCGGTGGGACCGTCCGGGCGGCAGCGCCGACGGCGGCTTCGGCATGGAGACCTGGGCGCAGCGCACCTGCGATTCGCTGAGCGTGACGCCCACGGGACTCAACATCATCGAAGGCATCTACGGCCGCAACGGGAACGGCTTCAACGGGGGGCCCGGTCCCGGCGACACTCCCGAGGACTTCATGTCGAACATCCTGATCTTCGGGAAGAATCCGCTCCTCGTCGACGTGATCGGCTGCTGGATTGCGGGACATGAACCGGGCAATTTCGGCCTCTTCCACGTCGCGCTGGAGCGCGGCCTCTGTCCGACCATCATTCCGGACGAGATTCCCCTTTATGACTGGAATGCCGGTGAACCCGCGCCGATCGCGCTGGCGGAGCAGACTCGCACGCCGATCGTCTGTCCCTACCTCCGCCGCGATTACAACGGACAGAATGAGGAGAAATACCACCTCGTCAACGAGCCCTTCGATTACAGCACGGTGTCCGTGCGGCGCATCGAGGCGCCGGCCGTTCGGCCGGAGATCGTCGCCCTGCGGAACCCGGTCCGCCACAGCGCACTGTTCGAGCTGCGCTTCCCGGCCGAGACCGCCGCGAAGCTGGAAGTGTACGACGCGGTCGGCCGTCGGGTCGACCTGCTGCGCGACGCGCGCTTCGCGCCCGGCAGCCACAGCGTGCGATGGACACCGGGGCGTCTTCCCGCGGGCATGTACATCGCGCGGCTGTCCTCGCCGGCGGGATCCGCAGCCGCGAGAATCATGCTGCTCCGCTGACGGCGAAGTTGTGACAACGATATGACATTCTCTTGACAACCCGCCTGCGGGCGCTTCGTATCCTTGCATCAGAACATCGATACGGAGTCGTCATGCAGAACACGGTATTCATCACAGGGGGAACAGGCCTCGTTGGAGCGGACGTCATCCGTCGCATGCTGCGCGATGAGAGCATCTCGCGCATCATCGCCCTCGTGCGAGGGTCCTCGGACACCGCGCTGCCGCGGCTGATCCGTGCCGTGCAGCTGCTCGAAGACGTCCCGCTCGCCGCCCGCTTCCTGGAAAAACTGACAGTCGTCTGCGGCGACGTCACACAGCCGTATTTCGGATGGCGCGCGCAGGACTGGACCGCATGTGCACGGCGCATCACGCATATCATCCATTCCGCCGCGGATGTCCGCTTTCACCTCCCGCTTGAAGAAGCGCGCCGGGTGAACGTGGGAGGCACGCGTATCATGCTCGATTTCGCCGAGCAGGCTGCCGAAGCCGGCGTGCTGCGGCATTTCGCCTATGTCAGCACGGCCTATGTCTGCGGCGACCGCACTGGCCGCGTGCTCGAGGAGGGGAGCGGGCAGCCGGCGTGCTTCACGAACTCCTACGAGCAGAGCAAGTGGGAATGCGAACAGCTCGTGCGCGCCGTCATGCCGCACTTGCCCGTGACGATCTTCCGTCCCAGTATCATCGTCGGCGATGCCCGGAGCGGACGCACGAATGCGTTCAAGGCCCTCTACGTGCCCCTGCGCCTGATCGCGCACAATCTGCTCCGCGCCGTGCCTCCTTTCACCGCGCCCCTTGACGTCGTCCCCGTCGACTACGTCAGCCGTGCCATCTGTCACGTACTGCTGTCGGATCGCGGCCACGGGCAGACACTGCACCTGACCGCCGGCGCGGCCCGCTCTTCGAGCGTGGCGGAGATCGCCGCACACGCGCGCCTGGCGGCCGGACTCTCCCGCGCCAGTGCGTCCGGCCAGGCATCATCCGCTGTCGCACCCTCAGCCGTCACATCATCGGGCACCGGCGAATGCGGCGGCAGTGAATCCTGTGGCGGCGAGTGCGGCGCGGCCGCGCAGGTGCTGGCCTCCTTTGCGCCATACATGACGCAGCAGCGCGATTTCGACGACCGCAACACCCGCGCGGCGCTCGCCGGCAGCGGCATCACGGTGCCGGCCTTCCGCAGCTACATCGACGTCATCATCAGCTACTGCCTGGAAAGCGGCTGGGGAAAACAGCTGCGTCGGGCGGCGTAGTGTTGCCTTTCGTCCTCACCGGCGCGAGCATGCACAGCACGCGGAATATCGTGTTGATGAAGTAGAACTCAACGAAAAATCCCCCGAGCGATCAGACTCGGGGGATTTTTTGTAATCGCCTACAGACGCGCAGTGAAGTCCTCGGATCTCTCCGTACTTCGGTGCGAATCCGGGGAGCCGCTATTTCATCAGAACCATCGTGCCGAAGGCCTCGTGCGTTCCGACGCGCAGGACGTAGAAATACACGCCGGGTGCGCCGCCGCGGGGCATCCATTGCACCGTGTACATGCCGGGATCCTGCATTTCATCCACCAGGACGTCAGCGACCTGTCCGAGAGAATTCAGCACGGTGACGCGCACCGGGGCGGAGGTTTCCAGGTCGTAACGGATGGCCGTGGTCGATTGGAACGGATTCGGATAGTTCTGGAAAAGCGTGAATGTACCCGGGAAGGCCTGCAGCCGCTCCACGGCCGAGGGATCGTTTCCCGTGCCCTGTACGAGAACCGTGTCGGGCGAGGTCGCAGCGTTGCTCACGATTGTGAGGATGCCGCTCCGGTCGCCGACCAGGCTCGGCGTGAAGCGAATCGTATCGCCGAATGACCCGCCGCCCGGTACATCGAACTGCTGAACCAGCGGGGAGAAATCTGCATTGGATGAGCTGATCGCCGTCACGGTCAACGAACCGCCGCCGGGATTGCTGATGGTAAGAACGAGATCCTTCCTGCTGCCGAGATCGACCGGTCCGAACGCGAGCTGCGGTGGTGCGAAGGCGATCGCGGGAACGGCCACACCGATACCGTCCACATTGATCGTATGCGGCGATGCGACGGCGTTGCTCGTCACCGTGAAGCTGCTGCCGAGAGGTCCCGCGGCATCCGGTGTGAAGCGAAGGGTGAAGGTTCTTACGCCGGCCGGTCCGATGGCCGTGAGCGGCGTCTCCAGTGTGAAGCGGGGGTTGCCGGAAGTGAACGACGAAATATGCAGCGAATCATTCCCGGTATTCCTGATGGTCACCGTCGTGTCCTTGTGGGAACCGACCTTGACCTCGCCGAAGGATATGGTTGCCAGGTCGATGGTCATCGTCACTTCGGCGGCGCCTGTCCCCGACAGCGGCACGACCGTGGGTGATGTCGACGCATTGCTCGTCAGCGTGAGGCTGGCCGAGACGGGCCCGATCACCGTCGGAGTGAAACGTACCGTATCAACGAACGAGGAGCCGGGTGCGAGGACTCTCGAGGCGATGTCGACCGTGAATCGCGGACTGTTCGTGGCGATGCTCGAAATCGTGAGGGTATCGTTCCCCGTATTCGAGATCTGTAACGCCATGGCTTTCGTCGATCCCGTCTTCACATTCCCGAAACTCAGGGATGTTTTGTCGGTTTGTATCGCCGCCGATCCGGTTCCATAACCGGTGACGAGCACCGTATCCGGAGCGAAGACGGAGTTGCTCTCGACGACGATGTAGGCGTTCAGTACGTTCTTGGTCGTCGGTTGGAAAATCACCGCGGCCGTGACGCTGCCGCTCGGATCGATCGTGTTGTTATCCGGCGTCAGGCTGAAATGCGGATCGCTCGCGTTGATCGACGTGATCGTTACCGGGACGCCGCCGGTGTTGGTCAGCGTGATGTTTTTCGTCGAGGAGTACCCGATCCCCACGGCACCGAACGCCACGGTCTTCGAGGAGAAGGACAGAATCGGCGGTCCGATCGGGAAGCTGCCGTCGGCGAGCAGTCTCGAGGCGTAGATGTCCGGATTCGTCATCGAGGACCGGTAGTCTTCCCAGGTGATGATGGCGCCGCCCCGGCCATCGCCGATGATCCACGGGAACTGCTGGATCTTGCCCGCGGTGCATACCGCGACACCGGCGTTCGACCACAGAGGTGCACCGGCGTCGGACAGGCGCTGCGCATAGATATCGGTTTCGAGAGCGCCCTTGGTTTTGTCCTCCCAGGCGACGAAGGCGCCGTCGGCACCGTCGCTGATAATGTACGGTGTCACCTGGTCGCCCGCGCGGTTGGAAACCTCCACACCGTTCGCCGTCCAGCGTTTCGCTCCGGTCGTGTCGACGATCTGCGCGAAGACCCGGGTTTTCCCGGCCACGCGTCCGTCTTGCCAGGTGATGCCGAGCAGTCCTTTCCCGATGTTCGACAACTGAGGCTTGAGCTGTCCACCGCTGGTCGATGTCGCACGGAACGCCGCCGCCTGCGTTCCGTCCTTTTTCAGGACGACGATGTGCAGGTCGGCGATCGATCCCGAACCCCAATCCAGATACGTGAGGAAGGCATTGCCGGCGCCATCCGCGACGATCAGAGGGGAATCCTGCGTTCCGCTGCCCGTCGCGATCCCCACGCCATTGGCCTGCCACTGCTTCGTGCCGTTGGCGTCGATCCGCTGCGCGTACACGTCGTACTCGGGCCGGTCGAAGAACGAGAATCCGACGTAGGCGCCTCCGCTTCCGTCGCTGCAGATGCTGGGTGCACTTGAGAAGCGGAAATTGCCGGACACGAGGGCCGGTGCGCTCCAGAGCGGCGTCCCATCCGCGCTCACGCGCTGGGCATGGACCTTGCTTGCCGGCGGGAAGCCGCCGGATCCGGTATTCCACGCCACGATGACGCCGTTCTTGCCATCGGTCGCGATCTTCGGATTCGCCTGGTTGGTCGTGTCGGTGGTGAGAGCCAGACCGTCGTCCGCCCAGAGCATCTTCCCGGAAGAATCGACGCGCTGTACATAGATGTCATTGTTTCCGTTTCTCCCATCCGTCCATGCGATGATCGCTCCACCCGCGTCATCCGAAATCATCTCCGGTTCCAGCTGGGAATACGGCGCGACGGAGACGGCGACGCCGTTGACCGTCCAGCGCACGAAGCCATCCCTGTCGATACGCTGTACGTAGATGTCGAAGGAGTTCTGTCCTGAACGCTCGTCATACCAGCAGATGATGGCGCCGTCACGCCCGTCGCTGACGATCCGGGGGGCATGCTGACGGCTCCCCTGCTGGCAGATCGTATTGTTCAGCGAGGGATCGGATTTCCATTGCGCATTCGCGGACATGAGGGGGACGAGAAAGACCATCGCGACAACGAGTCGCATTCGCTGTGGAATCATACTTGCTCCTGGTACCTGTGTCGTGGATGAGTTAGGTTGGCGCTCGTAGGAAGGCTCGAAAGCCGTTATCGGAATGTAGGAGTTATCGAATCGGTTCCTTCTCGGGATGTTCTCGTGCATGAATATCAGTAGCGGATTTCTGGATCTTGAAATAAAAGTTACGCATCGTACGCGCAAGAATCAAGTGCGCACCGCCAGGGACCGGGAGCAATGTCACGGGCGACGGGAAGGGCACGGTATGGAGTCGATGTTCACGAACGACGGCCGGAGAAGACAGTGCGCGGCCTTCCGGGTGCGCGATGTTCACGTGCGCTCTTCGTGCACGCGATCGATCACTGTGCGATCGTTGCCTGACCTCCGCGAACGCCAGACGGGTCCCCCATCGGGATTGTCCCCGTCGGAAACAATTCCTGGGATTCTCTTGCGTTTTGTCCGGAAAAATTGCAGAATAGGGATAACATTGTCCGTGATTATCGAAAACGGAGGATGCGTGGACGGGATCGAAGTACAGACTTGGTCGGAGGTGGTATGTTTCGACGTCGCGTTCGTCCGCCGGTCCTGAACCGGATACCCCTGCTGGTGCTCGGGATCCTGCTGCTGCCATTCATGGGAGCAGGCGCAGCAGGTGCCGGGAATTCTTCCGGACAATTACTGGGAGCAGGCGCGGCAGGTGCCGGGAATCCTTCCGGACATTCACCACGCCCGCGTACCGCCGCGCCGGACGGTACCCTCGACAGACGCATCGAGCGGTCGCTCTCTTCGGACAGCGTTCGATTTCAGGAGAACCGCGGACAATTCGTCGATATTCACGGGGAACCCTGTAACGAGATCCTGTACTCCGCTAAACTGCCCGCGGCCTCCGTCTATCTCCGGCCGGATGGAATCAGCACGGTGCTCGTGCGGAACCAAATGGATACAGCGATGTCCGACCTGTCGGCGAATCCCGGGTCCGGCACGATGCGTTGTCGTGTTGACATGACGCTGCTCGGATGCAATGCCGCATCCCGGTTGTCAGCGAGAGAACAGGCGGATGGCGTCGTGAACTTCTATTCGGCGCGTTTTCCCAAAGGACTCCTTGGTGTTCGCGAGTTCCATCGCGTCGTATACGAGGAGATCTACGCGCATATCGATCTGGAAGTGTTTGCGTCGGAGGGAAGATT
This sequence comes from uncultured Chromatiales bacterium, assembly GCA_964635845.1. Lineage (GTDB taxonomy): Bacteria > Bacteroidota > Ignavibacteria > SZUA-365 > SZUA-365 > SZUA-365. The sequence goes on from CAZWNO010000072.1 coordinate 8,550, forward strand.
CAAGTACAACTTCATCGTCCATCCCGGGGGGAATCCACGGCAGATCCGGATGCTGTACGATGGTGCGGAGGACGTGACCATCGACGCCGATGGGACCCTGATGATTACCACGCCATTCGGTACCATCGAGGAGAATGCGCCACAATCCTGGACGGTCGAACGGCATCGGTCGGTGCGATCAGCCTTCCAATTGCGGGATCGGTGCGTCAGCTTTGAGATCGGGCAGTATGACAGTGCCCAAACCTTGATTATCGATCCCTGGGCCACATACTATGGCGGATATGAAAGGGAATTCGGTCACTCGATCGCTGTCGATGCGTCGGGAAACGTGTTTGCCAGCGGAGGAGCAGCAAGTACGACACTGATCGCGACTCCGGGATCGTACCGGGATTCGCATTCGGGATCGCGCTATGATGGTTTCATCGTCAAATTCAATTCCGCGGGGACGCGGGTGTGGGCGACCTATTTCGAAAGCAACATCGAGGCTGCATATCCACATCTAGCGGTAGACTGGCCATATACGAGCATCGTCATCCATCCGGATCAAGGGATCTGCGTCAGTTCAACCTGTCAAGGCGCAAGTACAGGTGGTAATGATGGCAACATCGCCATCCGGAAGTTTACAACCGACGGTCTGTTGAGCTGGGAGCAATTCATTCGCGGACCCAGCCTTGAACGGTGTTCAGGCGTCACGACCGATGCGCAGGGTAATGTCATCGTTATCGGTTGGTCATGGAGTACGACGGGTATTGCGACCTCCGGTGCATTTCAAACCCAGAAAAGTGGGCATGTGGATGGTGTCGTGGCCAAATTCACACCGACCGGCACACTTCTGTGGTCGACGTATCTGGGAGGATCCCTGTTGGATATATTATGGGGAGTCGTGGCTGATGCTCAGGGGAATATCTACGTTGCGGGGGATACTTTCAGTCCGGATGGGATTTCAACACCTGGTGCATTCCAGACGACGCTGCAGCCGGGACCAGCAAAGATCAACTCTGATGCATTCCTGGTGAAGTATGACGGGAACGGGGTACGCGTGTGGGGGACGTACTTTGGTGCGGCGGACGATGAGAACTTTACGAACCTCGCGATCGATGACCAGTCGAATCTCTACCTGGTCGGCTGGTCTTATTCCTCCACAGGTTTGGCCACACCCGGCGCGTATATGACGACGAACGACAGGGGTTCCTTCCTTGCGAAATTCAATTCGGATGGCAACCGGATCTGGTCCACGTTCATCGGTGATGCCCATCCGAATATCGTAAGGTTACAGGCCATCGAGGTTGCGCACTCGGGGAGCGTTTATCTGGGCGGCTACGCGCTAGGATTGACCTCGCAGGCAGGCACTGCAGGCACGCATCAGCCAGTGAAGAACCGTGGTAATGACGGCCTCGTGACCGTGTTCGGTCCTGATGGTGGATTCAAATGGGCGACGTACTTCGGCGGGGAATTCGACGATGAAATCGCGGACCTCTGCCTCGATGCGAACGAGGACCTCTATTTCGTCGGGTCGACGGAGAGCGCCCATCACATCGCCACGAAGGATGCGTATCAACCGCATCTGCTGGGGCTCAGCGACGCTTTCATCACCGTCATGCGCGGAGGGCTGATCTGCGACAGTTCCGGTATGCTCATGCATCCGATGGATACCACCGTATGCGAGAGACAGGGCCTCGCTTTCGAGACAGCAGCGTTCGGCCCGATGCTCTCGTTCCAATGGCAGGTCGATTCCGGATCGGGTTTCATCGATATTGTCGCGGATTCCTTGTACTTCGGTGAATCGACGTCACTGCTCGTTATCCGCGCCGCAAGATGGCAGGATTCAGGAAACAGGTATCGTTGCGTGATAACGGACCGTTGCTTTCGGGAGTTGCTCAGCGATTCTGCAACGCTGATCGTATTGCCCTCTCCCGAAGTGTCCATTACCGCGCTCGGTCCGACCAGGTTCTGTAAAGGGGGAATTGTGACCCTCGCCGTGACACCGGATCCTTCGCTCCGGTATACCTGGCGACGCGACGGAATCGATATCCCCGGCGCGAACGGAACGCAGTACGACGCAACCGAACCAGGCTCGTATGATGTAGTGGTCCTCAATGTGCTGGACTGTCAGGACAGCTCGGACACGATTGTCGTGGAAATCAATCCCGGTCCTGGAGCAGTCCTGCAACCTTTTGACTCGGTCGCGCTCTGTCCCGGTGACCGGATCCGATTGAACGTCATTTCTGCATCGGGCATACGGTTCCGCTGGCTGCGCGATGGAATCGACATGAATGCGCAGGAGCTTCCGTATCTGGACGTTCACAGGGAAGGACTATACACCGTGATCGTAACCGATATTGATGGTTGCTCGGATACTTCCAATGTGACACAGGTGAGGATGCTTCAAGGACCGGGAGCCTCCTTGATGGTGTCGGGATCTCTTGCTTTCTGCCGTGGTGACAGTGTCGTCCTGCATGCGAACACCGGCGACGGACTGCAATATCGATGGATGAGAAATGGCAGCATCATCGTCTCCGCTGGGACAAGCGATCTCGTGGTGAGGACCTCAGGCATGTACCATGTGCTCGTCACCAATGGGGATGGATGTACGGATACATCCACTGCTGTTTCAATCTCGGCAGGACCTGACGCAGGTATCACGCTCAGCGGTCCTGCTGAACTCTGCGAAGGTGATACGCTCTGGCTCGTTACTACCACAGCCCGAGGGAATACCTATCACTGGACGAAGGACGATGTCGACCTGCCCGGTGTGACCACGGGAGTCCTCCCCGCGACGTCTTCCGGTGACTACCGTGTCATCGTCACCGATTCCCTGGGCTGTATCGATACCTCGCGGATTGTCACGGTCACGATGCTGCCCGGTCCGGGCGCACATCTGTTCGCCACCGGTCCCGTTGAGTTCTGTCCCGGCGACAGTGTCTCGCTGCAGGCTGACACCGGCTCCGGTTTCCTCTACCAATGGTTGCTCGACGGACGGCGGATCCTCGGCGCCGACACGGACCGCTGCGTCGCGCGAACCGCCGGACTGTATCAGGTGATCATCTTCAATGCGCTGGGATGCAGGGACACGTCCCAAGCCATCTCCGTGAATCCATGGCTTCCACTCCAGGCCTCCGCGGGGCTCGATACCATGATCTGCCGCGGTGACAGCGTGCGGCTGGGAAACGCGTCGCCAGGAAGCCCGCCGCTTCGCGAATGCACATGGTCGCCGACGACGGGACTCGATAGCGCTATGGTCGCACGGCCATTGGCCTCCCCGCAGGTGACGACGCTCTACATCCTGGGAGCGACCGACGAGCATGGCTGTACTGTGATTGATTCCGTGCTGGTCGTCGTGCACGAATCGCCGAATCCTGTGATCGTGGCGGGAGGGCCGCTGTCCTTCTGCCGGGGCGATTCCGTTGAATTGTCCGCGGCACCGGGATTCGTATCCTACCTCTGGCGACCCGGTGGAGAACGCAGCGCTCGCATCCGGGTGGGAGGCAGCGGGAGCTATAGCGTCGAGGTTGAGAATGCGGCTGGCTGCCGCGGGATTTCTCCGCCGGTCGAAGTGACCGTGCACCCGCTTCCAGCTGTTTCGATTGAAGGTCCGCTCAGTGTCTGTCGCAACACGCGAGCCACGTATTCGGTGTCCGGGGAGCCGGGGGTCAGATACATGTGGTCCGTCGTTTCAGGTCTGATCACCTCTCGGGCCGACAGCACCGCAGTACAGGTGCAGTGGGATACGAATGGGCTCGGCGTTGTATCCCTGTCCGCACAACATCTCACCACGGGATGCATCGCGACGCTGACGGACACAGTCAGTGTCTCGGAATCATTGCATCCTCGCGTCACACCCGATCCGGCGCTCCTTTGCGCGGGTGACAGCATCGAGCTCGATGCGGGCGCCGGGTATTCTGCGTACACGTGGTCCACCGGCGCAACGCAACAGAGAATCATCGTTCGAGCCGGCGGATCGTACGCCGTACATGTCCGTGACGCCGGCGGCTGCGAAGGGACCGATACCGTGGTCGTGACGGAACTTCCCCCGCTGCTTGTTTCCGTCGAGATGTCAGGATCCCGGCGCTTCTGCGAGGGAGACAGTGTCGTGCTGCGGACCCAGCTGCCGTATCTCCATTACCAATGGCTGCGTGATGGCATCGAAACCGGCGATACCTTGCGGTCCCTGACCATACGGACCAGCGGAACGTATGTCGTTCGCGTCCGCGATGCCAATGGTTGCGCGGCTGAATCGGCCCCGGAGACTGTCGAATCCGTTACCATCGGTGAGCTGCAGTTGACAGGGCCGAATGCCGGGTGCCTATCCGATACGACGGAATACAGGGTACACCCGATCGGTCCGTACACATATAAGTGGACTCTCACCGGAGGGAGCATCGTCGCCGGAACCGGTACTTCGGAAGTGCGCGTGATCTGGACAACCCCGGGAAGCAATCGCGTGATGATAGAGGTCCGAGATACCATCAGCGGATGCCGGGGAAACGCGGCATTGCCGGTCACGGTCGGGGAAGGGATCACTCCAGCGATACGGGCGCTCGATGATACACTGTTCTGCGAGGGGGAGGATGTGGTACTGGAAACGGACCCGGGGTATCGGCAATATTATTGGTCGACAGGCGAACAGACCCGTCAGATAGTCGTGACCCGTTCCGGGAATTACCAGGTACGGGTATGGGATTCGATCTGCAGTGGATGGTCGCGTCCAATGCAAGTAACCGTCCTCCCCGCACCCGCGCCTGCGATCGTTCCTCCCGGACCGCTGTGGATCTGTGCGGGAGATTCGTTGCGGCTCGAAGCTTCGGACGGGTATGTCGCATATCGCTGGACCCGGAACGGTGAAACTCTGGCGGGGACGGACCGCTTCCTGACCGTACGGGACAGCGGAAGCTATCAGGTCGAAGTCATTGATGGACAGGGATGTGAAGGGAGCGCGGTACCAGTCATGGTTTCAGTCCACCCGCTGCCGCTTGCGGAGATCGATGTCGATGGCATGGTGCTGACAGCATCGGATGGCATGTCCTGGCAGTGGTGGCTTGACGATTCACTGCTCACGGGAGCGGTCACACGCAGCATCAACGCACCCCGCAGCGGTCGTTACCGCGTGGTGATCACCGACGCGCAGGGCTGCATTGCGGAGTCGGATCCTGTTGATGTTACGGCGTCGGGTGCTTCATGCACGCTGGAGTTGCCGGATCTGCTCGTCCGACCTGGTGACCGCTTCAGCATTCCGATCCTGCTAGCGGAAGAGGAGGGCCTGTCGCGGGCGGGAGCGGACAGCGTGCGCTTCACATTGCTCTTCGACCAGACTGTACTCCAGCCTGAATCGATGTCCTTCGTCGACAGTATGCGACTCCGGAAGGTGCATTTCCTCGCGCGGCGGGTGGAAGCGGGACAGGTGCTTGCGCGCGTCGATGTTCTCGCCCTGTGGGGCGCCGCGGATGAGACACCGCTCACGCTTTCGGAGGTCCGCTGGACCGGAGGCTCAGTGGATGTCATCCAGCATGCAGGCCGTGTCCGGTTGGAACTCTGTCAGGAAGGCGGCACGCGGTTGTACCAGGCGGAAGGGAGGACACAATTCCTCGGCTCGCGCCCGAATCCGTTCAATGCGTCAACCATCATAGAATACGAAGTCGGGGAAGCAGGAGCGATGGAGTTGTCCGTATACGACGCGCTCGGCCGTCGTGCGGCGGTGCTCGCGAGCGGAGAGAAACAGCCCGGTATCTACCAGGCGATTTTCTCCGCGAGTGAATTGCAGTCGGGTTCGTATGTCTCCGTACTTCGCACCGAAACCACGACAGTCTTCCACTGGCTGATACTGGTGAAATGAAAATGACGCGGAAACAGGGACGGTATGGAGGCATGAAGGAAAGAGATGCGGCAAGGCCGCTTCGCGGCGCATCCATCATCCTCGCGCTGTTGATCCTGGCCTTGAGTCAGGCGGCAGGCCAGACTCCCGACGGCTCATCGGTCGGGATATTCGGGGCATACGTCAGAAATTTCCATAGCGCGGATTTCCGCGCGCTTCCCGGTGTACCAAACTGCTGTCCGCGATTCGAATCGGGTGCCGGCGACGGGAGCGCCATGGGTCTTCTTTACGAATTCCCTATATCGGATCGCTTTATCTTCTCCATGCGCGCGGCATACATGACCCAGGGGGCACGACTGACCGCGGCGGAAGTACTCCCCGTCGATGTCGGTGGTGTTACGATTCCGGCGGTCATCGAACATTCGGTCGACGTCACATTGCCATCGTTCGGATTCGAACCGGCGGTACATTATCCCCTGGGCGATCGACTGGCTGTCCACGGCGGAATACGCCTTGCGTTGAATATCGCCCCCGGGTATGGCCAACAGGAAACGCTGGTCCGTCCGGAAAGCGGGACTTTCGAGAATGGGCGGCGAGTTCGGAACGAGTACGAGGGAGCTCTGCCCGAAGCCGCTCCCTTCGCGCTTGCCTTGCTTGCCGGGCTGAGTTACAGCGTCCCGCTCGATGACCGTGGACAGTTGTACGCCGCCCCCGAGCTCTCGTATGTGCATGGATTGACGCCAGTCATCTCGTCCCATACCTGGACGGCCAGATCCCTCCGCGCCGGTATTGTGCTTCGTTACCACCTCGGGGCGGACGCCGGGCAGCTGCCGAAGCAGCCGCCGGTTCCGATACCGCCGTCGAAACCGCCCTCGACGATAACCGCAAGCATCTCGGCAACGGGTGTCATCGACGGAATCGAGGTGCCGGTTCGTGAACTCGTGGTGGAGGAATATCGCTCGACGAACATGTATCCTCTGCTGCCGTACGTTTTCTTCCCCGAACACTCGGCGGAAATCCCGATGCGTTACAGTCGTGTCGGGAGCGATGGCGGATTCCATGTCGCATCGCTGCGACCGAACTCCACCCTGGACGTCTATCATCATCTGCTCAATATCATCGGCGAACGACTGCTCCAGTATCCCGAAGCGACAATCCAGCTCACGGGCTGCAACGCGAACAGCGGCGTGGAGGATGGGAATCTCGCACTCTCGGAAGCAAGAGCCCATGCTGTCGCGCGCTATCTCACCGGGCAATGGGGCATCGATCCAGCACGCGTCCATACCATCGCCAGAAACCTGCCGGAAATTCCTTCGAACGTGAACGACTTGGATGGCACCGTGGAGAACAGACGAGTGGAGATCGTCGCCTCCGATCCGCGCATCCTCCAGCCCGTAATACTGCACACGACGGAAACGCAGTGCATCCCGGCGGAATTGCATCTGCGGCCCCGCATAACCGCCGGCGAGGGCATCAGGAACTGGACGGTACGAGTTGGATTGCACGCCCATCCTCTCTCACGGTACACGGGAGCAGACGAGCCGCCCGCCGTTCTGACCTGGGACGCCGCCTCGGCATTGCGCGATGCGAAAGACAGTCCCGCTGCGATTGACTTCGATTGTGCCGCGGAGGACCGGACCGGCCGGAGGGAAGAATCCGACATGCAGTCCTTGCCGGTACGGTACCGGTCACTTTCCGACCAGCAGAGAGATCGCGCGATTCCGGGGAAGGAAATCCAGCGTTACAGCCTCATCCTCTTCGACTTCGACCGGTCGGATCTCGGCAGCATGAACAACACCCTGATCCCGCTCATACGCAGCCAGATACAGCCGGCTTCAACCATACGCATCACCGGCCATACCGATCGGATCGGCGAGAGTGAATACAATGCGGGGATCTCCCTCGCACGGGCTCGCAACACCGCGGCCGCGCTGGGAACGGCATCCGCGACTCTCGAAGGACTCGGCGAGAGCGCACCGCTCTTCGACAATGATCTTCCCGAGGGACGGTTCTATTGCCGGACTGTCATCATCGAAGTAGAGACCCAACCGGCGAAGTAACGCCGGAGTACACCGGGTGCCGGGCACCCGTTCCTCACGCTGCGAGGGTGAAAAAACTCGAGACAGGCTGGTTTTGGGAATTTCAGTGCGGAGCAAGTGATGGCAGTTCGAACAAGTTCAGGGAGGATGCACTTGATCAGGTCCGAGGATTCCTTCGGGGGCGCCGGGAGACGCTGTCGGGAGGGGGGCCGCCCGATCCTGCCGGCACATTGATGGTGCGAGTATTCTGCATTCTCTCCCTGTCGTCGGTACTATCCTCGGACAGATGACGCTATCGGCTTCAACGAAAAATTCGTTTCGAATCGCGCCAGCATTTGGCCGGCAGCCGGGCAGACCCGGATACTGCCACAGGTAGTCGAGTATCCAAAATAACAGAAAATCGGAGGAGAAAATGAAATGTCTCCAGGCAACCGTGTCGTTCATGCTTCTCCCGCTTGTCACCTTCATGTTGTTGTCGCCGCCTGTTCGCGCCCAGATCCGGTACACCGACATCGAGCCCGATACGCTGATCGCCGACACGAATGACATCCCGGGGCAGTACAAACTCGATCTCGATGGCGACGGGCGGTCGGATTATTTCGTCATGCACTTTTACTATCCCATTCCGGTGTACGTGTTGTCTATCTACACCGAATACAACACAGCGCACGAGGTGCTGCTCGACGGTGAAAACAGTGTCCTTGCCCTGGCAGCCGGCGAACCGATCGACGATACCAGAATGAACTGGCACTGCAGCGCGAGCGGGAGTCAGAGCGATGGCATGTCTTTCGCAGCGTCGTGGTTCGGCAGCGGTGACCATTATATCGGTCTGCGCGTGCGCGCGGGCGAAGTCTGGCACTACGGGTGGCTGCGTGCCGAGGTCGCGGCGGATCAGAGTTCCATTCTCCTGAAGGACTTCGCCGTGCACACCCAGGCGGATACACCGATCAAGGCAGGTGAAACCGGGATGGTGGCCGTGCACCGCCTGCTGGCGCCCGCTGACATCGACATCGCCGTCAAAGGCGGATTCGTCACTGTCCTGCTTCCGTTTGATATTCCGGCGGAGATCACTGTCCACGATATTATCGGAAGAGAGCGGTTCTCCCATCGCACACAGGGCATGCAGTTCACCATGAACCTGTCAGGAATACCGCAGGGCGTCTATTTCCTGCGTGTGAACTTCCCGGGCCAGACCATCGTCAAGCGTGTTGCATTGCTATGGTAGGCGGCGGCGCGTGGTGCACGTCACAAGCACGTCCACATTCAAGACCAAGACCCGCAAGCGCCTGGTCGTCCCACTCAACGATCCCGCCCTGGATGTCGTCACAAGACAGCCAGACGGACATCCGTTCGTCTTCACCCATGACGGCCGCCCTGTACGCCGTGACAGCCTCTCTCACGCATGCAAGCGCGCCGTCCGCGCCGCCGGGCTGCCGGAAGAACTCCACTTCCATTCCCCCCGCCACACCTTCGCCTCGTGGCTCCAGCAGGACGACGTCTCGCTGTATCAAGTCGGGCGGCTGCTGGGCCACACGGACACGAAGACAACCGAGATCTACGCCCACCTGCAGCCGGAGACGATGCACGACGTGGTGGACAGGCTCGTACTATAGTCTTGAAATTCTCCTGTCGGAGCGTATATTCGACCATGATATCTGAAATACTGTTGAGAACATCACCTGAGCTAATTCAAATCATGACGGATACCTTGAGACTAGCCGTTGTCATTCTTGCCGTACTGATGATGATTTCATGTACAGACTCCGGAACGGAGCCACAGCCGATGTCGCATGATTTTTTCTGGACAGCTGACTCGGTGATGCCACAATATTTCCAGTTTCGTGGAATACAACTTTGGGGTACATCAGACTCAAACGTTTATTTGGCGGCGCATAACTCTGACAACCAAGTATGCGTTGCGCACTTCAATGGTCATGTATGGACCGGGATCAATATGAGAGGGACTGGGCTGCACACTGCCACCGCTATCGATGGCATTGACTCAAGTCATTTTGTAGTCGTTGGCGACGGTGGTGTGAGAGGTGCAATAGCACGATATCGAAATGGCGCATGGGACACACTGCGAACACCGTTTCTTCGTCCTTCCGTGCATGGCGTTGATATGGTATCAGAGTCCGAAATATATATTAGCTGCGTAGATGGAATTCTATTTCACAATGGAAGCGACTATCGATGGATCGTTGATTCCACTAAGAGTATCGCCGATGTAGGAGGATACGGCTATCCGTTTAATCCGGGTGACGTAATAAAAGGTCGTGATGGTTGTATATACTATACTCAATCGAATACCCAAAGAAATGGGTCTACGCTCTTTCGAATGTACTGCTACAATAACGGTTCGATCGACATTATGGAAGAATTCGTGGATACAGGCAATAATAACTCACAAAGGACTAATTTCTGGATTAGAAATGTCGGCATGAAGATCTTAACTGGGTTACATAATATTTACAGTCTGTCAGAATGTAACATATTGCTTGAGCACAATCATGAAGGGGCCCTCATGACTGGTACCGACGTTTCCCAAAATCTATTTGCGAGCACCTTTAACCAACTATATCACTACAATGGCGTGAGCTGGGCGGATATTACGCCAGACGGTATCAATAGTAATAAGAATCTGTTTGCGATTCGTGATATTGTATATATTGACCGGACAATTTTCATGATCGTCTCTTTTGATGGTTATCATACTATCGTATATAGAGGCAAGCACATCAACTAAGTTGACATTGACCAAAATCCGTAAGCCTCGTATCTTTCCCCCACGGCAGCCGATGTAGGAGCCACTACATTCCCAATCATCAGAAAGCCCTTCATGGAAAAGAATGAGAAGGCCGTCTAACGTGCCCGCCAGATGCTGACCGAGTTGACGATGGCCGGCGTACCAATAACCAAAGTGTCCAAAGAGGCGGGCGTAAACAGTGTCACCCTATGGAAACTCGCCAATTTGCTGATCACTTCAACAGAGTCATCTGCCTCGTTTGCACTGATCCGTTCCATTGGAGCTGATAGACAAACATGCCAGCTGGAAGCACCGTTCCATCGAACTCTGTGGCGAATGCCCCCCGCGGCTTGATCTCATCAATAAGTACAGCCACTTCTCTGCCAAGGAGGTCGAATACGCTGAGTCGGACCTTGCCTGCAGCCGGTATGGCGTAATGAATCGTCGTAGATGGATTGAACGGGTTCGGGTAGTTCTGATAGAGAGCGAACCCGGATGGAGAGAGATCGGTGGATTCGACGTTTGTAATATCTGAAAGCGGGCGGCGCCAGACGGAATATCCATTGACTCCCGCCAGAAGATAACTCCCAGAAGAAGTGCTGATCGTGCCAAGGGAACGAACGTCGTTATTGAATGGTAATCCTGTGCTTTCCTTGCTCCATGTCACTCCGTGGTCATGGGAGATGTAAACTCCCATATCCGCCCCGAGCATAAGATCATTACCGCGCTCGACGATGGCGTATGGCCATGTGTAATTGGGGAGAGCATCGTTGAGACTGAACCAGGTTCCACCGTTATCTGTTGAACGGTACAGGCCGTCATACTGGAGAGCCGAGAAGAGGTCTCCGTTATGACGGACGAGGTCATATACGGCAGGATTTGATGGGAGTCCCGTATTGCGTTTGTTCCATGACCCACCGCCATCGGTCGAAACGTAGACGCCGTAGTAATACGTCCCTGCGAATATCGTCGCGCCTTCGACGACAATGCACTGAATCTCCATATCGTCAAGCACACCGCCGTTCAAGTTTTTCCAGCTCATTCCAGCATCCGTACTTGCATTGAGCCCATTCAGTGTGCCCGCGTACAGAGTCCCGTTCCGACCCTCCAGCGACATGACGGCGGGGGAATTCAGACCAGTCTCTGTCTGGGTCCAGCTGTCGCCTGCATCAGTGGAGACGAAAACCCCATTGCCAAACGTCGCGACAAAGAGTTTGCCGTCGAATTCGAGTATCGATTCAGCGGAAAGGTTGGCAAGCCCTGTATTCACCGCTGTCCAGTTCATTCCCGCATCGACGGAGCGGAATACTCCCGCACCGTGGTTGGCGGCAAATATTGGGCTCTTCGCCCTTTGTTGTGGGATAGTTTAAGGCTTCGTAATATCGCATGAGCC
>CAZWNO010000073.1:0-20352 GCA_964635845.1 uncultured Chromatiales bacterium
AGGCCTCGTGTACTCCGCCGACAGGGGCATCAATTTTCTCGAGGAATACGCGGCGAAATACGACACCGTCGAGATCGACCAGTGGTTCTGGTCGCTGCACGGGGCGCAGTCCGTGAGCCTCCCGCAGCCGGACACGGTGCGCGAGTACGCGGAATCGGTACCGCCGACGTTCCGTTTCACCGTCAAGGTGCCCAACAGCATCACCCTGAGCCATTTTTACCGGAAGTCGAAAAAGGATCCGCTTGTCGAAAACCCGTACTTCCTTTCAACGGAGCTTTTCCTCCGTTTTCTCGACGCGCTCGCACCGATGCACGCGCTGCTCGGCCCGCTGATGCTGCAGTTCGAATATCTCAACCGCGAGAAGATGCCCGCCGCGTCACTGTTCCTCGACCAGCTCGGCGAATTTCTCTCCGCCTGTCCGAAGGGATTCCCGATCGGCGTGGAGACGCGCAATCCGAATTACCTCGGAAGGAAGTACTTCGACCTCCTCGCCGCGCACGGCGCGCATCACGTGTTCCTGCAGGGATATTACATGCCGCCGGTGTGGGAGGTGGCGGCCGGGATGGATCCGCGGGAAGCAGGCGTACAGGTCATTCGCCTGCATGGTCCCGATCGGAAGGGAATGGAAGAGCGCAGCGGGGGCGACTGGAGCCGCGTCATCGAAGCGCGCGACGACGAGTTGCGGCGGATCGCCGGACTGGCGGAAGGGATGCTCTCACGGGGCGTGGATGTGTTTCTGAACGTCAACAACCACTACGAGGGCTCAGCCCCGCTCACCATCGAGAAGATCCGGGAGATGCTTGGGGTGTAGATGACGGAGCATATCCTCGGCCTGGGACGATGCGCGGCAGATTCCGAGGGCCAGCACCATGATGATGCCGCAACCCAGGACGAACAGGATCGATACGACGACAGCCATGACCGGACTCCTTCGAAATGTGCGTCATATTCCATGATGCACATTTTCGCCGGGGTTGTCCAGTCAATTGGAAATGCGGTCGGATTTTCGTGCGGTCCCCTTTCCGGTGCCGGACATGAGCCGGAAAAAACCAAAAAAATCGGGATCGCCATGGACGCAGATGGCAATCCCGTGCACTCCCCCGAAAACCCCGTTTCAATTCCGGCGCCTCTCGACCCGAAATCTCCTCTGGATCAGTTCCAATGCTTGACCGGAATCGGATGTATGTACTCCCGCGGCGGGGGAAGTGCAGATTTTTCCGCAGTTTTTTTTCAGGCGCATTTACCATACCTTTAGTGAATTCCACAAATCGCCGTTCCGACCGGTATGAGCCACGAAGAGCTTCGACAGACATTCGACTCCCTTCTCCGATCGTCGATTTCGGCGGTGCAGCTCGGTCGGCTCGTACACCGTTCGATCCATATCGCGGCAGGAATGCTGCGCGCGCGCTTCAGCAGGTACCTGATCATCCTGTACGACGCAGGCTACACCGCGGAGAGCGCGGCCGCGCGCTGCGTCGAGAACCTCTTCCTCCCACAGAACGGCCTTCCCTGTGCCCGCCTGACCGCCTACCTCCGCGACCAGATCGAGAGCGACAGCGCCTCGCTCAACGGCGACTGCGAACGGATCCTGCAGCGCTGTGTCTATTTCAACGTGCAGCGCGGCATCCCCGACATGCTCGGCGAATTCGATCCGCAGTACGGAAAAATCCTCCGGCTGGTGCAGGACGCGCTGACGAAGTCTTCGCCCTACCGCAGGCAGCGCGGTTTTTTCGAGGACATGATCACGCGCGGAAAGGGCGACAATATGCAGCTGGAGCTTCCGGCCCTGTCCACCGATACGCTGGTGGCACGGCTGTCCCGGCGTGCCTCTCCGGACGATTCCACCGCCGTGCTGATCGGCCATGTGTTCGACATCCTCGACGAGGAACCGCAGGTGCGCCGCATCATCGCCGTCAGCCAGCTCGTGACGGTGCTGCGCGATTTCTTCAATCTGTACTGGAGGTTCGAGCAGGAAGAGGACGGTGAGACCGGGGACGAACTGTTCGACCAGGGCGACGTCGAACGCATCATGGAACCGGTCATCCGGGAACTCCGCAGCGGCATCCTCGCATCATATTCCCGGCGCGGTGTGCTCGAGGAGGAAGACATCCGGCATATGGCCGGCGCCGTGCGCTCGCTCCTGCACGATCTCGCGTCGGGGACTGCCGCCCCCTGGTTCGAGTATCACGAAAAAGAATATCCCCATATCGGCTACGAAGAGTACCGCGATCAGCATCGCGCGCGTTTCGAATACGTGCTCGGAAGCGCGAAGGAGCTGTTCCTCCTGCGCTGCCGGAAATATTTCCGCACCGATTTTTCTGCAACGGCCCGGTGACGGGGATACTCCTTTCGTGAGGTGAACATCGTGAAAACCCAGCATCCCGATATTAAAGAACTCGAGCGCTTCGCTTTTGACCGGTATTCACTCCCGAACGAACGGGCAGACACCATCGCGGGACATCTCGAATGCTGCGCGTATTGCAGGGATGGTCTCGGCGAAATCATCGAACTGCAGCGCTGCATGGAACAAGTGGACAAGGAACTGGTCGCGCGGGAGACGGCGCGCATCATGCGATTGATTCCCGACGCAGGGAAGCCGGCCCGCAACCAGATTGTTCTGCATTTCCGCCCGCTCCCGCCAATCGAAGCCCAGTCCGCCGGATACGCGCTCGCCGCCAAGAGCGAGGAATCCCGGGCCGATTACCTGCCCATCGCGACACTCTACAGCGACGACGGGCATACGCTGCTCCGCATCCTGCATGAAACCGGACGCGCGAGCTACTTCTTCCAGCTCATGTCCGAGGATACCCGGAACGTTCCGCATGCACTGCTTGTCGCGCCAGGCAAGAATCCGTTGATAACCGACGTCGAGGGAGCATTGCGCGTTTCGGATACGGAACTCGACATTGTCCAGATCGCCAGCATGTCCGTGTTCTATCCGCTCGACCGCATGCGGGCCGGACGGGTGACCACTGACGATCTCGTCTCGCACGAGGGCATGATCCTGGCTTCCGACGACAGCACCGTGCGCCTGCATGGCGACGCGGACGGCCTTGACGTTCTTGTCCGCTGGCACGGATCGGATGCCACGCCCCCCCGGTACTGCGCCGCGATCGGTCAGGACGTGCACGCCGTCGGCCTCATCGAGCAGGAGCACGCGCATCTTCCGCTGACGTCACTCCCCGATGACAGCATGGTCCTCCTGTACTGACCGCTCCCACCTGAACGCGTACAGGCCCCGGAGGGCCCGTACCTGCGTGAAATCTCCATTCCGCTATTCGACGACCGGTGTCTCCACGAGTATGGTGACCGTCCGGCAGTAGAATCGTCCTTCGGGCAGATCGTTGGTGTACATGTCGGTTTCGCCGCGTCCGGTCGCGTTCACCGGCGGAATGCCGAGGGCCCGCGCGGCCGACTGCGCGCGTCCTTCGGACAGCGGCTGATTGACCCGCACTTCGCCGATGCGATCGGTGTAGCCGGTGATGGTGGTCGTGGAAGTCGGACTCAATCGCGGCTTGATCATGCCGACGATGCGCAGATTGCGCTCCCCGAGTGCCTCGGAATTGAAATCGAAGAGAATGAGGTTGTAGCGGTCGATCTCCTTGTCGCCGAGCCGCTCCGTCCTCTTCCGCTGCACGGTGATCTGCTCGACGGGCAGGACATCTTGCGCGGTGGTGCGCTGCGCCGCCGCATCGGTCACATTCAGCGCGTACCGCAGCGGGGAGCTGCTGCGGGGAATGGTGGCTTTCTCCTGCTGCACATTCCAGTCGAGAGCGGCGGGAACGTCGAGCTTCCCTTCAAAGGACTTCAGCATGCGTTCTTCCTGCTGCGCGGTGAGCGACCATTGCGTGATACCCGCATCGCTCGTGACATCGGGACGGAAACGTATGCGCGGCGGATCGACGGTGCGCAGGGTGTCGTCGATCACGACGGGATCGAGGATCTCCGGTATGCTGGAGTAGATTTCCACACGCCGGTTTTCCTGGATGCCGTCCAGTTCATTGATGTTCGACGGTTTCTCGGGAATATTGCGCGCCTCGACCTTCAGGCGGCCGGCGGCGATTCCCCAGGCCTGCATGAAATAATCCCGCACGGCTTCCGCGCGGCGGCGCGAGAGTTCGGTGTCGCCGAGTTCCGCACCCTCGTCGCTGTTCGTGCCCAGGAGGCGCAGCGTCGCTTCGGGATGCTCGAGCATCCGTCGGCCGATGATGTTGAGCACGTGATGGTAGGTCGACAGGTTGTCGAGCGGCTTGAGCGTCGCATTCGAGAATTCTCCCGTCTGCGCCGGCGTCAGGCGATCGTAGCGTTCCGGCAGCTCGGCCTTGTCCTCCTCGAAGAAGACGTAGTTCAGCAGCGGACGCATCTCCGAGGAGATGAACTCCTCTACCCTGATGGATGCGATGGGCCGCTCGACGTCGCCTTCGTATACGCCGACGGCTTTTACCGTGGCAGCGAGGGAAGGCGGCGGGGGCGGGGGTGGCGGCGGAGGCGGCGGAGGAGGCGGCGGTGGTGCTTCCTCTTTCTCGGCGGGGCGGTAGAGGATGCTCACGCCGAAGCGCAGCGTGTTCACCTGCCAGTCGAGATCGGAAACGACGGGCGTCAGACCGTAGGCGAAAAGCGCCTCGGGGGCCGCGGCGAGCGTGCCTTCGTCGTTGAGCGGCACTTCGTAACGCAAGCCGCCGACCAGCGAGGCCATGAAGGAACTGGCTTCGGGGATGCTGCCCGAGGAAGCATTCCGCGTGCGCTGCTGCGTGTCCACGAATACGCCGCGATCGGCCGGATCGACGATCGTCTCGACCTGCTCGTAGTCGCTGGTCAGCACGTACCCCGCCTGCAGGCCGGCGAGCAGCGAGAGGCGGTCGACCAGCGTCCAGGAGACGAGCGGCTCGAAGGCCAGTGCGGCGAGCGCGGCATCGACCGTGTGTTCGAACGTCCCTTCATAGTACGAGGGCGCGACGTAGAGCATCTCCTTCTCCTGCGCGGTCAGCAGTCCGCCGTAATCGACGTAGCCGAGGCGCAGCAGCAGCGACAGCTTCTGCTGCAGCGGCAGTTCGTAGAGAACGCCGAGCGCGAATCCCGTGCCGTCGCCTTCCTCGAAGCGCGGACAGCAGTTGGGAACACCGGGGAGTCGCTGGAAATCCGCCGTGTGATAATTCAGGGAAAAATCTCCGAATATACCGTAGCGGGCGCGCAGCGTGTCGTCGTCCCCGGACTGCGCCGCGAGCGGCAGCGCAACCAGCGTGGCGATCGCCATGATCAGCAGACTTCGTTTCACGGGATACCTCCTCCGAAAGTGGAAAACTTCGATCGGTCGTCAACGGGACAGCTGAAGCCAGCCGTCACGCAATTCGCAGCGCACCAGGCCTTCGGTCCATCGGACGGACTGCAGGTCGAGTGCGATCCGTCCTCTGCGCTCCGGAACCGCCGTGGGAAGCACCGAGGCGCGGAGAACCGCGATGGTCGCGCTCCCCTTCCGGTAGCGCCCTTCCACGCGGACGAGCATCCCGTCCGCGGTCTCAGACACGACAGTCCCGCCCGAGATCACGCCGAGCGTTTTTTTTTTCACCGCGACGAAGGCGGTGCAGGCGCCGGCACCGGCCGCATCGAGTCCGCTGGGCTTGACGAGCTGCAGCGGGATGTCGATCGTGTCACCGGAGCGCGCCTTTACGCGCGGCAGTGCTACGGTCGCGCTGCCGAAGCGCAGATCACGGGCTTCCGAAAGCGCATCGCAGCCCAGCTCGTTGGTCGTGCGCACCTGGTAACGGCCGCTGCGTTCGGCGACAAGCCGGCGTCCCGCGGCACCGCGCAGCACGGCGCCGTCGCGCAGCCACTGGTAGCGCGGGGCGTCGGTCGAGACCAGCGTGTCGTGCCGCTGTTCGATACGGGCAAGCGGCACGGGACGGGTGTACGTGCTCACCGGAGTCGCCGCGGCCTCGCAGCCGCCTTCGCCCGTGACGGTGACGGACCATGTTCCGGCTTCACGCACGCCGAGGTAGCGGCCGGTCGCGCCGGTGGACCAGCGGTACGCGGCGTAGCCCTTGCCGGCGTCGAGCACCACCGAATCGCCCTCGCAGAAAGTCACCGGACCCAGTGCGGCAATGCGGGGCTGCGGCGGATCGAAGGTACGCACGCGGAGCGCGGCGGATCTCGCCCTGCAGCCGTTGGCATCGGTGACCGTGACACTGTAGTAGCCGGCTTCCTTCACCGTGATGGACGTCAGTGCCGGTCCCGCCCGAAGAGCCTTGTCCGGGGAGTTCACTGTCGAGCCCCTGCCGCCCTCGGTACGATCCATTTCGCTGGAACTCCATTCGTAGGAATGGTAGCCGGGAGTGGCGCTGAGTGTGACGGACTGTCCCGCACACAGCTCGGTACTGCCGTCGGCGGCAAGTGCGATCGGCGGCGACTTGCGCGTGTCCACACGCACGCTGTCGACGAGCTGACATCCCTCGGCGTCGGTTATGGTGACGGAGTACACAATGTCGCCGACAGGCGACAGCACGGGATTCGCGATCGCACGGTTGCTCAGGCCGCCGGCGGGACTCCAGTAAATCCGATACGGCTTGCTTCCGCCATCGATAGTCCCTCCGATACCGACAGCCTGTCCTTCACACGCTTCAAGCCGTCGCGCCATGGCTATCCGCAGAGGCTCCGACACGGTCACGCGCAGCGAATCCGCCGCGCTGCAGCCCCGCGCGTCAGTGAGCGTCACGCGGTACGTGGTGCTGCGTGAGGGACGCGCCATGGTTGCGGCCGCGACCGCGTCCGCGATTCCATCCGACGGCTCCCACGCAAAGCGGTACGGGGGCTGGCCGCCCCTTGGCACGGCCTTCAATGCTGCTGCTCCGCCGGCACAGATCGTCACGTCCTTCCCCGCCTCCACCGCCGGCAGCGGATGCACGGTCACCCGGACCGTGTCGCTGCTGACGCAGTCATAACGGTTGCGGACCGTCAGCACGTACGAAGTCGTCTTTCCCGGACGCGCCACGACCATGGCGTTATGCGCCGAACTCAGACCCGATTCAGGCGACCAGCTGTAGCGCGCGCCGTGGCTCGTATCGACGCGTGACGGACCGATCCGCGCTTCGCCGCCGAGACAGAGTTCCTGGTCCTCCCCGGCATCGGAGCGGTTGCAGGGCTGCACGGTGATCGTGACTGTCGCGGTGACCCGGCAACCGTTCGCATCGATGACCGTCACGGTATAGGTCGTGGTCTGGATCGGATTCGCCACGGGCGTCGCCGCGCTGCCGTCGCTCAATCCTTCGCGCGGGATCCACTCGTAGCGATACGGCGCGCTGCCGCCGCTAACGCCCAGCTCGATGCGGCGCCCCTGGTCGCGGCAGATCGTCATCTCGCGCGGGAGTGACAGAAGCGGACGCGGATAGATGAACACCGACACTGCATCCGTATCGGTGCAGCCGCGCGCATCCGTCACCGTGACCGTGTATTCCGTGGTCTGATTCGGGGAAGCCGTGGGATTCATCGCTGAAGGATTATCCAATCCGAATGTCGGCGACCAGCTGTACTTGTATGGAGGCGTCCCGCCCGTGGCTGTCCCGCCGAGGAGGGTGCCGGAGCCCGCACAGGTGCGCACGTCGTCGCCGGCATGCGCCACGGGCGACGGGGCTACCTGTACGGAGACCTCGTCCGTGGCAATGCAGCCGTTGGCGTCGGTGATGGTGAGCGTATAGACGCGGCCGGTCGAAACGCGTACGGTCGGAGATAGTTCGCGCACACTGCTCAGGCCTGCGGCAGGACTCCACATCACCGTGTAGGGCGGACGACCGCCGGAGGCGCGTCCGTTCAGCGTCGTCGGCGTGCCGTCGCAGAGAACGATGTCCTCTCCCGCCTGCGCGACCGGCGGCGGGATGACTTCGACGTCCACTTTTTTCTCATCCGAGCAGCCCGCGGCGTCGGTGACGCGCAGCGTATAGCTCGTGCTGATCCGCGGCGTCGCGGAGGGATTCGCGATATTCGGATTGCTCAGTCCGATGGGAGGCGTCCACACGTAGGTGAACGGTGGAGAACCGCCGAGCACGCTGCCGCCAAGCTCGACCGATGCGCCCGCGCAGACCTGATGGCGATCGCGATAGCGGATCTCCGGGCGCGGCTGCACGGTCACGCGGACGCTGCCGCTCACCGTGCATCCATGGGCGTCGGTCACAGTGACGGCATAGGTCGTATTGCGCGCGGGCGAGGCCTGGGGCATCGCGGCGCTCGCGTCGCTGAGTCCCGCGGAGGGCGTCCAGCGATACCTGTACGGCGCGGTTCCGCCCATCGCTTCGGCGCCGATCTGCACGCTGCGTCCAGAGCAGACGGTGACGTCGGAGGCCATCTGCACTGCGGGCTGCGGATGCAGCGTCACGCGCACGGAATCCGACACCGTGCAGCCGTTCCCATCCCGCACCGTGAGCACATAGACGGCGCTCTGTTCGGGACGCAATTCCGGCGCCAGCGTGGCAGCGGAGCTGAGACCGCTGCGTGGGGTCCACTCGATGCTGTACGGTTTTTTGCCGCCGCTCACGCGCGCGTTCAGCTGCGTCGTTCCGCCGGCGCAGAGCGCGAGATCGTCGCCCGCGTCGACGACGGGAGGATCGAACACGGTGATGCGGAGCGTATCGGCAGCGAAGCAGCCGTTCGCATCCGTCACGGTGACAATATAGGAAGCGTCGCCGCGCGGCATCAATCGCGGACTCTGCACCGCCGGATCATCGAGCCCCAGCGCCGGGGA
Organism: uncultured Chromatiales bacterium; assembly: GCA_964635845.1. Taxonomy (GTDB): domain Bacteria; phylum Bacteroidota; class Ignavibacteria; order SZUA-365; family SZUA-365; genus SZUA-365. Next base: position 8,729 of record CAZWNO010000073.1, read on the forward strand.
CCACAAATACCTGTATGGCGCGGTCCCGCCCATGACCTTGACCGTCAGCGTGGTGGGAATGTTGGCGCAGGCGGTCACGCGGCCGCCGGCATCCGCCTCGATGCCGGGAAACACGCGCACGGTGACGGAATCCTTCGACGAGCAGCCGAGGGCGTCGGTCACCGTCAGCACGTAACGGGTGGTGCTGCTCGGCGCGGCGATCGGATTCGGCGCCTCGGTGTTGTTCAGGCCGCTGGCCGGTGTCCACAGGAAGCGGTACGGGCCGCGCCCGCCGGTGACGCGCGACTGCAGTACGACGCTGCTGCCGGGACACACCGCGCGGTCGTTGCCGGCGTCGGCGACCGGCGGATCGGAGACCGTGACGACCACGGTATCCGTCGTCACCGCGCCTTCGGCGTCGGTGACCTTCAGGACGTATTCCGTGCTGGAGGCCGGCGAAGCGATCGGCCGCGCGTCCTGCGGATTGGACAGGGATGCGGCCGGCGTCCATTCGTACTTGTAGGGCGGAGTCCCTCCGGCGGCTTCTCCGCCAAGCTTCGTGCTCCCGTTGCGGCAGATGGTCGTGTCCCGTCCCGCGAAGGCTATCGGCTCGTTGAATACCACTCGGAGGAGAAACGCATCGGTCAATCCCGAAAGATCACCCTGAAAGATGTTGCCCACCGTGCGGAAGCCCTTGCTCTCCGTTCCGCCGACCACGACGGCATTCCCCTGCATATCCATCCCGAGACCGTAGCTGATGTCATGCGTCTCGCCGCCGTAGAACGTGCCCCAGAGATATCCCCCCGCGGGCGTGAACTGCGAGACGAAGACATCGTAGCCTCCGCCTTTCCGGTCCAGGAAGGGCTTGCCCGCGAGCGGGAAATTCCTGCTCCCGGTGAATCCCGAAACGAGGATGTTGTCGTTTTTGTCGATCGCGAGCCCGCCGGCCTTGTCCACTTCCACGCCGCCGACGAAGGTGCTCCAGCGCAGCGTGCCCCGGACGTCCATGCTGCTGATGAACACGTCGATCAGTCCTCCGAACTGCTTCTGCAGCGGATTCCCCGCGAGGGGGAAATGCGGACTCGCGGTATACCCCGCGAGAATGAGATTCCCCTGGCTGTCGAGGACGATGCGCTCGACGCTCTCCTCCTCCTCGCCTCCATGGTACGTGCTCCACTCGATTCTCCTCTGCCGCCCGTCCAGTCGCATCACGAAGCCGTCAAAGCTGCCTCCGCCGTAGGCCGACTGCCGGTCCAGCGTGATGCCCGGCAGGTTCGTGCTCTCGGTGCGTCCCGCAACGTAGATGTCACCGTCGGGCGTGAGCGCGAGCGCGGCTGCGAAATCCATGCTCCACCCGCCGATGTACGTCGCCCAGTCGCGCGCGCCATTCGAGGAAAAGCGCGCGAGAAAAATATCGTAGTCGCCGTTGTTGCTTGTCTGAATGGCATCGGGCGTCACGGGGAAATTCGTGCTGTAGGTGCCGCCCGTGATGTACACCGCGCCGTCCGGTCCCGCCGCGATGTCGCCGCATTCGTCGGAATAGCTGCCGCCGAAATAGGTCGCCCAGCGGCGGCGTCCCTGCCTGTCGAGCGCGAGCAGGAAGATGTCGTATCGTCCGCCGTTCCTCGGCTGCAGGGCGTCCTGCGTCACCGGGAGGTCCGTGCTGGAAGTCGAGCCGGCGATGTACGGTTCCCCTGCTCCCGAGAGGGCGATCTGCGGATTCTCTTCCGAGGCGCTGCCGCCGAAGTAGGTGGACCAGAGCTGCCGGCGCTCGCGCGAGAATGCAGTGACGAACACTTCGAAGCTGCCTTTCGGCTGCGACTGCAGCGCGCCTGGAGAGACGGGGAAATCGGTGCTGGCGGAGTACCCGCACACGTAGATGATTCCCTCCCGGTCGATCGCGACGTCGCGGCCGTAATCGGAGAGGCTTCCGCCGAGGAAGGTGCTCCACTGAAGGTAGGGATCGATGATCAGCGGACGGGAAGGATCGTGACCTTCCACCTCGAAGCCCAGAGCGCCGCCCGCGATGCGCCACCGCGACTGCAGCACCTCGCGCGCCCCGCCTTCGGCGAACTGGTACACGAAAGGAACTGCGTCACGCAGCGATCCCGCGAGGTGACGGAACAGCAGACTGCCGTCGTCCTGCAGGCGCGCATCCCCGGCGCCGTCCATGCGCATGGCGATCCGCGCGATATCCGCTCCGGGACGGAGAATGAACTCATACTTCAGTCCGTCGTCTTGCAGCCGGCATGCGAGGTCGATGCCGGGATACAGATCCTCGAAGGTGACGCCGCCGAATGCCGGTGCGTCCTCCACCGTCCCGGCCGCTCCCGGCAGGTAGTGGTGCTGCACGGCGGACCGCGGTTGTGTCAGCGTGGTGCGCCCGGGCGTGCATCCGTCGAAGCGGAGATCGACGCGGTAGGCGGCGAACGCCGGTGATTCGGTCGACGGTGACTGCTCGTCCAGCGGAGAAACGGATCGGGAACCGATAGCGTTGCGGGGCATCGGCGACCGCGGTCCCGCCCCCGGCGGTGTCCCGTAGTACACGAGACTGATCCCGCGATCGAAGACGAAGATACGCGCATTGTTGAGCGGCGTGCTGACGGCGAGAGGCGCGCCCGCGGAGGGATCGGCGGACCACTGTCCCCGATTGGCGACGAGCTGGAACGGTGCCGGAAGCACATCATCGGCGACGGCGGCGGAGTGCGCGCCACCTCCGTCGGCAGCGGAGAGGGGCGACAGGTTGGGCACGGTCAGCAGGAGAATGACAGGCAGAAGCGCAGTCTTCAGATTCACGAGGGCCACATCGAATGGTGCAGACACGGATTTTCGACCTGAGAAAGAAAATAAGAAAAACGCGTGTGAATGCCCAAAACCGCGGAAAATCGGACGGTCGCTATCCAAAAACACCCGCGGCGACAGGGAATGCAGTCCGGAAGGGCCTGCCCGTTCCGCGGGTCAGCGAAGGATCAGCAGTGGTTTCTGCGTAACCGCGCCGTTTGATGCGAGGCGGACAAAGTACAATCCCGGTGTGAGATCGCCCACCGAGATGCGCGTCTGCCGCTGCATGCCCGGTGCCGCGTCCTGAGCGAAGCGGCGCAGCTCGCGGCCGCGGCTGTCGTGGAGGGTTAGCGTGGAGGCGTGGTCATTCCGCAGCGTCACGACGGCCTGGCTCCCCGTCACCGGATGCGGATGCACGGAAACGATTCCGAAATCGGTCGGAGCGTTGGCGGCATGCACCGAGTTGGGAATCTGGTCGAATGTGACGCTGGCGATGCGCACGCGTGGTGTCCAGCTTGCCGCGTCGAGGGTATCGATGCTCAGCGTCGCGCCCACGCCGTCTTTCGTCAGGAACATGTAGTTCACGCTGCTGGAGACTCCCTCGCTTATGACGATTCCGCCGAGTTCGATGCGATCCGTGATGCGTTCGCGATTCCGCAGGCAGAGCGCGGGCCAGCTCCCCTGTGCGGTCATCAGGATTCCCTCGGAGACGGCGTCGATCTGCATTTCAGTCTTTACGTAAAATCCCTCCATCGGGATCGACTCGTTGCTGGCGTAAGTCCACGACGAGCCGAGCTGCAGCGGGAAGAGCAGGGCCGGCATTTCCGGATCGTACTTCAGGATGTACGGCACGCCGGAGCTTTCCGATGCGAGGCCCAGGGTGTACTGGCCGTTGTCGTCGAGCCTGGTGTACTGGAAAGCCGTAGTCGTCGAACCGAGGATCTGCGCATGTGTCGCGGTCGGGAAATCGGCGACATACGGCGTGATGTCCGGCGAGACGTAGACCGCATCGTACTGCGTCGGCGCGTTGAAGGTGAGCGCAGTGAAGTCGTAGACCTGGCCCGATCCGGCGGCGCCAAGATCGAATGTCACGCCCGTCAGCTCCGGCGTCGAATACATGGTGAGCGTCCGATCGGTCATCCCCGCCTCGGCATCCGCGCGCGTGAAACGCAGCTGCGCGTTTGCCGAAGCCGCGATGAAAAAGAACACGAAAAGCAGAAGGAGCGAGTGTCTCATCGGGGAACTCCGTGTTTGGTTGTGTATGCCGAATGATACAAAAAAGAGCGGCCAAATGGGAATGCCCGCACAGCCCATCCCGTGATATCTTGCATTTCCCGGGCGGTCTCCGTAGGTTGGATGATACTCTGGATTTCCAGTACTCTCCTCCTCATATCGAGAATTCGGATCGCGCATGCATACCGGAAGCGATTTCTACAACATCGACAGCTTGTTCCAGGAAGAAGAAATCATGCTGCGCGATGCCGTGCGGAGCTTCGTCCGCCGCGAGGTGCTTCCCATCATCGAGCGGGCGGCACGCGAGCAGCAGTTCCCGATGCATCTCCCCGGAAAGATGGCGGAGCTTGGCATCTTCGGCGCGACCCTCCCAGAGACCTACGGCTGCGCGGGCGCGAACAATGTCATGTACGGACTGATGATGCAGGAGCTCGAGCGGGGCGACAGCGGTGTGCGCAGTTTCGCAAGCGTCCAGAGTTCTCTCGTCATGTACCCGATCTTCCGCTACGGCACCGAGGATCAGCGCCGGCACTGGCTGCCGCGTCTCGCGACTGCCGAGGCCATCGGCTGCTTCGGACTCACCGAGCCCGACCACGGCTCCGATCCGGGCAGCATGGAAACGCGCGCGGTGCGCGACGGCGACAGCTACGTCCTCAACGGCGCCAAGATGTGGATCACCAACGGCACCATCGCCGATGTGGCCGTGGTCTGGGCGAAACTGGAAGGCGAGGTGCGCGGCTTCCTCGTCGAGAAAGGCACGCCCGGATTCACCGCCCCCGAGATGAAGGGCAAGCATTCGCTGCGCGCCTCGGTCACCTCCGAACTCGTGTTCCAGGACTGCCGCATTCCGGCGGACTGCATTCTCCCGGAGGCGCTGGGACTCCGCGGTCCGCTCTCCTGCCTGACGCAGGCGCGGTACGGCATCGCCTGGGGGGCGATCGGCGCGGCCGAGGCATGCTACCACACTGCGCTCGAGTACGCGCTGACCCGCACGCAGTTCGGCAGGCCGATCGGCGGATTCCAGCTCGTGCAGCAGAAACTCGTGTACATGGAAACGGAGATCACGAAGGCGCGCCTGCTCGCGCTGCATCTCGGGCGGATGAAGGACGACGGAACGATGACCTTCGCGCATGTCTCCATGGCGAAGCGGAACAACGTCGACATCGCGCTGACCATCGCACGCATGGCGCGCGACATCCTCGGCGCCAACGGCATCCTCGACGAGTATCCCGTCATGCGTCATATGAACAACCTCGAATCGGTGCGCACCTACGAAGGCACGCACGACATCCATACGCTGATTCTCGGAAACGAGATCACAGGCATTCCCGCATACAGCTAGTCACCATCATCGGAATACCACCATGCCGCAGACGCGCATCAGACTGGGACTCACCTTCGACGATGTCCTGCTCGTGCCCCACAAATCCAAAATCCTGCCGCGTGAAGCCGACGTGCGCACGCGCCTCACGAGGGAAATCGACCTGAATATCCCCCTGCTCAGCGCGGCGATGGATACCGTCACGGAATCCGAAATGGCGATCGCTATCGCGCGCGAAGGCGGCATCGGCATCATCCACAAGAACATGAGCGTGATCAAGCAGGCCGAGGAGGTCGACAAGGTCAAGCGCTCGGAGAGCGGCATGATCGTCAATCCCATCACCATGCGGCCGGACAAGACCGTCGCCGACGCGCACGAGGTGATGGAGAAGTACAGCATCTCGGGGATTCCCATCGTCGACGACGAGAACAGGCTCATCGGCATCCTGACAAACCGCGACCTGCGCTTCGAGCCCAACCAGTCCATGCTCGTCTACGACATCATGACAAAGGAAAAACTGGTGACCGCCCCGCTCGGAACGACGCTCGAGGAAGCGGAATCGATCCTGCAGGAGCATCGCATCGAGAAACTGCCGGTGGTGGACAAGAAAGGTCACCTGCGCGGACTGCTGACCTTCAAGGACATCATGAAGAAAAAGCACCATCCGAACGCGGCGAAGGATTCGTTCGGACGCCTGCGCGTCGGTGCGGCAGTCGGCATCGCCGCCGATACGATGGACCGGGTCAAGGCCCTCGTCGATGCGGCAGCGGACGTCATCATCATCGATACGGCGCACGGCCATTCCTTCGGCGTCCTCGAAATGGTGAAGAAGGTCAAGAAGCAATTCCCCGATCTGCAGGTCATCGCGGGCAACGTGGCCACCGCCGCGGCGGTCGAGGATCTGATCAAGGCCGGCGCGGACGGCGTCAAGGTCGGCATCGGACCCGGTTCGATCTGCACCACCCGCGTGGTGACCGGCGTCGGGGTGCCGCAGATCACGGCGATCATGGACTGCGCCGCGATGGGCGCGAAATACGGCATCCCTCTCATCGCCGACGGCGGCATCAAGCAGACAGGCGACGTTGCGAAGGCGCTCGCGGCCGGCGCCGATACGGTGATGCTCGGAAGCATGTTCGCCGGACTCGAGGAGAGTCCGGGAGAGAAAGTGCTCTACGAAGGCCGCAGGTACAAGATGTATCGCGGCATGGGATCGATCAGCGCGATGAAGGAAGGAAGCAAGGACCGGTATTTCCAGGACGTGGAAGACGACATCAAGAAGCTCGTGCCCGAAGGAATCGAGGGCATGGTCCCCTACCGCGGCAAGCTCGAGGAGATCGTCTACCAGCTCATTGGCGGCCTGCGCGCGGCCATGGGCTACTGCGGCGTCCGCAGCATCGCCGACCTGAAGTCGCACACGGAATTCATACAGATCACGGCCGCGGGATTGAAGGAAAGCCATCCCCACGATGTGTTCATCACGAAGGAAGCGCCGAACTACCAGGCGGGCAGTGCCTGAGCGAAATTTTATCCACAATTCCAGGGAAGCGCCGTCTTCCGCAATGACCTGCACTTTTGCTGATTTCGTGCCATTTCCTGTTATTTCGACAGACTCACATCTGTTATCCACAGAATTTCAGAAGTTATCCACATTCCCTCGACGCCATTGACATCCCGCCGCCTCAGCCGGATCGAGACGCTTGCCGACGAGCGCAGGAATGCCGCGATCCGCGCGATTCAGCGCCTGTTGAAAGATTCCGCGCTCGGCGTGTCCGGCGCGCCTGACGCGCTGCTGGTCACACGTCCCGAGCACGTGCGATACCTCAGCGGATTCACGGGATCGAACGGCTGGCTGCTGCTGCGGCGCAGCGCGGTAGTCTTCCTGACAGATCCGCGGTATCGCGAACAGGCGGAGCGGCAGGTCCGCGGCATGCGCGTGCTCGTGGTAGCGGGACAGACGTTCGCCGCGGCGCTCGGCGGCCTGCGGCTCGAGCGGCAGCTTCGCACGCTGGGTTACGAGGCCGACCATCTCTCCGTCACCGCGTCCAACAACCTGAAAAAACTGCTGCGCCCGCTGCGCCTCGTGCCCATGAGCGGGATCGTCGAGGAACTGCGCGCGGTCAAGTTTCCCGACGAACTCCGCGCCATCCGCGCGGCCGTCCGCATCAGCGAACAATCGTTTCACGAAATCCTGCCGATGCTGCGGCCGGGAGTGTCTGAAATCGACATTGCGGCGGAGCTGTCGTACCGCCAGCGGCGCCTGGGCGCCGACGAGGATGCCTTCCCTCCCATCGTCCTTTTCGGCAGGCGCAGCTCCCTCGTGCACGGTCAGCCCACGCGGGTCAGGCTGCCTCGACGGGGACCGGTACTGATCGATTTCGGCTGCCGCGTCGAAGGCTACGGCAGCGACCTGACGCGCACGCTGCACATGGGCACGGCCGCGAGGCGCTTCCGCGCGGCCTACGAAGCGGTGCTCGCCGCGCAGCGTGCGGGATGCGCGGCAGCGCGCGCGGGCATTCCCGCCGCGGAACTTGACGCGCTCGTCCGCGACCGCATCGCCGCCGCGGGTCTGGGCGCGTATTTCGAGCACGGTCTCGGACACGGCATCGGCCTCGAAATGCACGAGGCTCCGCTGCTGTCGCCGCGGAACGGCCTCCCTCTCGAACCCGGGCAGGTCGTCACCATCGAGCCCGGAGTGTACATTCCCGGAGCCTTCGGAATCCGCATCGAGGACGACCTGCTGATCACGGCCGACGGCGCGGTCGAGCTTTCCACCCTTCCGCGCACACTGACGGAGCTGGAGTGATGCCGGAAATCCAACGCACCCACCGCGTGCTCGTCGTCGCCTACTACTTCCCGCCCCTGGGACTGAGCGGCGTGCAGCGCACGCTGAAATTCGTGAAGTACCTGCCCGCCTTCGGCTGGGAACCGACGGTGCTCACCGTGGAGGACCGCGGCTACTTCGCGAAGGACGAGGCGCTGCTGCGCGAACTCGACGGACTTCCGGTCAGCATCATCCGCACGCCGTCGATCGATCCGCTGCACTTCTTCCGGCACCGGGACGTGGTGCGCATGCCCTCGGCGCGCGCGCACGGCATCATGAGAAGGCTGAGCCAGTCAATGTTCATTCCGGATAACAAAGTCGGCTGGAAGAAACACGCGGTGGAAGCCGCGATGGAGCGGCTTGCCTCCCATCCGGCGGATGTCATCTTCGCGACGGCGCCGCCGTACACCGATTTCCTGATCGGCATGGAACTGAAGAGGCGCACGGGGCTGCCGCTCATCATCGACTATCGGGACGCATGGCTCGAGAATCCCCTGCACTTCTACCTGACGCCGCTGCACAAGGCACTGCATCGCCGCCTCGAGCATCGCGTGCTTCGCCATGCCGACCACATCATCAGCATCAACCGGCCCATCAAGGAGCGCATACTCCAGGGCAGCAGGTTCCTCGCGCACAGCGATGTCACGATCATCTCGCAGGGCTACGACCAGGCCGATTTCGAGGGCGTGCATCGCGGGCGGGCGCCGGACGGCCGCCTGCGCATCCTGTACGCCGGCACGTTCTACTTCAACCGCAGTCCGCGTGCCTTCCTCACCGCGCTGCGCGCGCTCACCGACGACGCGCCGGAGCTTGCACGATCCATCGACGTGCATTTCGTGGGAAGCAAGCGCGAGGAAGACGAGCGCCTGGTGCGCGAACTCGGCCTCGAGTCGACCGTGACGCTGCACGGCTACCTGCCGCATCGCGAGACGATCCAGCAGCTCGTCGATGCCGATGTCCTGCTGCTGGTCATCGGCCGCGGAAACGGCGAGGACATGATGTCGACCGGGAAACTCTACGAATATCTCGGCGCGCGAAAACCCGTGCTCGCCTGCGTTCCGCCGGGCGCCGCGCGACAGGTGCTCGAGAAAGGCCGGGCGGCGTTCTTCGCCGATCCGGACAATTCGAAGGACATTGCGGTACAAATCCGTCGCTTGCTTGAACTGTCCAAAAATGATAGATTGCCCGCGCCGTCCTACGAATACGTCTCGCAGTTTGACCGCAAGGCACTTACAGGCCGGCTCGCCGCATTGTTCGCCGCCGCGCTCGAGCCCGGACCGCCTGTCACGCGGATTCGCACAAGAGCTGCCGGCTCTCCCGGCGACGACGCTCCACAGATTCCTTCATCGACAGACGCATCATGAATATCCTCGTCATAGGGAATGGCGGCCGTGAGCATGCCATCTGCTGGAAGCTCAGGCACAGCAGGGAAGTTGACCGCATTTTCTGCGCGCCCGGCAATGCCGGCACGTCCGCGGTCGGGACGAACGTCAGTATCAAGGCCACCGACATCAAGGCCCTGGCGCAGTTCGCGCGGAGCGAACACATCGATCTCACCGTTGTCGGTCCCGAAGCCCCGCTCGCCGAGGGCATCGTCGACTTCTTCACCGCGGAGGGGCTGCGCGTATTCGGTCCCACGCGGGCGGCGGCGCAGCTCGAGACCAGCAAGGCCTTCGCCAAGGACTTCATGAAGCGGCATCACATCCCGACCGCCGAATACGAGGTGTTCCACGCCGGAGAGACCGAACGCCTGCGCGACCATCTCGGGTCCTGCAGCTATCCGATCGTCCTGAAAGCCGACGGACTCGCCGCGGGGAAAGGCGTGATCATCGCGCAGTCCCGCGAAGAAGCGGTGCGGAAAGGCGAGGACATGCTCGGGGGCAGCGCGTTCGGCGACGCCGGTACGACGCTGGTGGTGGAGGAATTCCTCACGGGAATCGAGGCATCCGTCTTCGCGCTCACCGACGGAACGCGTTTCGTGACGCTCGCACCGGCGCAGGACCACAAGCGCATCCTGGATCACGATCAGGGGAAGAATACCGGCGGCATGGGCGCATTCGCGCCCACTCCCCATGTGCCGATGGAGGTGCTGGCGGACGTGAAGATCCACGTCATCAAACGCGTCATCGACGGGATGCGGGCTGACGGCATTCCGTACTCCGGTGTCCTTTTTGTCGGTCTCATGCTGACCGCCGACGGTCCGAAGGTGCTCGAATTCAACTGCCGTTTCGGCGATCCCGAGACGCAGGTCGTGCTGCCGCTCATCGACTACGACCTCGGCGTGCTGCTGCGGGACATCGCCGACGGAAAGCTGCAGATCAATCGCCTGCCGCTGCACGATGCGAACGCCGTCTGTGTCGTGATGGCCTCGAGCGGCTATCCCGACGATTACGTGACCGGCAAACCGATCGCGGGACTCGACGCGATCGACGAGGAAGCGGAAGGTGTGCTCGTCTTCCATGCCGGAACCAGGGCCGAAGGCGGCCGCATCGTCACCGCGGGCGGACGCGTTCTCGGTGTGACGGCGCTCGCGCAGGGCGGCGATCTTGCCGCCAGCATCCGCCTTGCCTACAGCGCGGTCAGCCGCATCCGTTTCGACGGCGCCTACTACCGCACGGACATCGGCCGAAAAGCGCTGCTCTGATCCCTCTCACAATTGCCTCATCAAGTAATGGAACTGCCATGAGCCGTCCACAGAAACCACTCGCCGAAAAATGGGGCATCGTGCCCTGGTTGAAAATCCGCATCGACAAGGAACCCGCGTATCTGAAGGAACTCATCGTGCCTCTGTGCGATGACAACAAATTCGTGACGCAGGGCGTATGCGACATCGCGTTTGTCGCGCCGACGTCGGCGGCCGAGTGGAAGCAGAAAGCCCGCAGACTCAAGCTGGCGATCGATCCGGACGGCGTGATCTGGGTCATCTACCCGAGAGATGAGTTCCGGGAAAAATACAATTTCGACGGCAGCCTCCCCGAGATGATCCAGATCGTGAGGGATCTCGGACTGAAGAACACGAAGCTGGCGTCTGTCAACAGCGAGCTGACCTCCGCCCGCTTCGTGCTGTGACCGGCGGGAGGCGAGTTCGCACCGTGCGCACCCTGCTGACCGTGATCGGGACCCGGCCGCAGTACATCAAGTATGCGGCGATGGCGGGACGCCTGACCGGCGATCTCAGGGAGATCGTAGTCGACACCGGACAGCATTACGACGCAGCGCTTTCCGCGCAGTTCAAGGCGGAATTCTCCATCGGCGCCGGCTTCCGCACGCTCGACACGGCGGGCGCGGAGGGCACCGAGCGCTTCGCGACGATGCTCGCGCAGCTCGACGCGGTGATCGGGGATGTGAAACCCGACGGAGTCCTCTGCTTCGGCGACACCGACAGCACGCTCGCGGCGGGAATGGCTGCCGCGCGACGCTCGCTGCCGCTGTGCCACGTCGAAGCCGGCGAACGCAGCCGCCACGCGGACGGTTCGCGCATTCCCGGTT
>CAZWNO010000074.1:0-20311 GCA_964635845.1 uncultured Chromatiales bacterium
CACGTAGCCGATTTCCTTGCGCACGTTGTTGAGCTCGCGCGCCTTGAGACCGATGATTTCCCTTCCCAGCACTTCTATGCTGCCCTGCTCGGGAGTGAGCAACCCCACGATGCTCTTCAGCAGCACGCTTTTGCCGATGCCGCTGCGCCCGAGAATGACGTCGCTCGAACGCCGGTGCACCTGCAGGCTCACACCCTTGAGAACCTGAAGGTCGCCGAAGGATTTCCATACATCCCGGACGTCGATCAGGATATCGTTCCGCTCCCCGTTCATACGCCCGGACCCAGGAAGAGCAGCGTGAGCTGGATGATGATCATATCGAGGAAAATAATGTTGAGCGACGACAGGACGACCGCGGAAGTGGCCGCGCGGCCTACGCCTTCGGTTCCCCTGTTCGCGTTGAATCCCTGATATGCGCCGATCACACCGATGATGTAACCGAAGGCGATCGTCTTCCCGATCCCCGGAAGCACATCATAGAATCGCAGGCTCTCCACCACTTCCGTGAAGTAGAGCTGGAGACTGGAATTGTACGAGATCCACTCCGCGACATAGCCCCCGAAAATCGCGAGGAAATCGACATACGCGGTGAGCAGCGGGAGGATCAGCGAACAGGCGAGGACGCGCGTGACGACCAGGTAGTTGAACGGATCGACCGCCGACACCTCGAGCGCATCGATCTGCTCCGTCACTTTCATGGAGCCGACCTCGGCGCCGATGCCCGAACTGACACGACCCGCGACGATCAGCGCGGTAATGACCGGGCCCAGCTCGCGCACGATGGTCAGAGCGATCATCGCTGGAAGAAATCCTCCGGCACCGAAGCGGTCCAGCGTCGGACGCGACTGCAGCGCGAGGATCAGTCCCATGATCACCCCTACGACCGTCAGCAGCGGAATCGACTTCGCGCCGAGTTCATCGAGATGCTTGCGCACCTGGCCGAACTCGTACGGCGGAACGAACACGTAGCGGAAGAATTTGAGACCGAACATCGTGATGCCGTAGACCACGTCCATCGCGCTTCGGAAACGATTCCATAACAGCGCGAAATATGATGTATGCGACAGCTTCTGCAGCATTTCTTGAATGCGTTCCTTTCTGGCCGAATGAATAATGTATCCGTTTTCGCCAGCATTTCCAAGATCCTCTGCCATGCATACGCCCTTTCCGTCGCCCTATCCCCTATCCTCATCCCCTTTCCCCCTCTCCTCGAACTCCCTCATCCACATCCGCACCTCGTGCTCCGAGAGAGTGCGATTCTTCAGGTGCAGTTCCAGGAGATCCGGTTTCTCACGCTTCTCCCCTGCGATGAATTCCTGTGACGACATCAGAGCGGCGCCGCAGATCGCGGCGTGCGCGCGCACCTCGTTGTCCGACGAAACCACGAGCGACATGCGTGGCTGGCGGTCCTGTTCCAGGGCATACCGGATCCAGTCGTCGGCTGTGCGCGTCAGCGAGAAGACGACCGTGATGCTGCTACCCGCGCCGATCACTTCCCCGTGTCCGTCGAAGACGATCACGACCTGCCCCTTCCCGCGTCTCCGCCCGCGAACGAATTCCACGAGCGCCCGCCGCGCCGCGTCGGGATTCGATTTCATCATGCGCACGAGTCGGCTGATCTTGTGCAGCAGGTTGTATCCGTCGATGTACGTTCGCTTGTATTCCATGTCCGCCGGACAAAGAACGTCATCGCAGTATCGATCCGCAAGTGGGAGAAATCGACAGCGATGTATTTCAAACTCACAAGGCGGGATCTCTGCGCTACAGATTCCCGCGCCGTTCCTGTTCGCGCTCGATAGAGACGAACAAAGCCTTGAAATTGCCCTTGCCGAAGCTCTCCGCGCCCTTGCGCTGGATGATCTCGATAAAGAGCGTCGGGCGGTCCTCCACCGGTTTGGTGAATATCTGCAGCATGTAGCCCTTGTCGTCGCGATCGACCAGGATGTTCAGTCTGCGCAGCGGTTCGATGTCCTCGTCGATCGGTCCGACACGGTCGAGAAGATCGCTGTAGTACGATTCCGGAATATCGAGGAATTCGACGCCCTGTTCGCGCATGCGCCTGATGGTCGCCACGATATCGTCCGTCTCGATGGCGACGTGCTGAACACCGGGGCCATTGTGGAAGGTGATGAACTCCTCGATCTGCGACTTCTTGAGTCCCTTCGCCGGTTCGTTGATCGGAAACTTGATCCACTTGTTGTGATTCGATACGACGGTGGAACGCAGGGCGGAGTACTCGGTCGAGATATCGTTGTCGTCGAATGTGACAAAGCGGGAGAACCCGAACACATCGACGTAGAAGCGCACCCACTCCTCCATCTGATCCCAGCTCACGTTTCCGACGATATGGTCGATATGCTTGAGTCCGACCGGCCGCGCGAGCGGATCCTCCGGCATCGCCTGGAAGCCGGGCAGACAGGGACCGTCGTAATCGATCCGTTCGACGAAGGTATGCACGGCATCGCCGTAGGTCGCGATGGTCGCGAGCTTCACCTTCCCGTGGGCGTCTTCAGCGATGAAAGGCTCGCGCACGGCGCGTGCGCCGCGCTCGACCGTCATCCTGAAGCACAGCTCCGCATCCGTGGTTTCGAGCGCGATGTCGCGCACGCTGTCGCCGTGCCTGCTCAGGAAAGGCGTGATGCCGTCGTCCAGGATCGGCGTGGTGAGAATGAAGCGCACCTTGCCCTGCTGCAGGGCGTAGGACACGCGGTCGCGGACACCGGTTTCCGGTCCGAGGTATCCGACCAGCGAGAAACCGAATGCCTGGCGATAGTAATATGCGGACTGCTTCGCGTTGCCGCAGTAAATCTCTACATGATTGACCGCGCGCAGCGGGAGAAGATCTTCCTTGAGTTCGTGGACGTCGACCTGCATTCCTGCTCCATCTGACTGTTGAACGGTGGTACGGTTGAACGGCGTGACTGTTGAACTGTGGTGTTGTCGAACGGTGAACCTAGTCCGTCGCTTCCAGAACATCGCGGAACAGCTGTGCGGTTTCCTCGTCGATGTTCGTGCAGCGTATCCGCCGCAGGCTTCCGCGAGAATTGTCAATGAAGATACGAATTGTCCGGATAATAATCTCAGCGGCCAATGCCTTGGGGAATCCGAAGATGCCGGAGCTGATCGCGGGGAGCGCGACGCTCTCGCAGCCGAGTTTCACGGCGAGGGAGAGGCTGCTGCGCACCGCGCTGGCGAGCAGATCCTGCTCTCCGCTCTCTCCGTCGTTCCAGATCGGTCCTACCGCGTGGATCACGTATTTCGCCGGAAGCGCGCCGGCTCCGGTGTGCACGGCCTGCCCGGTCTTCACCCTGCCGAGGCGCCGGCTCTCCTGCTGGATGCTCTCGCCACCGCGCCTGACGATCGCCCGCGCGACACCTCCGCCGTGATCCAGCGAGCCGTTGGCGGCATTCACGATGGCATCGACCATTTCCTCGGTCAGATCGCCTTCGACGACTTCGAGGCGCACGTTATTCCATTCCCGCGCCAGCAGGATCTTGCCCGGCATGTTCCGCACTCCGCATTGAATGTTTGAACAGGAAAAGATGTGCAATGCCGGAGCGAAATGCTAGGGAATGCGAAAAAAAACAGTCCGCCCCGTGGCGGACTGCCTCTCATTCACTCTCACTCCTCGGAAGACACTCTATTTCTGCAGCACCAGCCTGACAATCTGCGCTGATTGGGATGTCGAAACTCTCGCGAAGTAGATTCCGCTCGGCAGATCCGCGGCATTGAAGAACAGATCGTGATGTCCTTCGGACAACGATTCACCGTCCAGAATACGCGCGACTTCCCTGCCTGTGGCGTCGTAGACCACCGCGTTCACCACCGAGGCGCGATCGAGAACGATCCCGATGACCGTCGAGGGATTGAAGGGATTCGGCCTGGCAGGCCTGACGGCGAAGGATGCCGTTCCGGCCAGGGAAACCTCCAGCACGCTCGAATACTCTTCCGTACCGTCGCGGTCGATCTGACGGAGCCGGTAGTAAAGTACCGGAAGCTCCGTGCGCCTCGCGTTCGCGTCGGTGTACCCGTACGATTTCGGGGAATTCGAAGTGCCGTGACCCGCGATGAAATCGAGTGTCTCCCAGGTCTCGCGATCCGGGGAGCGCTGCAGCTCGAAGCCGTAATTGTTGAGTTCCGTGGCGGTTTTCCATTTCAATTGCACGCCCTCGGATTTCGCCGCCGCGGAGAACGAGACCAGTTCGACCGGAAGCACGGAGAAACCGCCACTTGAAAAAGTGATCGAGCCCAGCGTCTGGAAATTGCCGCCACCGCCGTCCATCTGCCCGCCGATGCGCATGTCACCGGCCTGATGCCAGTGCAGATCCTTGTTGTCCGGTCCGTCGAAGTACAGGACGCGGTTCAGGCCGATGAACACCGCCGCCTCGCCGGTGGATGCATCATAGACAGCCCGCAAGGTGGTATAGACACCGGACAGGCCCATCGGTGGCGCACTCGCGGGGCCTATCGTGTAATCCTGCCCGCTGTTCCCGCTCTTGAACACCCGGTAATTGAAATACAGGCTGCCGGCCGCCATGAAAAATTTCACTCCACCCCTCTCGAAGAAAACCGCATCGTCCTCGTTGCGGGAATATTCAACGCTGACGTCCAGGCTCGGCACGTCGAATGCCGAACCCGGTACGACGAGATCGAGACCGACATTCGCGCCGCCGGCTGCGAAGCGCATGCCGCTGCCGCCCGTCGAGGCATTGCCATTGACAGTATTGCCGTTCTGTCCGTATGACGCCTGCGTCAACGGCAGCGCGTTGAAATCAAAGGCGCTGATTATCTCCTGGGCCTGTATGGAAGCGGACGCGAGAATCATGAGGATTGGAAGCAGTCCGTATGTTAAGGTCGATCTGGGCATTGTGAGGTTCTCTGCAGGGTGAATAAATTTTCTGCCCTGTATTCTACAAACCTTGTGCCAGAAATTGCGGACACCTGTACCGTATACTATGGGGGGATTTCCCTTTCAAGTACAATTCCTTTCCGATTTCCGAACGCTCCTGATGTCCGGAATCCGTAAAATCGCGAATCCCCGGCCCGTCCAGCACTGCCTTTCATCCATGAATCGCGGCGAGCGTTCCTCCTCCTGACTGCGCTGCCGGGTGATGTCCTTGAGAAACTGATCGTTCAGAGCCTTGATCTCTGTCTGCGTGCACCGCTGTCACCGTTTTCCTCCGTGAACGGGCGGATACCTCTTGACAATGTACACGCACGTGGACATTTTGCAGTATCGATTCCATCCCCGGACGATGCGGAATACCGAATCGCCAGCAATCCACGGAGGACAGTATGCGAACCATCCGTACAGCGCTCGTATTCCTGCTTCCCTGCCTCCTGATCATCAGCCTGATTTCAGGCTGCGGCGCTTCCGACAGCGAAGACAGCGACATTCCCATTACCACCTCCTCCACCGAAGCGCGCGCGTTCTTTCTGCAGGGACGCGAAGCGCTGGATCTCGGACGTACCGATGACGCCGACGCCTTCTTCGACCAGGCGATCGCGGCCGACACGACGTTCGCCCTCGCCTACGGCTATCGTGCGCGGTACGCCGGCACGGGGGCGGAATGGCGGTACTATACCGATCTGGCGGCGCGGCATGCGGCGCAGGTCTCATCGGGGGAAAAGCTGCTCCTCGCCCTGTTCACGGCCGAGATCGAGGGCGATCTGACAAAGGCAAAATCTCTGGCGCGTTCGCTTCGAGATCGCTACCCCCGGAGCCCCCGGACCCTCTACGCATACGCCGTCGTGCAGACCGCGAACGATCAGACCTACGAGGCGCGAGCCCTGCTCGAGGAAGCGATCGAACTCAACGGCCTCTTCGCCCCGGCGCTTCGCGAACTCGCGAACTCCTATCTCTTCGAGGAACCGCGCGATCTTCTCGAGGCGGAATCCTACGCCGCGCGGTACGTGGATCGCTACCCGGAGGAGGCGGATGCACATATCACACTCGGCGATGTCTATCGCGCGGCGATGCGTCTCGAGGAAGCCCGCGGGGAATACACGCGCGCGCTCATGCTGGAAAAGGACTCCTATATCGCCTACATCAAACGCGGACATGCGCTCACGTTCATCGGGCTCTACGACGACGCCCGCAAGGATTTCGTACGCGCCACGGATCTCGGTCGCGGTCTGGCGAAAGCGCGGGCGGCGAACTACCGCACGTTCACCTGGCTGTACGCGGGCCAGCTCACCGACGCCCTGCGCGAGAACGAGGCCGTTCTCAGCAGCCTGCCGTTGCTCGGCTTCGACGAGCAGATCGATTTCCAGCCGTATATGGAAACATGGCTGTATCGATTCCTGATGAGCGTCGAGGCGCGCGACTTCGACGAGGCAGTGGCCGCACTCGCGAAGTACGCGCAATTCGCGCGTGCGATCGCCGCGCAGGTAGGCACCACGAATTACTCGCAGACTACCGAATCCGAAATCGCAATCCTCGAAGGCCGGCTCGCATTGCACCGGGGCGAATACATCGTCGCGCGCGGACATGCAGACCGGTCGTTCGATTTTCTCCGGCAGGTCCGCAGCGCACGGAAACATGAGAACACCGAACTGCTGATCGGACAGATCGCACTGGCGCGGAAGGAGTACGGCAGCGCGCTGGAACACCTTCACCAGGCCAATCAGGATCTGGTCCAGGTGAAGTTCTATCGCGCCGTCGCGCTCGAACAACTCGGACGCGAGTCCGAAGCGCAGGAACTGTACCGGCAGGTCGCGGACTGGGATTTCAACGACATCGAGTATGCGCTCATACGCGAAGAGGCGATCGCCGCAATGCGCTGATCTTCCCATGGTGCAACCGTCCTTTTCCCTTTGTTCCTTCTATCCATCGGGTTATCTTTTAAGGATATTTCTCGCACTGGATAGAACACCCCCATGCCCAATCCCTCCGATCATACATTCCACATTCCCGTGCTCGGTGTCGCGTTTTCCGTGGATGCCCCCGTGAAGGTCGCGCGCTTTGGAATCTCCTCCGTCATCTCGCTCATCGACGACACCCTGCTCGAAAGGCTGCGCAGTCACTACAGCCGGCGGTATGGCTGGGACTTCGAAGAGATCCCCGACAGTCATCCCGATGCCCGCGCGCACCGCACCACAGCCTATCTCAATGTCATCAAGCGCATCGTCGACCACGATTTCACCGTGCTTCGCGAAAGCGGCTTCGAAAGCGGAAGCGAATTGCACAGCTACTTCGAGATGCTTCCGGAGACGTCCGATCTGAGACGCGCGTACGTCGCCATGCTCGCCGAATCCGACAGGGAGCGCCGGCGCCTGCTGCAGGATGAACTGCGCGCACGCATGACCCCCGGATCGATCGACGTGAATATCATGACGAAGGTGGACAAGGCGAACAGAACGCGCGGCGGGGAAATACTGCCGAGCGAGTTCAATGATGCCCACGCCTCGCTGCGCGGTTTCGCGATGAGCGATCTCGACAGCGCGGTCGTGCTCTCGGCGGGAATGAATCCGAGGCTCTACAGCTACTGCAGCAATTTCGACGATTTCTATCCCGACAGCAGCGGACACCTGAAGAAACGCATCACCATCAAGGTCAGCGATTTCCGTTCCGCACTCATTCAGGGGAAATTCATGGCCAAGAAGGGGCTGTGGATCTCCGAGTATCGCATCGAGTCCGGACTCAACTGCGGTGGTCACGCGTTCGCCACCGACGGCTATCTGCTCGGACCGATTCTCGAGGAGTTCCTCACGCGCCGCGATGAATTGATCAGAGAACAACGCAGCCTGTTCGCAGCGGCCATGCGCGATCGCGGCTCGGACGTGAATCCCGACGACATGACGTTCGACGTGACGGTGCAGGGCGGGGTTGGAACGGTGACCGAACAGGAATTCCTGCGTCGCCGCTACGAGGTGACGTCCGTAGGCTGGGGCAGCCCTTTCCTTCTGGTTCCGGAAGTCATGAACGTCGATCCCGACACGCTCGAGAAACTGCGCCTCGCGAAAGCGGACGACCTGTATCTGAGCGATGTCTCGCCGCTCGGTGTGCCGTTCAACAATCTGCGGGGCAACAGCAAGGACATGGAGAAGCAGGAACTGATCGATGCCGGGAGACCGGGCAGTGCCTGTGTGAAGAAATTCCTTTCCCTCAATACCGAGCTTTCCGAAAAACCGATCTGCACCGCGTCCATCACCTTCCTGAAAAAAAAGCTGGCGATACTGCGCGAGAGCCATCAGGAACATACTCCCGAGTACCGCGATGCCTACGATGCCGCGACGGGAAAGGCATGCCTCTGCGAGGGACTCACGGTCAGCGCGCTGACGATCAACCACATCGACCTGCCGAAGATGAGCAAGGCCGTGTCCGTGTGTCCGGGTCCCAATCTCGCGTACTTCTCCCGCATTTCCACGCTGCGCGAGATGGTCGACCACATATACGGCCGCCTCAACATCATGACGGATCCGCTCCGACCGAACATGTTCATCAAGGAACTGCAGCTGTACATCGACTACTATCAGCGCCTGCTGGAGAAAAACGTGGACAGCATTCAGAACAAGGCGCGCACGCTGCTCGACACGTTCCACAAGAATCTCCTCGACGGCATCGCCTACTATCACAGCCTGATCCCCGAGATCCGCGAGGAATCCGAGCACATGCTCGATCGCATGCGTTATGAACTCGCACTGCTCGAAGAGCGGCTCCACGAACTCTCTCCCTTCAATATCTTCGAACAGATTCCCGAACCCGCCGCCGCGCACTGACCACCTCATGAGCAAGATATCCTCTCCCCCCGAATGGACACGGGAATTCCCCGGCGCCATCACTGTCTGCGATGCCGATGGAATTATCCTGTACATGAACGAGAAATCCGCACGCACATTTGCTTCGGACGGCGGGGCAGCACTCATCGGGGCGAACGTGCTCGATTGTCACCCCGAGCCCTCGCGCGGCAAACTCGCGGCGCTGATCCGCGAACAGCGCAGCAATCTCTACACGATTGAAAAAGCGGGCGTGAAAAAACTGATCGCCCAACTCCCCTGGTTCGACGACGGCGAATACGCCGGCATCGTCGAACTCTCGCTCGAACTCCCCGCGGACATGCCCCATTTCATCCGCGAAACTCCGCCCGTCTGATTACCGGACAAACAGAACTTTTTTTTCAGTTATCGCGCGCCGCTTCTGACGCAGATCAACGGACAAGCAGCACTTTAATCACCTGCATGCCCGATGCCGCGTGGATGCGCGCGAAATACATCCCCGCGGGCTGGGATGCGGGCGGATTCCACTGCCACGGTGAATGGAGTGTTGCCACTTTCTGCCCGAGCGCGTCGACGATGTCGATCCGATCTGCGTTCTCCGCGCCGCGGAACACGCAGGCCGAAACGACGGGATGGGGGTGGACATCGATCCGCATACCGGGCTCGCGCGCCACGTCGCCGACGGAATTGACGATTTCGTCATGGAGTTCCACACGCAGGCGGAACTGCTCGAGCGTGTTCCCCGCGGATCGGTTGCGCAGGACCAGGAATGTCTGCTCGTCGTCGGTAACCGGCACAGCCCACGCGCCCTGCTGCAGGGAGGGAGTGTAGGACAGGCAGGTGTACGCACCGCCTTGCTGGAAAGCAAGGAAATTCTCCTGATCGAGCAGCATGGCCGAGAGCATCCCGCCGCCCTGCGATTCCCATCGATAGAAGCGGCTGCGCTGGCTGTCGCGCGTGTTCACGCCGGAGACGACCTGATGTCCGTCCGTTGTCAGCAGGATCGAGTGCGTCCCCTGCGTCGCGGGGGGCTGCACGCCGGGCGCATCGCTTGCGCGGCGGACATGCGGGTACGGCACCGTCACATTGTAGGTCGCGCCCGCCACGGTATTCCCCGAGGTGAGATAGTACGCGCGCGTGGAATCCTGCGGACTCCATCCGAACCGGGGATGGTACAGGTTCACGAGATACCGCTTCTCCGCGCCTGCGCCGAACTCCACAACGCCGCTGCTGTTCGTGAAGAAATGCATGCAGGGCGTGTAGCCTTGTCCGTACGGACCGTAGAGCTGGACCATCGCACCCTCGATCGGATTGCCGAGCGTATCGGTCACCGACAGCCTGACGGTGCAGGTATCCGCATAATTGGCGCTCAGGTTGAACGGGTAGCCGTCGGGACGCGTGCCTTCCACCATCGATATCTTCCATCCGTAGCTCCCGCGCCGCAGCATGTTGGTGATGCCGTAAAACTGATTTCCGCTCGGGGCGAGACCGCCGCGGAAGAATTCGAAGTGCTGCCATCCGTTGTCCCAGATACTGCCGAACACGTGGTCCTCGGCGTAGCAGCCGAGGTAGACGATCGGGATCAGCGCCGTCCGGCAGGCCGCCGCGACGAGGAAGGCGTCCTCGTTGCACATCCCGTTATGCTTGATCAGGATCTGGTTCGGCTGGAAGGCGCGCGGCAGCTGCACGTCCACCGGCAGTGCGCGCGAGGCCCAGTTGCCGAGCATGTCGAGCGCGCTCTGTCCGGGACCGAACGCGCGGTTGAACGTGAGGTATTGCTGCTTGCGGTCCCAGAGGAACGTCGGCTGTTTCATCAGTTCGCCGAAGCGCGGGATGGTGCCGACCGTGCCCTTGACGGTGGTGATGTTGACCGGCTGGTAGTTATGCGAAGGATCGGGATTGCTCCAGATGAAATCGCGCCAGGAATAGCCGTAGGTCCGCTGACCGCTCGCGTCGTTGCCGTTGTCCGAGACGTACACCCCTTCCTGGTCCATCTTCGGATGCACGATGTACCAGTAGTAATACTCGCGCGGAATTTCCGACCAGATCGTGTCCCGCGCCGCGCTGTCGTAGATGCGGTAGGTCGTCGTCGTGTAGTAATCGCGCTGCGCGTATGAGCCGTGCTCGACCAGACGGACGTACTGCAGCGAATCCGCGACCATGTAGATATGCTCGGCGTTGCGGACCAGCGTTTCGCGGAACATCGCGAAGCGTGCGTTGGTCAGCGTCTGCATCGAGGAATTGGCGATGGTGAAGGCTATCTCATCCTTCAGATTTTCCGCGGCCGTAGTCACGAGCACGGCGAAATCGTCGTCGAGTCCCCGCTCGGCGAGCAGGCGGAATTTCAGCAGCAGCTGGTCGCGCAGCCAGATCGGACATTCATCCAGCGCCTGCATGGCAGAAGCGGAGAGCTGCGGCGCGCTTCCCATCCGCTCGATGACCTTCGCCGGCGGATCGATGCGGAGTACGAGGGTCTCGCCTTCGAAGAGCAAACCCTGCTCGTCCCTGCTCGCGACGATGCTCCGGGCGTCCTTCTTCAACGGCAGCGCCGTACGGGTGTCGGTGTGCACCGGCGGCATCACGGCCGGCAGCGGAAGCGGCATGGCGTCGGGCAGGAGGCTTACCGTGCCTGTCGCTCCCGCATCCCGCGGCGGCAGCGCGGGATTCTGCACCTGGGCAATGCCCGCGGCAGTGGAGATCGAGAAAATGGCGATGAAGAGGGTGTGACGCAGCATGGACATACCTGCGGAAATGGTGGTTCGATGAGGAGTCGGATGCGGGATGTGCGATGTGACATCGACACGATCGCGGGTAAAGATTAAGGACAATCCGGCTGATAATCAAGAGCGTCCTATCCCTTTCCGATACGTCGTCCGGCTTGATTATTTCCGGGATACTGTTAGCTTTTATTCGGTAATTCGATTCGAAACGCGGAGCGGCAGTCGTCGCTGCGTCTCCCATGATCAACCGGAGGTTCTGCCATGCGGTGGATGATCGCCTTTTTCTGTTTCCTCGGTTTTGCGGGGGAGGTTGCGGGCCAGAATGAAATCGGATTCCGCGTGGATCTGAGCGACGCGTTCGATCGGGAATTCTTCGTGCCGGCGAACGGCGATCGCGTGATCCTGCGCGGTACCTTCACCGAATGGGGAGGCGACGCTCTTGAACTGCGCGATGAAGACGGCGATGGCATCTTCGCCGGCGTCTTCACGCTTGACGGCGAGGCGGGAACCGAGATCGAGTACAAGTACCTGCTGCAGAAACCCGACGGAAAGGTTTTCTGGGAGTGGCAGCCGAATCCTGACAATCCGCCTTTCGGCAACCGTATCGTGAAGCTCACCGGCAACCCGCAGAATGTGGAGACGGGTGAGTTCTTCATCGACCGCTACGATCTCGCGGCGGTGGGCATGCCCGTCCTGTTCTCCGTGGAGGACCTTCGCGAGGACTTCGCGCAGCTGAGAAAAAATCTGGAGAAGCGGCACTGCTGTCTGTATGAGTACACCAGTGAGGATGAATTCGACGCGCTCTTCGATCGTCAGCAGGCGCTGATCGATCGTCCCATGCAGGCGCACGAGTTTTTCCGGCTCGTTGTCGCACCCGTCGCGGCGGCGATCGGCTGCGGGCAGAGCAGCGTGTGGTTGTCCGAGGCCTACTGGACTTACGCGGGCGAATCGATTTTCCCGCTGCAGCTGCGGATGATGGACGGCCATCCCGTCGTCGTCGGCTATTTCGGGGAGGACCGCCAGGTCCCTGTCGGCAGCATACTCGAGGAGATTGACGAACGTCCCGCCGGCGCGATCTTCGAAGAACTGGTGAAACTCTGCTCCGCGGATGCGCACAACCGGAATTTCCGCATCAGCCAGGTCGAGCGCCGATTCCCGATGCTCTATGCGGGAACGTACGGTTTCGCGCCAGGCTTCAGAGTGAAGTACGCCCTTCCGGGCAGAAAGACCTCCGCGGAAGCGACACTGCGTTCCACCGGCCTCGACCGGATCCGTCCGATCGTGTTTCCGGCTCCGAAACCGCGCTTCGCCGTGCGTGACGACAGGACGGCGGCGGTCATGACGATCAGCAGTTTCAGCTATTACGACCGTGTCCCCTATTTCCGGGCCTTTCTCGACAGCTGCTTTCAGCTGATCGACGAGCGGGGGATCGGAAAGCTGATCCTTGACATCCGCGGCAACGATGGCGGCGATCCCTTCTGCGCGGCACTCCTGTTCTCGTATCTCGAGAAAGCGCCCGTGCCCTATTTCGCGGAGGAGTACGGCAGCTATGCGGAATTGACCGCGCCGGTTCCCCGCGCTGCGAGGCCGTTCCGCGGCAGACTGGTGGTGCTGGTGGATGGCGGTAATTTCTCCACGTCCGGTCATTTCTGTGCGCTTCTGAAAATGCACGGGATCGGGATTCTCGTCGGCAGCGAAACCGGCGGGTCCTTCGCATGCAACGCCGCGATCGAGCAGCTGCATCTCGACCACACGCGGCTGCTGCAGTTCATCCCCACGACGACATATCTCGCCTCGGTCACCGGCATGGATCGCGCGCGGGGTGTTTTTCCCGACCACCTCGTCAGGCAGAACTACCAGGATTTCCTCGCCGGGAAGGATACGACGATGGAGTTTGCCCTCCGACTGCTCGAGAAGGGAGATTGACCCACTTGTCCCGTCGTGTAGCCTGCTGCCTCGCATCTCCTTGTATCTTGAGTGGATTTCACGCAGGTTGAGTTCATGGGAGCCGGTCTCAAGTGAGGAGGAACATGCCTTATGCTCTATCGAGAAGAATTCGCCATCCTGTCCCAGGTGTCCGCGCCGTCACCGGAATCCGATTCCACCCGGCTCGGGATCACGCTCCGCAGCATTGAAGTCTTCTCCGCCGCACGCGAGGTGCTTCCCGGAGCGCTTTCGTACCGGTGCAATGCCCACGCATGCCGCTTCGATGGCAGTACGGAAAGGTACGACGCCGAAGTGTTTCGTCCGGGTGACGGGAGCCTGCTGATGCCGGATTGCGACGTCGAGAGCAATTACCGGTACCATTGCCTGTTGATGCAACCCGCGGAGCGTGAGCCGCGCGGGCTGATTCTGCTGCTGCACGGATTGAACGAGAAGCGGTGGGACAAATACCTGCCCTGGGCGCTACGCCTCGTGCGGCGGACCGGGAAATCGGTGCTGCTCTTCCCGATCGCTTTCCACATGAGCCGCACCCCGATTCCGTGGTCCGACGCGCGGCGCATGGCAAAGGTTTCCGCGGAAAGGCGCAGCGCCTTCCCTGCCGTCACCGCTTCCTCCTTCTCCAACGCGGCGATCAGTTCGCGTCTGCACATGCTTCCCCAGCGGTTCTTCTGGTCCGGCCTGCAGGCATACGAGGATATCCTCTTTCTGCTCCGCGAAATGCGTTCGGGACGTCTGGCCGGTCTTCCCGCAGAGACACGAGTGGACCTCTTCGCCTATTCCATCGGGGCCTTCCTCTCCGAAATCCTCCTGATGGCCGATGAGGACGGACTCTTCTCTTCCAGCCGCTTGTTCCTCTTCTGCGGCGGTCCCACGCTCGACCGCATGAATCCGACCTCGCGGTACATCCTCGACAGCGAGGCGACCATAGCCCTGTACTCGTTCTTCAATCAGCGTCTCGAGAATGAATTTCTCCGCGATCCCCGCCTGGCGCATTACTTCGGGGATGGGCATCCCGCCGGCAGGTACTTCCGCAGCATGCTCTCGTATCATACGCAGCGCGCCGAACGGGAGCGGCGTCTCGGCGAACTCTCCGGCCGCATCAGCGCGCTCGCCCTGCTCCGGGACAGCGTCATTCCTCCGTCAGAGGTGCTGAACACCCTGCAGGGGAGTTTCCGCGATATTCCGACGAAGGTCGACGTGTTGGACTTCGGATTTCCCTACTCCCATATCACCCCATTCCCTCCGACCGTTGCCAACGATAAAGCGATCGATGAAGCATTCACCCGCGTGATGGACATCGCCGCGGGACATCTCGGCCGTGATTAGGACAGGAACGCCAGACCCTGCGATCTGGCGTTGTGGTGCGGAGAGACTGGGATTCGAACCCAGGGAACCCATGAGGGCTCAACGGTTTTCGAGACCGCCCCATTCAACCGCTCTGGCATCTCTCCGGGGGCAAATCAATCGAGCATAAAATATACGGAAGCGGCCTACCTTTTTCAAACCGATTATAGCTGCCCTGTTGTGGAAATTTTCTTGATTAAAATGTACCTTGGCGGAGAGTCTGTCCGGAAACGAGAATCTTCACATAGATTCTTACCCGTTTATCTACTGAAGAAGGAGAGTCACTGTGAGAACATTCAGTGCGTTAACCTTTCTCTGCGCGCTGCTGGCCGGTTTCGAGGCGAGCGCGCAGTTCATCGATCAGGGATTCGGCGCTGGATTCAGCTATGGCGCGACCGAAGGCAATACGGAGGTCAATAACGGTCGCATCAATTACATCGCCCGCGGCTATCTGCGCCAGGGACTGATGTCGCATTTCGTCGCGGAACTCGGCCTCGCGAGCGGCCGCGTGAACGGCAGCGATTTCGAGAGCAGGATCCATCCCGTGGACCTGCGCCTGCTCTTCAGTCCTTTCGATCTTGGAGACTTCAACACCTACCTGTACGCCGGCGCCGGTGTCATGCATGTGGGACATTACGAAACGCGGAGCGATGTGCATCGCCACCAGGGCGAGGATGCCTGGCAGGGCGTCATTCCCGTCGGCCTCGGGCTGCAGTTCATGATGCGGGAGAATATCGCCTTCGAAATTTACGGCGGCTTCCACTACGTCCTGGGAGATAAACTGAACCTGATCGAATCCGGCGTCAACGACGAATTCTGGACCCTCAACTTCGGCCTGACCATGGTCGGCGAAGGCGGGGATGTCGACAGTGACGGCGACGGGCTGACAAATCGCGAGGAGCGGGGACTCGGCACCGATCCGCGGAATCCGGATACCGACGGCGACGGACTCAAGGACGGCGCGGAAGTCCGCACGCACGGCACAAATCCCCTCGTGCACGACACCGACGGCGACGGGCTGAACGACGGGCAGGAGGTGCATGGCAGCCAGACCGATCCATTGAAGCCGGACACCGACGGTGACGGTTTGACCGACGGCGCCGAGGTGAACACGCACAAGACGCAACCCACCGTGGCTGACACCGACCGCGACGGACTCAATGACGGCGACGAAATCAACCGCCATAAAACCGATCCGCTTGTCGCCGATACGGACAAGGACGGACTCGCGGACGGTGCCGAGGTCACGAAGCACAAGACAGATCCTCTCAAGCCGGACACCGATGGCGATTCGCTGACCGACGGCGACGAGGTCAACCAGTATTCCTGCAATCCGCTCATGCTCGATACCGACAGTGACGGACTCGGGGACGCCGACGAGGTAAAGAAGTACAGAACGCGTCCCGATCAGGCCGACACCGACAAGGGTACGGTTGATGACGGTGTCGAAGTGAAACGCGGCACCGATCCCCTCGATCGTAAGGACGATGTCCAGCTGAAGGCGGAAGTCGGCAAGGCATTGGTGCTCGAAGGGATCGTCTTCAACACGGGAAGTGCGGAGATCCTTCCGGAATCGGAGGATATTCTCCAGAAGGCGTACAACACGCTCCGTTTCAATCCGGAGATCATCGTCGAGATCCATGGGCACACCGATAACAAGGGCAGCCGGTCGCTCAACATGCGTCTCTCACGCCAGCGGGCCGAGAGCGTCAAGGCATGGCTGATCAACAAGGGAGTTGACGCGGCGCGCCTGGGCTCCAAGGGCTTCGGTCCCGACAAGCCCGCTGCGACGAATGCCACCGAGGAAGGCCGCCAGATCAACCGCCGCATCGAATTCGTGCGGACGAAATAGCCGGAACCCCTTCCCGACGGCAGCGCACCAGCCCTGAATACAGAAACCCCCACGCGGCGAACGCGTGGGGGTTTTCATTGACGATGGAAGAGATATTTCAGACGACTTTGTCCGGTTCGGCTTCGTCGTCGAAGCTCGACAGGATGCCGTCCATCACGGTTTTATCGGATCGGACACTCTCGAGTTTGCGGGCAAGCATTTCGGCGTGCCCCTTCTCCATCTCCGCCATCTCCAGAAGGAAATCCCGTATTTCCGCGGCCGGCGCAAGTTCCGCCGCTTCCATATAGAAGCGATGTGCGTCGCTCTCCTTGTCCATGGCGTCCTGGATGATATCCTCGAGTGTCGTGTATTCCGGTATGACCCGTTTCATTCTCTCTCCGCCTGCTGTTCAGTAGGATTACCGTTTTCCGTCGAGCTTGACGGTCCCCGCATCCGGTTCGGCCCGGCGCATGGAAGTGGAGACCGCGTCGCGCACGGTGCCCCAGACCTGGATGATCTGCTCGTTGTTGCCGGCTTTCAGCCGCACCGCGCCGTTGATCTGTCCCTTGTACTGGGGCAGCACGGTGACCTTGATGTCACCGCTCTGGCCGGGAGCGAGAACGAGCTTGGCCGGTGTGACGACCGAGCCGTCGAGAGGTATGGCCACCGTACGACCGTCCCCCGTCGTGTCGGCATAGCTGGTCATGTTGATGGAGATGCCGTCCACGATGAGTTCTTTGTCGGAGGTGTTCTTCAGCGTCGCCTTCCCTTCGATGAATTTCCCGACCTCGGCGCCGAGCAGGTGGATATACTGCGGCTGGATGTCGAGGTCCGTCTTGATCGTCGCCGAGAAACGGATGATGGAATGCGGTTTCTTGTCGCCCTTGAGGTAGACACTCACGGTCTTGGTCACCTTGCCGCGGGTGCCTCTCGGAGGGGTGAACTTGACCTGGATCTGCGCTTCCCCGCCGGGAGGAATCACCTTTTCCGATAGCACGGCGGCTGTGCAGCCGCAGCTGGCGCGCGCGGATTCGATCTCGACCGTTTCGGAGCAGTTGTTCTTATAGATGAAGGTGTGTTCGACGGTCGCGTTCTGATCGATCTCCCCGAAATAGTAGTCCGAAGTACCGACGATGCCGAAGCACTGTACAGCTTCGGCCGCGTTCTGACCCTCTGTCTGGGCCTGCCCTCTCATCGTGAAGCTCAGGACAAACAATATCAGCGCTGCGGACGTCATCGCATATTTCATTTCAAATCCTCCGTGTATGGTAATTACGCTAATTTACAATTTTTATAACCGAAAGACCAGTCACCTCCTCCCCTCCTCACCCCAATTCTATTCCCGTCGTCTCAGGACGACGCCGACGACAGGAATTCGCAATTCGGCGTCTTTGAGCGGAATGCGGATCGTCCCGTTTACCTGTCCTTTCTCCTGGGGATAAAGTGTGAGCACAACCTTCATGCTGTCACCCGTATCGATCACTGCCGACCGGGGTGCCAGGGTGAACGCGGTGAAGGGACGCGATTGTACCTGTGCGACATGGTAGATGTTTCCCGCCGTGGTATCCACATACGCGGTGATGACCGCCGAAATATTTTCAAGCGTGACGGCTCTGTCGGTGTTCGACCGAAGCAGCGCTTCCACTTGCACCGTGTCACCGATCCCGGCGCTGAACTGCAGCACGCCCGGTTCGAATTTCAGGTCGGCCACGATTTCCCCGTGCACGTGAAGCACAGCGAATTTCTGCTCAACCCCGCCGATCCTGCCGTACAGCGTCACGGATTTGTTCACCGGCCCCACCATGCCCGGCGATGCGCGAAACTCCACCGAGAGCCTGGCGCTGTCGCCGGGAGCCAATCTCGACCGGTCGAGCATCGTCGCCGTGCAGCCGCAGCTCGGCTTCGGTTCGCCGAGAAAGATGCTGTCGGCCGCGGCGTTGATGAGCGTGAATGTCACCGCGCGATGATCGAAAGGACGCATCTCACCCAGCGATTTTTCCGGTGCGTCGACCTGGAGCTGCTGGGCCGGCAGCCGGGCGACGGACAGGAGTAACAGGGCGAGAATGATCGGAACGGATTTCATACGGGAATAACACTTCAGATGATTTCGAGTTACGTGCCGAATTCCTGCACAAATATATCGGAAAAGAATACGCAAGCGCAGGTTGCGATGCAACACGATTCGGCGGCCCTCAGGTTCCTCGTCGTCATCGCCCCGTTCGCCTGTTCTCACCAGTGTCCGCACGCTTCCGGATCAGGGAAGAAATAAAAAACGGAACCGTGTGGTTCCGCTTTTTCGAATTCGTTTCCCTGCTCAGGGGACAGGCATTGCGGAGGTAGCCAGTTCCGCTCCCCGCTGCAGCGCCTGCTCGTTGAGGGGTATGAGATGATGGTGCCGCTCCGGCAGCACCTTGCGCAGCGCATCGAGAACGCTCTCGATCTTGACGGCCTTGCGCTTGGCAAGGAACGCACCGAGCACGATCATGTTCATGATCTTGGTATTCTTCATCTTCACCGATTCCTCCGATGCCGGAATGGGAACGATGTCGATGTCGGTGCGCTTGGGCGGATCGATGATATTCGTGCTGTCATAGATCAGCGTGCCGCCGGGCTTCACCGCCGCCTCGAACTTGTCGAGCGAAGGTTGGTTGAGCGCCACGACGGTATCGAAGCGGCCGATGATCGGACTGCTGATCTCCTCGGAGCTGACCGTGACGATGCAGTTGGCGGTTCCGCCGCGCATTTCAGGACCGTAGGAAGGCATCCAGCACACTTCGCGATTTTCGATCATGCCCGCGTATGCGAGCGTCTGTCCCATCGACAGCACCCCCTGGCCGCCGAATCCGGCGAAAATGGCTTCTTCAAGCATTCTCAATGTCCTCCTTTGACGGTACTTTCATGTCTCCGAGCGGATAGAATGGCAGCATGTTTTCCTCGAGCCATTTGTTGGCATCGGCCGGCCGCATGCCCCAGTTGGTGGGACAGTTGCTGACGATTTCCACGAAGCAGGTGCCCTTCTTCAGCGACTGCCACTTCAGGCCGTTCAGCAGGGCTTTCTTCGCGCGACGCACGTTCAGCGGCGTGTTCACAGCCTGTCTCGTGACATAGAATGCGCCCGGAAGCTGTGCCAGCAATTCCGTGATTTTCAGCGGGTTCCCCATGAAAGGCTGTTCCCGGCCGTACGGCGTCGTGGACGTCTTCTGGTGCAGGAGAGTCGTCGGTGCCATCTGGCCGCCGGTCATCCCGTAGATCGCGTTGTTGATGAACACGATGAGGATGTTCTCGCCGCGGTTGACGGTATGTATGGTCTCACCCGTGCCGATCGCCGCGAGATCGCCGTCACCCTGATACGTGAACACGTAGTTGTCCGGCCTGCAGCGCTTGATCCCTGTCGCGACTGCGGAGGCCCGGCCGTGCGCGGCTTCCTGCATGTCGATGTTCATGTAGTGGTAGGCAAACACCGAGCAGCCGACCGGAGCGACGCCGATGGTCTGTTCCTGGATGCCGAGCTCCTCGACCGCTTCCATCAGGATGCGATGCGCGACACCATGCCCGCAGCCCGGACAGTAGTGCATGCGCGTGTCGAGCAGCGTCGAAGGACGCTCACAGACGATGCTCATTTCGTCGTAATGGTGTTCTATTTCCTGCGTGCTCTTTTCCATGTATGCCTCTGTTACTGAATCTTCGAATACATATCCTTGACCACCTCGACCACCTCCTCGGGTGACGGGATGATGCCTCCCATCCGGCCGTA